>JBNLFL010000039.1:0-8049 GCA_050305515.1 Sulfurimonadaceae bacterium
CGCCACGATGATCAACTGTCAGGACGACAGCTTCGACCTTGACTACGGTTACAGCGGTACGGCTACCAACATCTTCGTTCAGCAAAAAGAAGTGGCGCATGCCGGTTTCGAAATCTCTAGCGGCGGTACGACTCCGATGACAGAAGCGAAGATTGAAAACTTCTCTATCAACAAAGTCAACGGCAGCGATGAGGGTGGTATCTACATCAAAGATGACACGACTGCACCGGCATTCGTTAACGGTGTGGTGAGCACTCTTGGTGAAGCCGATGCGGACATCCACACGAAAAAAGCGTTCACAACAGCGCAGAAAGCTACAATCAGCTTCAAAGACGTTACACTTAAATAATAAACCTCTTGCAGGAAGGGTTTTCCCTCTTCCTGTCTGCTATTTTCCCCTCCACCTGAAATAGAACATTTTGGTTACATCAAAATCACCTCTGTAATGCTGCTGAGATAAATCTGCTCTATACTTCATCATCACAAAAAGTTGAGAAACGGACGTATGAAAGCACAAATTCTGATTGTAGAAGATGACACAGACCTGATAGAACTCCTCGAATACCGCCTGAACAAAGAGGGGTATGAGACACTGGGGTTTTTAAGCACCAAAAATGTCAAACGCGCACTTGCCGAAGAGGCGATCGACCTCATCATCATGGACCGTAACCTCCCGGATATCGAAGGGAGCGAATTTATCGCCATGATGCGCGAAAAAGGGCTTGACACTCCGGTCATCTACCTCTCTGCAAAAGACAGCAAATACCATGTTGAAGAGGGATTCCGCCGCGGTGCGGACGATTACATGACCAAACCGTTTGAAATGACGGAACTCATACTGCGCATCGAAGCGGTTTTGCGCCGTACCAAAAAGAGCCTTCAGGCCAACAACGTCGTTTACCGTGATATCAGCCTCGATCTCAACTCACGGGTTATTCTGATTGAAAACGCTGAAGTCGAACTGACGAAGCTTGAATTCGACCTGCTTCATACGCTGATTGCGCATCAGGGAAGCGTACTCAAACGCGACTATCTTTTAAAGAATGTCTGGGGTAAAGGCGGAGCCTATCAGGGGCGTACCGTCAACGTCGCCATCAACCGTCTCAAAGAGAAAATCGATCCGGACAAAACCAAGAACTATATTAAAACGATTCGCGGAATTGGCTATACTGTTCAATAAAATTCAGGAGCGGAAGATGGCCTATTTTTCAGATGCCAAGGTGGGTGAGAAGGTCTACGGTCTCGTTTTCGGACGCGGAAAAATTACCGAAGTCTTTGAAGAGAGTCACTATAAAATCATCGTTACGTTCAAAAACGGTTACGAAATTCCCTACACGGAAGAGGGAATTCCCGGATGGGGAAACTTCACGTCGCAAACGCTTTTTTACCGCGATGATCTGGAGCTGGGCAAAGCGGATTTCTCACCTATAGAGAAGATCCTCCCCGCAAAAAAAATCATCAAATGCCGTGCCAAAGGGAAACTCGAAGTACGCCTCCCCTCAGGCATGTGGATCAACACCGAAAAAGCTGATCGCCAGTATGTGGAGAATCTGCTTGAATCCGAAAAATACCACCTGTTTCGCAAGAAACAGTAGTTACATGTAAGGATACGCCATGCTGTTCAAACTCATCGCTTTTATCGGCACTCTGATATTTCTGGGCTGTTCAGGTATGAAAGTCCAGACCGACTATGACCCTTCCGTGACACTGACAGATTATAAGAGTTTTGCCATTGTCCATAAAAAGCAGGAGCATGAAGACACGCTGACCAACGGCAGGATCGAAAATGCCCTGATCCAAACATTCCAGTCCAAAAACTACGAGAACGTTCCGCGTGAGAGCGCTGATTTTTATGTTGTGTACCATGTCAATGTCGAAAACAAAACCCGTATCGATACCGAGTATCAGAGTCTTGGTTTCTACCGCTACAGCGGCATGATGATTGCCAGCACCCGCACCGTAGAGTACGATCAGGGACAGCTGATTGTCGATGTCATGGATCCGAAAACCCAAAAGATTCTCTGGCGCGGTATGGCGACCGATCAGCTCTACGATCTTGACACGCCGCAGGAGCGTACGGAGTACATCAACAAGGTCATTTCAAAAATCCTCGAAAGCTTTCCCGCACACCCCTGACTCTTACATGTAAGCTGACGGATGCGTTTTGATCTTGAGCGCGATCTCCTCGCGCTTGGCAAAATCGGCTCCCATGCTGATAATAAATGAAGAAGCTTCCTCCAGTGTCAATGAGACCGGAATGCAGAGCGAATCCTTGACGATAACCGTATAACCGCTTGTCGGGTTGGGCGATGTCGGTACAAACAGAACACTGATACCCTCATATCGGTTAAGGACATACGCCGGAACCCAGACATCGTTTTTTGGATACTCCACCAAAACCACCTCTTTTTTTCCGCTTTCATCGTTGCCGGAAAACATATTGGCGATTTTTTTGAAGATGGAATAGACCGTACGGATGGCCGGAATGCTTTCAAAAATTCGGTCAATGAGCGTGACGATCATCGATTTTCCGTAGCGCTCGATGGAGTAGCCCAAAACAGTAAAAAGCATAATGACCAAAACGACCAACGCAATCGTAATCCAGAAAGAGTCGGTGATATCATAAAGACGCAGATAGGCGCTGATGCCCAGTGACTTGAGAAAGTTCACCAGCATCAGCACCACCACCAGCGGTGAGAGTGAGAGAGCCCCTACGAAAAGGTAGCGTAGAAACGTTTTGATCACAGGTTAACGGCAGACGCGATTAAGGTTGAGCGAAAAGCGTACCGCGACATCCTGCCACGTCTTGCCCTGATGCAGTTCAAAACAGGCCGTATTGATCGACTTGAGTGCCTCAAGCGCTTTGAAATCCGCCAGATCGATCACACCTTCGGCTTCAAGAACGCCCTCGGTCACGCGGTATGTCATGGGAACCGCTATCGTGGCGCCGTTCATCAGTAGCGAAACGTTAACAACGCCCTCGGTGTCATCGCCCGTTACGGAGGCAACATCGGCGTGTGCGGTCTGCCCTTCGAGAAGGTTGAAGAAAAACTGCACCAGTTTGGCATCCCTGCCCGCATTTCCGGAATCCGCACTCTTGAGCTGAACAAAAACACGCGACCCGTTCAACATGGATGCTACGGAATCCGCCTGCTTCGGAATGTTCGAATCCACGGCGAGAAACGTTCCCTTCACGCCCGCCTTGGCAGGAGTTTTGTAAGCGGTCCAGCCCAGCTGTACCTTCCCGTCATTTTCAAAATGGCACTCCTGTGCCAAAGCCAGAGCGGCAATACATACCAATATTAAACTCTTCATAATTTCCTCCTTGTAGTCCCGCAATTATAAGGGCTTTTACTTTACTTTCAATACAATGGCGCTTTTACATGTAAGGATTCATATTATGAGCGCAGCCCCCTTTCTGGAATTTGATCTCGATCTCGAACATTTCATTGAAAATCTCCGGACCCGTCTGGATGAGAATCGCAAAACCATTGCAACACTTCTTGCCACCAAAGAGAAGTGCTATGCCAATTTCATCAAACCTTTCGAACTGCTCGAAGAGCGTCTGGATCACTTCTTTACCCCGCTTTCGCACATCAATGCGGTCGAGAATTCCGAACGCACGCAGCAGGTTTACAGCGAGGCACTGCCGCTGCTGAGCGAATACGGTACCGAGATCGGGCAGAATCTCGACATCTTCAAGGCATTTGAAGCAATCAAACAATCAGAATACGAGCAGCTCAATCCCGAGCAGCAGCGCGTGATCGATCTCAACATTCTGGGCTTCACGCTCAGCGGTGCGCACCTTGATGATGAGAAGAAAGCCCGTCTCAAAGCGATCAATCTGCGCAAAAGCGACCTCACCAACAACTTTTCCCAAAACCTTCTCGACGCCACGAATGCCTATGAAAAAATCATCACCGATGCTGCCGATGTCGAAGGCATTCCCCCAAGCGACCTTGATACGGCGGCTTTTGAAGAGGACGGCAAAAGCGGATGGAAATTCACCCTTCAGATGCCCTCCTACCTCGCCTACATGACCTATGGTCCGAACCGCGAGATCCGCGAAGAGCTCTACAAAGCCTACACGACGCGTGCGCCCGAGAATGCCGCCATTATCGACGAGCTGCTCGCTCTGCGCCAGGAGTCAGCCAAACTGCTCGGGTTTGAAAACTACGCCGAACTCTCGCTCGCATCCAAAATGGCTCCCGATACCAAAACGGTGGTCAGCTTTCTGGAAGAACTTGCCGCAAAATCAAAGCATCAGGCCGCAGAAGAGCTTCAGATGCTTCAAAGCATGTGCGACACGCCGCTGGAGAGTTTCGATACCGCCTATTACAGCGAAAAGCTCAAAAAAGCGCAGTACGATCTTGACGAAGAGGAGTACCGCCCCTACTTCGAGCAGCAGAGCGTCGTGAGCGGTTTTTTCGATTTTCTGGGACATCTCTTCGGCGTCACGTTCCAACCCGCTACATGTAAGCTCTGGAATGAGAAAGCCCGTGCGTATGATCTTTATGTCGATGACACCCTGCGCGCCCGTCTTTATCTTGATCTTGAAGCGCGCAAATCAAAACGCGGCGGCGCATGGATGCACAACTGGCAGACGCACTGCAGTGATGAAGATGGCAACGTGCAGCTCGCTTCGGCGTTCATCGTCTGCAACTTTCCGCCCTCATCCGCCACATCGCCCTCCCTGCTGCGTCATGATGATGTCGTAACCCTCTTTCACGAGATGGGCCACGCCCTGCATCACCAGCTCTCTGTCGTCAATGAAAACGGTGTCAGCGGTGTCAACGGCGTTGAATGGGACGCAGTGGAGTTTCCTTCCCAGTTTCTCGAGAACTTTGCCTATGAGCCAAAAGTGCTGCGCCTCTTTGCCAGACATCATCAAACTGGAGAAGTACTGCCTGATGTCATGATCGAACGGCTGGTACGTGCGAAAAACTTCCTCTCGGCCATGGCCATGCTGCGCCAGCTCGAATTTGCCACTTTCGATTTTAAACTCCACATGGATCACTATGAGGGCGATGGCGTCCAGAAGCTGCTTGATAGCATCCGTGAGGGAACATCGCTCATTAAACCACCATCGTACAACCGCTTTCAAAATGGCTTCTCTCATATTTTCTCCGGCGGCTACGCAGCGGGGTATTACAGCTACAAATGGGCGGAAGTTCTCAGCGCCGATGCCTTTTTCGCGATTGTCGATCAGGGAATCTTTGATACCAAACTCGGCCGCGACTACCTCGACATCCTCCTCTCCAAAGGCGGCAGCCGCAGCATGCAGCAGCTGTTCATGGAACTGATGGATCGTGAACCTCAAAGCGAAAGTCTCCTGCGTCTCAGCGGCATTGCCCTCTGATGCCTCTGATTGGACTGCTGCTTTTGTTTACAACCTTGTGGAGCCAGAACGTGCGCATTGCCAGCTACAATGTTGAAAATCTTTTTGATCTGAACCGTGAGGGCAGTGAGTACGTCGAGTACCTCCCCAACACTTCATGGAAATGGAACGCAGCCAATTATCGCATCAAACGCGAGCACATCGCCCGCGTCATTACCGATATCCATCCCGACATTATCGCCCTGCAGGAGATCGAATCGCGCAGCGCACTACGGGATCTTCAAAAAACACTCCAGCGCCGCGGGCTCTATTTTCCCTACAGTGCTATCGCAGATGCGAAAAACACCACTGTTAAAGTAGCACTTCTGAGTCGCTATCCAATTACCTACAGCAAAGAGCTTTGGGTCACCGCCAGCAGAAAATTCCGCAATATTCTTGAAGTCCGCATCGACATTGACAAGCAACCGCTCTATCTTTTCATAAACCACTGGAAAGCAAAAAGCGGGCCTGAGAGTGAACGCATCGTTTCGGCAAAAGCAGTGAAAAAACGGCTGTATGAAATCGGTTTCAATCAGGCGCTGCTTCTGATGGGTGACTTTAACAGCCACTACGAAGAGATGATAACCTTCAAAAAGAACCGAAAACTCAACGATACACGGGGCATTACCGGAATCAATCAGGTGCTCAAATCTTATGATCATACGCCTGTGAACTATGACCGTCTGCTTACATGTAACGATTGTCTCTATAACCTCTGGTATGATCAAGACACTTCCGAACGCTGGAGTCACGCGTTTAAAGGCTCCAAAGAGGCCCTTGACAATATGCTGATATCCAGGGGGTTGCGCGATGGCAAAGGAATTGAGTACAAACGCCACAGCTTCAGTCATTTTCAACAGCCCTATCTGCTCGATAAAAAAGGGCGGCCCTACCGCTGGCAGCAGAGCCGAAGCTATCCCAAACACCATACCGGAGCGGGTTTTTCCGATCATCTCCCCATCTTTGCGGATTTTGTAATCAAAGAGTGATACAATGAGACCAAGATGTCAACACTTGCCGCCTATCTCGCCCATCAACTTGCTATCGCAACCTCTTATCTCAGAGAGTTTAATAGTGAAAGTGATCCGGAAATACTTCATCAGTTTCGCGTCCATTTACGACGCGTCATATCACTGCTGAAACTCTACCATCCGCACGCAGCAGAGCGCAGACGTCTGAAAAAAATCCTGAAAAAAACCAATACGATCAGAGATCTTGACGTCCTGATCGATTCACTTGCTTCTGAATCCGAGCCAAAACTTTTAGCCGCCGTCATTGACTACCGCAACAGAAAATTCAGCCAAAAAATAGCTCATGATTTTGTCGAAAAGCATATGACAGACATCAGGGGCATACAAAAGCATTTTGAAAGATTGGGACATTATAAAAACGCTTTCCATTCGGAAAAACGTAAATTACTGGCCATCGCCTTACGACACTACCGAAGGCATATACGACTTTACAACATGCTCTCACATCATGAAAGCGACGCAAGTTTTCACAATCTTCGCATTGCACTTAAAACGACACGCTATGCACTCAATTTTTTGCATGAATACCATCTGGCACCCATAGCAAAAAAAATGGAGCATACCAAAGCGCTTCAAAAAAAACTTGGCGATATTCAGGATCTCAGCAGACAACTTGATCTTTTAGAAACTATCTGTGGAAAAAACAGAATGCCAGGGTGCAGACACACCCTGCACAGACGCAGAATCGCAATAAAAATCCAAAAACAGAATAAGCACCAGCTTTACAGGCACCATTGAATTGGCGCTATAGCATTTTTGGAAAGATAGGCGTTTGCGCGGGAAAAGGGCCTTGAGCCAAAAAAACCTCTGTACGACGAAAGAGGTGAAGGATGCGGCGACTCAATAACAAGATGCCTAGACGTATCGATCAAAGACTTTTTAAGTTGTGCGGGACGCCCCCAAAGTATAAAGACAACATGATCGCGTTGTGAACTTATTTTTGAAATCACGGCATCCGTAAAACGTTCCCAGCCCTGATCACGGTGCGAGTACGCTGTATTTGCACGTACCGTCAAGACCGTATTGAGTAAAAAAACCCCCTGCTTGGCCCAGGCAGTCAAATTACCGCTCTGAGGCATTGAACACCCAATATCACTCATCAGCTCTTTAAAAATATTCTGTAAAGACGGAGGAAAATCAATTCCGTCCTGAACAGAGAAAGAGAGACCATGCGCCTGATTGAGACCGTGGTAGGGATCTTGTCCGAGTATAACAACCTTTATGGCATCAAATGACGTGCTATTGAAAGCATTAAAAATATCGTTCCCTTTAGGAAATACCTGATAATGCGCCTTTTCAGTAAGCAGGAACTGCTTGAGCGTGTAAAAATAGTCTTGTTGAAATTCATCATGCAGGATATCAAGCCAGGGCTGTGGAAGTTTCGGATTAATTGTCATAGCGAAGTGTAATAAAAAGCACGTAAAAGAGAGGTAAATATAGGGTAGATAGAGTGTGTTAAGGGTCATAGGTAAAAAATATATTGGAGTGGTTCTTAGAGTGATAAAAGAGAAGAGGTTAAAATCCAGTTGCTATGCGGCGGCCTACGTTTCCACACCTGAAAGATGCAGTATTATCAGCGAAGGGAGGCTTAGCTTCTGGGTTCGGAATGGGGCCAGGCGTTTCCCTCTCTCTATAGCCACA
>JBNLFL010000040.1:0-248574 GCA_050305515.1 Sulfurimonadaceae bacterium
GTCTATCTGGAAGGGATGAAAAAAGTTGTTTAGGAAATCAGCCGGCGGTAGGAAGATGAACTCTTAAAAAGTTGTCTTGACAAATGGTGGCAGTATAGAACGTATCGGTGACTGGGAAGTCGATACCATCATTGGACGATATCACCATCGGGGCATTGTCACACTTGTAGACCGTCATTCCAAATTCACACTTATGAAGAAGGTGCCGTCCAAACATGCCGAACCAGTAAAGCAGGCCATCGTCGATATGATGAAACCGATTCAGAATTATGTCTTGACCATCACCAGTGACAATGGCAAGGAATTTGCCTATCATCAGGAGATTAGCCGTGTGCTGCACTTACTACTTGAATGGGCATATAATTAGAAAAGTGGAGGGCCCACCCAGACTCGAACTGGGGGTGGGTGATTTGCAATCACGTGCCTTACCAACTTGGCGATGGGCCCGTATTAATTTTTTGAGGTGGCGGACAGTCTGAGATTCGAACTCAGGGAGGTACTACCCTCGCCGGTTTTCAAGACCGGTGCATTCAACCGCTCTGCCAACTGTCCAGTGTTTGTAGAAGTATCAAGACGCATCACAATGATAACGTTGGTGCCCGAAGCCGGACTTGAACCGGCACAGTGTTACCACCGAGGGATTTTAAGTCCCTTGCGTCTACCGATTTCGCCATCCGGGCTTAAAGCAAAATACCTCAGATGAAACTTTTGTAAAAAATCTCACCTGAGGTATGAAAAAATGGAGCGGGAAACGAGGTTCGAACTCGCGACCCCAACCTTGGCAAGGTTGTGCTCTACCACTGAGCTATTCCCGCATTTACAAGATCTATCTCTTGTTGGGCCGAAAGTATAGCAAATTTATTTTTACATGTAAAGGGGTTTTTTGAAAAAACCGTTATAATTTTGAAAAGTTTTGAAAAAAGGATAATGATGCGAAGTGATACGGTAAAAAGAGGTTTTGACAAAACGCCACATCGTAGCCTGCTGCGGGCTACGGGATTGAAAGATGAAGATTTTGACAAACCCTTCATCGGTGTCGCCAACTCACATATTGATATTATCCCCGGACATTTTTTTCTGCAGGAGTATGGCCGCATTGTAAAAGAAGCCATTCGTGAAGCAGGTGGCGTGCCGTTCGAGTTTAATACCATTGGTGTGGACGACGGTATTGCTATGGGGCATGATGGTATGCTGTACAGTCTTCCTTCGCGTGAACTGATTGCAGACAGCATCGAAACGGTAATGAATGCGCACAAGCTGGATGGCCTTATCTGCATTCCCAACTGTGACAAGATCGTTCCGGGCATGCTGATGGGTGCTTTGCGCGTCAACGTGCCGACCATTTTCGTCTCAGGCGGTCCGATGGCTGCGGGGCATAAAAAAGATGGCACCCCCATCGATTTGGCGACGGCTTTTGAAGCGGTGGGTAAACATGCTGATGGCAAGATGAGCGATGATGAGCTTTATGAGATCGAGTGTAATGCCTGTCCTTCAGGAGGTTCTTGTTCGGGGATGTTTACGGCGAATTCCATGAATACCCTGTGTGAAGCCATGGGTGTTGCACTTCCCGGAAATGGGACCGTGCTTGCAATGACACCGGAACGCATTGAAATGGTCAAAACTGCGGCAAAACGCATTGTGGCAATGGTGATGGATGAGAACCCTTCAAAATGGAATATGCGCAATATTTTGAATGACAAAGCAGTGCATAATGCGTTTGTCGTCGATATGGCGATGGGGGGCTCTTCCAATACGGTGCTCCATATGCTTAGCATCGCCAAAGAAGCGGAAGTAGATTTCGATATTACCAAGATCAACGAGATTAGTGAAAATGTTTCGCACATTGCAAAAATCTCGCCTTCGCTTTCCACCGTGCATATGGACGATATTAACCGTGCAGGCGGTGTCAATGCCGTTATGAAAGAGGTAAGCCGACGCGGAGGCGTTTTACATGTAGACGCGATGACAATTACCGGTGAGACGATTGGTGAACGCATTAAAGACGCGCAGATCAAAGACACATCGATTATTCACACCAACGAGAATGCCTACTCTCCGGTAGGTGGGCTCTCTATTCTTTTTGGAAATCTTGCAGAAGAGGGTGCTGTTGTCAAGACAGCGGGTATCGCTCCGGGTATGCGTCAGTTCAAAGGCAGCGCCGTCTGTTTTAACTCCCAGCAGGAAGCTATTGCCGGTATTGTCAGCCACAAGGTGAAAGCCGGTGATGTCGTCGTCATTCGTTATGAAGGACCAAAGGGAGGGCCCGGAATGCAAGAGATGCTTGCGCCGACCTCGCTGATTATGGGAATGGGGCTTGGCGAGAGTGTCGCGTTGATTACTGACGGGCGATTTTCCGGCGCAACACGCGGTGCTTCGATTGGACATGTCAGTCCCGAAGCGGCTGAAGGCGGTCTTATCGCGCTGATTGAAGACGGTGATGAGATCGAAATCGATGTTGATAAACATCTGCTGCAGCTTAATGTTGAGGGTGAAACTCTCGAGCGTCGGCGATTGCACTGGAGCCCGGTGAAAAAAGCTTTTGCTTCGAAATGGCTCAAACGTTACAGCCTGCTTGTCTCCAATGCCAGCAACGGAGCCGCGCTTAAAACAGAACTCTAGGGTCTGTGCTCGAATTCGGGCACGATCTTTTTAAGCTGCGCAAGTACATCGTTACATGTAAAGAGCGTATCGATGTCGCGCTTGAGTGCCGTGATCTCATAGTCGGTTTTATTGGCAACGAAAATCGATTCGAACTCCGTTTTCTTCTCGTGCTCTCCAAGCAGCAGCTCTTCATAAAGTTTTTCTCCCGCTCTCAGGCCGCTGTATACAATGGAAATCTCCTCCTCTTTCCCGTAAAGCTGTATCATTTGTCGTGCCAGATCGACAATCTTGACAGGCGCGCCCATATCGAGAATAAAGAGTTCACCGCCTTTGGCGATAGATGCTGCCTGAAGCACCAGCTGGCATGCTTCGGGAATCAGCATAAAATAGCGGGTCATCTCGGGATGGGTGACGGTAACGGGTCCTCCCGCTTCAATCTGGGCTTTAAATTTTGGAATGACGCTACCGCTTGAACCCAGAACATTCCCAAAACGTACCGATACAATTTCGGTGTCGCCCGTCTCGACGTTTTGGGCATATAATTCACTGACGCGTTTTGTGGCACCCATCACATTGGTGGGACGTACCGCTTTGTCTGTCGAGATGATCACCAGCCTCGGAATCTGATACGCGATACTCAGATCAATGACATTTTGCGTGCCGCGAATATTGTTTTCAAGGGCTGCTTCAATATTGGCTTCACACAGCGGCACATGCTTGTAGGCGGCGGCATGTATGACAATATCGATCTTTGTTGATGCAAAGAGTGCTTCCAGGCTCTTTCTATCGGTTACCGATACCAACTTAAGGGTTGCATCCGGCAGCTGCTCTCCTATTTGATAGAGGTTGAACTCTCCTGAGTCAAGCAAAATAAGCTGCCGTGCTCCGAAGCGCTGACACTGCAGTGCGATTTCACTGCCGATGCTTCCTCCGGCTCCGGTGATCAGGATTGTTTTACCATCAATGAATGCGTGTACGCTTTTAGTGTCAAGATCTTTGGGGTGCCGTGCCAGCAGATCCTCAATGGAGAGGTCTTCCAGACGCTCCTGCCGACTGCCAAGCAGTTTTACTTTTTTAATATCGGTAATGCCGATGGCCGAGAGTTGTTCATAGAGGTGTTTGAGTTCATGCTGCGGGAGCTCTGCGGTAATAATAGCCGAGCGAATGGCATGTTGGGCGGAGAGCTTTTGGAGGGCTTCCGGGCCAAAAACACGAACATTGGAGATATAGCTGTTGCGTGACGCGCTATCTTCATTGGCGGCAGGAACAATAGCAACGGGAAAATAGGGAATATCGCGGTTGAGTGCGCTTTTGATGACAGAGGCGGTTTTGGGATTGACGCCGATAATGAGCGTGGGGATGGCGCTGGAGTTTTCATGTTCAAGTATCAGCCGTTTCGAAGCACGCAGCAAACCCA
Organism: Sulfurimonadaceae bacterium; assembly: GCA_050305515.1. Lineage (GTDB taxonomy): Bacteria > Campylobacterota > Campylobacteria > Campylobacterales > Sulfurimonadaceae > JAFGUB01. The sequence goes on from JBNLFL010000040.1 coordinate 4,019, forward strand.
AAAACAGCAGGGAAAGTATGAGATCAATGATAATGATGCTGCGCGCAAAAGGGTTGAAGTAGGATTCAAACACCATATACAGGATGGTAAAAGTTGTATAGGAGAGCAGGTGCGCGTAAACAAGGTTTTTTGCTTCACTGAAACCGAAAAAGCGCCAGATAATCTGGTAATTCCGAAACACAATCAAAAAAAAGAGCTTGATGACAAAAATGCTCCAGAAGACACTCCAGAAACGCACCATAAATTCAGCGGGAATCGAAAAGTTAAAACGCAGTGCATAGGCACCGAGCAGCGATGCAATGGAGAGCGACAGATCAAAAAGGAGAAAGAAAATGTAGCGCTTTATCGCCGTCGGTTTTAAGAGCTGCATCATGGGCGTAAAGCTTTTTTTATATGATAAGCAACCCTTGCAACATCGTCACGCTGCATTTGCGTACCGCTGGGCAGACACAATCCTTTGGCGAAGAGGGCTTCGCTGGTCCCGCTGCTTACATGTAAGGCATCTTTGAAAAGGGGCTGCAGATGCATCGGTTTCCAGAGCGGGCGCGATTCGATGTTCTCTGCTTCGAGTGCATGCATGATGTGAAGCGGCGGTGTCTGCTCAAATGTCACGGTGGTAAGCCAGCGATTCCCAAGCGTGCCTGTGAGTTCCGGCATAAAGCGAATCTCGTCAATAGTATCGAGTTCTTCCTGATACCACTGAAAAATACGGCGGCATTGTGCAACGCGTTCACCCAGGACTTCCATCTGAGCAACACCGATTGCAGCAAGGATATTGCTGAGCCGGTAGTTATATCCAAACTCCAGATGCTCATAATGCGGAGTTGGTTCCTTTGCCTGTGTGGCGTAGAAACGCGCTTTATCGATCCAGTCGGCACGCTGGCTGACAAGCATGCCGCCTCCGGAAGTGCTGAGTATTTTATTGCCGTTGAACGAGTAGATTCCAAAATCTCCGAAAGTACCACTCTGTTTTCCGCTGCAAATCGCTCCGAGACTCTCCGCGGCATCTTCTATCAGATAGATATCATGTTGTTTACATGTAAGGATGATGGCTTCAATATCGGCGCACTGCCCGTAGAGGTGTGTCAAAATCAATGCCTTCGGTTTTTTGGGAGCATTCACAATCGCCTGCTCCAGAAGTTGAGGACTCAAGTTCCAGCTTTTGAGATCGGAATCGATAAAGAATGGTGTCGCGTTCTGATAAAGAATGGCCGCAATGGAACCGATAAAAGTAAACGATGACGCCATGACAATGTCACCGCTTCCAATCCCAAGAACGCGTAGTGCCAGATGGATGGCTGCAGTGGCATTGACGGTTCCGAGCGCATGCGGTGTGCCGGTATAGTCGCGGATGGATTGCTCAAAACGATCTACAAAAGGGCCCAGCGGCGCGATGTAATTACTCTCAAACGCCTGAGCGATATACTCCTGCTCTTTGCCGCTCATGTGCGGAGGAGAGAGGAAAAGTCGTGAACTCATTACAATTCCTTTTTGATTTGTGCGGGGACACCGGCTGCCATTATGGCATCAGGTAAATGATGGATCACAACACTCCCGGCGGCAACAATCGAACGGTCGCCAATCGTGATTCCCTGAATCACGGATGCGCCAATGCCGATGTGGGTTTCGGAACCGACGGAGACATTTCCTGCAAGTGCAGCCTTCGGACTGATATGCGTGAAGGCTCCAATGGTGCAATCATGTTCGATCACGGCAGCGGAATTGATTATGGAGCCTTTATTAATGACGCACTCAGCATTGATGACGGCCAATGGCATGACAACAGTGCCGCTGCCAAGACGCACCGAGGGTGAAATAATGGCTGAGGGATGCATTAACGTGGCAATGGTGCAGCTATCTTTTTCAAGCTGTTCGAAAATTTTTTTTCGAACGTGGTTGTTACCGATTCCCAGTGCAACCGGTATGGAAGAAAAGCGCTCTAAAAAAAACGGGTAGGATATGCAATGTTCTTTTTTTGGATCATCATCGATCCAGATAATCTCGCGGTAGCCGTTAGCTCTGGCGATATCGGCTACGACTTTTCCGTGACCGCTTTTGCCATAAATAGCGATTGTATCAGTTGCTGCCACGGAACTTCTCCATTGTTACATGGGTTGCAGCGTTGACATCTTTGCGTGATAAAACTTTTTTAAAAGTCATCCAGAGAATTTTAACATCGAGCAAAAAGGAGCAGTGTGCGACATACCAGAGGTCATATTCGAATTTCTGTTCCCAGGAGATGGCGTTACGGCCGTTGACCTGTGCCCATCCGGTTATTCCAGGTTTGACGTCATGGCGATGTTTCTGCCGTTCATTATAGAGAGGGAGATATTCGACAAGAAGCGGACGCGGGCCGACAAAGCTCATATCGCCTTTTAGCACGTTAAAGAGTTGAGGCAGTTCATCGAGACTCAGGGAGCGAACGAGTTTGCCAATGCCGTGCAGACGTAATGCATCGGGGAGCAATGCTCCATTGCTATCCGTTTCATTGGACATGGTACGGAACTTGTAAATTGTGAAGATCGCTCCATGGAGGCCGGGTCTTGGCTGGGCAAAAAAGATCGGACTGCCAAGCGAGAGACGAAGAAGTATCATAGTGATCAAAAACAGAGGCATTAGCATCAGTAGCAGAAACAGTGCCAGGGTAATGTCAAAAAAAGGTTTGATCAGGTTAGGATACATGGGTCTCAAAATGTAAAAATTGGTTATAGAGCTCAAGATATCGGGAGACGACTATTTTGATATCGAACGCTTTAGTTGCCATGATTCTACCATGTTCACCCATACGATGGCGTAAATCAGGGTGATCGATGAGATGTTTGATAGCTTCTGCAAGTTTTGAGGCATTTTGGGGTGGCACCAGCAAACCGTTTTCTCCATGCCGTACGACTTCGCGACAACCCACAACATCAGTTGTCACTATTGGTTTGGCCATAGATGCGGCTTCAAGCAAGGTTCTTGGAACTCCTTCACGATAATAGCTTGGCAAAACATAAATATTACACAGAGCCGTCAGCGCAGTGATATCGTCGCGATGTTCGAGCCAGAGTACATTTCCACTGTTGAGAAATCCGCGCTCAGCGCTTGAGGGATTTCCCGGATCAATATCACCGACAAGTAAAAATAAAATATTTTGATCACGCAGTTGTTCTGCAGCGGCATAATATTCACGTATTCCTTTGTGCCAGATTGCACGTGCGACCATCAGAACAACAGTTTGATTGGTTACATGTAACGATTCACGAAGTTTTTCCAATGTTTCAGACTTCACTACCGAAGGATTGAATTTTTGTGTGTCAACCCCGACGCTTTTGATAATATGGACCTTTGAAGGTTCTATGAGACCTTGTTCAACCATGTATCGGGGATCATCGCTGTTGACGAAAACGGCGCCATCACCCAGAGAGAACGCTTTTTTGTAGAGGTGTTCCATGATAAAGCGTACGATACGGTTTTTGAAACTATTTTCCACATATAAGGAACCCAAACCTTCTACAAGTTGTAAGACAACGGGTACTTTGGCTTTGCGCGCTGCAAACGTGCCGTAAATGTTGGGTTTGGCTGTGAAGGTGTGCAGTAAATCTAGCTTGAGGTCTTTGATGGCATGATAGATATTCACAGTTGCATGCAACTCTTTGAACGGATTGATACTTTCGCGAACAATGTCATAATTGACGACTCGGCACCCCAGTGCCTCAAGGCGTGTGTTGTATGCTCCCGGCGGACAGATGGCATAGACTTCGACGCCCTGTCCGAGAAGCGCCTCCATGATCGGTGCTCTGAAAAGGTAAAGGTTAAGATCGAGATGTGAAAGAAAGCCGATACGTTTCAACGGCTATCTTTTGAGTTTGAAGACTTTGGCGTAAGGCGTCATGATAACTTTTTCAAAAAGGTTGGGATCATAATTTTCCAAAACGAAAAGTTGAATGTAGAGCGAGTTCAGCATCTGATGATCGAGCAGGATGAATTGGTTGTATGCCTGCATGTATATCAACGTCAGTTGTCCATTAATATGAAGATTTTGAATGTGTTTTTTGAGTGTACCATCCGGGTTGACGTTGGTGGTAATGAATTGTGCCAAAGGAACTTCCTGTTGACCGAGCATAATGGTTCCCTTGCCTTTATTGAGAGAGACCCCGTTACCTAAATGAATCAGTTCACCTGCATTTTGAAAGTGTGTTGTACCATAGAAGAAGGGACGCTGATTTTGTTCGCCGGTAAGAAGGTTTATCGTGCTAAACAGTGCTACAGTTGGAAAAATGTTCAACATACGCAGTGGAAGGTAAAAATAGATGTCTCGTGTTGGGGTGGGAGGTATGAAATTGGGGTTTTCAAGTGAAGCCAAAAATGCTGCAATATCACGTTCCTGATAGTCATTCATTGCCTGCAGGAGGTTGTCGGTGAAATTGGCATCAAAGGCGCGTTCGGTATATTCGACATCCAGACGTGCCATGTTGGCACCTGCAAGCTCTGAGTGCGTCAGCGCATAGCTGGTTGGAAAGTTTACCTGACCGTCATGTTTCCCACCGTCAATTAGGGTGCGTACATCGCTGTAATAGCGTATGGGGTATCCGTAATCCCACCACGTGACAACGTAATCGTCACGTTTTGCAACTTTGCCAAGCTGGTCAAGGACTTTTACTTCAGGCATATTAAAAACCGTGGGGACCTTGTATCCGATAATGTGCAAAATGTTAGGATAAAGTGCGGCAGCAGTCGCGGCGGAGACAAAGAGAATTTTACTGATATGCAATGTGCGGTCAATGAAGATGACTTTTTCCAGAAGAGAAGCGGTATAGAGAATAAAGTATCCCATTCCAAGGGCCATTACGGGGACTGCGTAAACGGTAAAACGCAGACCGGCCTGAAAAGCAATGAATCCCAAGCCGACCATAGGAAGTGCAAGAAGTATGACCTTGTGGCGCCACATCAGCATTCCAAGCCCGAGCATCGCGAACAAAAATGTGAGTGTCGCGCCGCTGATACGCGCGGCGAAGACTTCAAAAGGGATCTGCCCCGCTTCGCGTACGGTTTGGACGACATCGAAGTAGCGTAGAGTGAGGTTCAGATCATCTGCGTGCAAGGAGCGAAAGAGATAGCCCTCTAACTGCGCGATCACGGGAGCGAAGCCGCCGGTGAGCAGCATCAGCGCCGCAGCGCCGAAAAGCAGGGCGAGAACGACGCTGCGCGACGAAGCCTTGGAGAGGGTGTGAAAAGCACCAAAAAGCGCCAGCGCGAGCAGAAGCTTGAGGTACCACGCCATGAGCGCCATTGAAAGGAGCATGAAGATCAGGATTTTATAAAAAAAAAGGTTGTGCCGCTCAAAGATAAGCGTGTAGATGAGTACCATCCCCGTCATGGCAAGATTGAGCGAATAGCTAGAAGCATACCATTCGGCATTGGCAATGATAAAGAGCGGCAGGAACAGCAAGTAGCGGTTGCGCTGATAGGTCGCAGCAGCGATAAGGCTATAAAGGACGAACATAGGCAGCACAATGGTGAGCATGTCGGTGTCGTAATAGCCTGTCATGGTGCGGTTGTAGTAGCTGTGGGTGATGCTACCCAAAAGCGCGGCGATAAAGCCCAGATAGTCGTTGCCGAGTGTTCGGCCGATTAGCATCAGCGGTACCACAAGCATCGAGCCTATGAAGGCCGGCATATAAAGAATAAGCGTCTCAAAGCTTACCGGCAGCACTTTGGCCAGCAGTGCCGTCAGTGCAGCGAGCGGATAGCCGCAGTAGGAGAGATCGCGGGGGTTACATGTACTGTTGAATATGTCCCTCGCCCCTTCGGCAAAGGCGTAGCCGTCGTTGGTATTGATCATGATCTGATCGTTCCAGTAAAAATCGGGACTCCCCGAGAACTGGTAGACCCAGATGAAACGGATGCCGACGCTAAAGGCGTAGGCGAGGAGGAGAAGAAAGAGAAATCGGCTTATATGTAAAGTGCTGTAAGTTTCATTGGATGTGTTCATCGATTACCTTTTTGTATTGGATAAGTGTTTTGCTTGTGTCAAATTGTGAAGCTCGGATTATAGCTTTATTGCAGTAGGTTTCTATTAAATCTGATCTGTTTTTCAAAAGCAAAAGCGCATCATAGAAAGCATCGGTATCATCTACTGCTACTAAAATTCCATACTCCCCAAGCTCATATCCGCTTTTTAGTCTGAACATTGGCTCTGTATTAGGGGCCAGTAGTTCTCTAGGACCATTTGAGCAGTCAGTAGAAATGATTGCCATTTTGCATGCCAGAGCTTCTAGTAAAACGTTTGGAAATCCTTCGTGCCTTGAGCTAAATAAAAAAATATTAGATGAGTGTAACCAAGAGAAAGGCTCTTGTCTACCCTGCAAAAAGATAATATCTTCACACTTTTTATTTCGTATGTACTTTTTTAGCTTTGATTCAAGTCTTCCTTCGCCCAGTATATCAAGCCTTATTTCATTACATGTAAAACGTGACAACACATCGATCTGAAGTTTGTGATTTTTCCCCTCGTCAAGCCGACCGATACTGATACATCTTATAGGTTTGTGATGTGTCAGATCTTTGGGTCTATCTAATGCTATGCTGGAGATGTCGACTGGATTATAGAAAACAGTAATGGGCTTTGTAATGCCAAAGTGATATTTCAAATCTGCCAGGCTTCCTTGAGAGTTGACACTTATATGGTTTGCTTGAGGATATAACACTCTTATCAAGATACGGTTTATGAGTGCAAAGGGGCTTGAACCTTCATACTGCTTTGAGGGGGCACCGCGTTCACTGATGATGATCTTGCAAGAGGTACCAAATAGTGAAGCAAGCGCGTTGATGTAGTTGGGTCTATTCATGAATGAAAATGAGATGTCTATGCCGTTGGAGTCAAGCCACTTTTTATAGCGCCAAGCTAGCCAAGGGAGCTTGAGCAATTTTAGCAGAGCAGGCTCATCGGCGTGTGATCTTTCCAGATAGACGACAGGTAACTTTTGTGGTATCTCATAGTTGATAGTTTGATTCATAAGGACCAATGTGACTTGATATTTTTCGCTTAGGTAAGGAAGCAGATGGGAGACAACCCGCTCAGCACCGCCGGAGGCCATGGAGTAGAGAAAAATAGCAATGTTCGATTTTTTCATTTTTGATAGCGTTCCATCCATAGCTGGAAAACAAGAATAAACCAAAGCTTGTTTATATTGACTGGATCTCCGTTGGTGAGTTTTTGAAGTTCCTTCTGAATATATGCTACATTAAGCACCTTTTGTCTGTTTAAGGTGGCAGCATCAAGGTGGCGATTAAAAAGATCTCGAAGATCTTTGGAGAACCACTCAAAGATCGGAATACCAAATCCCATCTTAGGCCTGTCAATGAGTTTTTTAGGCAGGTACCGCTCAAGCACTTTGCGCAAAAGATATTTACTTTGCCCATCTCGGTATTTGTACTCAAACGGAACCTGAGCCATAAACTCTGCGATACGATGATCTAACAACGGTTCTCTACCTTCAATAGATACGGACATCGTAGCACGATCGACTTTAGTGAGAATATCGTCACACAAATATCTATGATAATCCCAAAGCATCATTCCTTGCATAGGATGCTCGCGCTCACCTAAAGCAAATGAAGGCTCGTTCACGCTACATGTAAGACTGAGTAGTTGCTTGATTTCATAATTTTTGCTGTTGTGGATAATCTTTTCATAAAGATTTTTCCATTCACGATCTTGAAGCATTTCAGTTAGCTGATTGTATTTGTGTTCAAAGTTTTTAATTTTAAAAATTTTTGAGGCAAGCTTTGCACCAATAAAATTCATGCTTTTTCCCAGAAATCTTCTTAAAAAATAAGGCAAAGAAAAAAGCTTTTTACCAATGTGATAAGAGTACCAGTAGCGTTCATAGCCGCAAAAAATCTCATCACCTCCATCAGCGCTTAATACCACTTTGATGCCTGCGTCTTTGGCTATTTGACTCACCAGTGTTGTGGGGATCCCGCTACTGTCACCAAAAGGCTCATCATAGATGTCAATAAATTTATCGAGTATCTCTTTTGCTTGTGAGCTGTCTAAAAATCTCTCTGTATGGGTGGTGCCTAAATATTCTGCCACCTCTTTGGCGTAACTAGCTTCGTTGTAGGCAGTTTCTTGAAAACCAATAGTAAAAGTATGAATATTTCCATGATGGCGTTGCAGTATGGCAGCTACAACAGAACTATCAATACCACCGCTCAAAAAAACTCCTACGGGTACGTCCGATACCATGCGGTATCTGCAAGCATCTATCAAGAGCTCTTCTAGCGCATCTACAAGCTCTTCTTCGCTTTTGTCAAATTTTGGCAACTCAAAATAGGGCAAAATAGACCAATAATTTTGAATGTGAAATGTTGAATTTTTAATGTCAAATGTGCCGAAGTGACCTGCGTTTAATTTAAAACAGTTCTCAAAAATAGAGAAATTTGATGAAATGTAGCCAAACTGAAAAAACTCAAAAAGTGCGTGTTTCGAGATAGAAAGATCGTTTCTATATGCCATAATAGGTCTAAGCTCGCTTGCAAAAACAAAATCCTTCCCATCAAAATAGTAATAAAGAGGTTTCACACCTACACGATCACGAATAATCGTAACGGTTTGTGCTTGTGTGTCATAAATAGCGATGGCAAACATCCCTATAAATCTATCAAGAGCTTTTATGCCCCATTTATGATACGCTTTGAGTACTACCTCACTATCACTGTGAGAAATAAACGTATAGCCAAACGCTAAAAGCTCTTGTTTGATTTCTTCAAAGTTATATACCTCACCGTTAAAGACCATCACCAAATGCTCATAACTCATTGGCTGAGAGCCTAGTGAGCTTAGATCCAAGATAGAGAGCCTGACATGTCCTAGAGAGAAGTAGTCACTTTCGTATACACCATTACCATCAGGGCCACGATGATGAATGCTATTGAGCATGGAACTAAGTTTTTGGTTGTCTTTAGCATTAAATCCAATTATTCCACACATTTTAATATCTCATTTTGTGTATTTTTAACCATTTTTTCTATGGAAAAATTTTTTACTACTCTTTGCCTGCTCAGTTGACCTTTAGTTGCAAAATCATCGCTTATCATTTTCTCTAATCCATTAAATAAATCCTCAACACTATTTGGCTTTACAACGACACCAAATTCACCCACTATTATAGCGCTATCTCCAACATCAGTTACCACGCAAGCACACTCACAACTCATGGCTTCCGCTATAGAGTTACTAAAACCCTCCCCAAAAGAAGAAGAAGAAGAGATGTCAAAACCACTGTAAAAATCTTCTACATTTTTTTGATTTCCAAGCCAATAAAACCTCTTTGTGTCTTGTAAAATAGCCTCACACTCTTGTTTTATTTTTTTATCACCACTGCCAACTGAAAAAATATGTATATTTACATATGTATCCAAAAGCATTTTTGCAGCTTTCGTAAATATTAGATATCCTTTCATATAGTCTATACGTGCAACTATGCCTATGGCTATATCACGCTCATTCAGATTATATTTTTTTCTAAATTCTTCTCTCTTTTTCTCATCTCTTTTAAATCTTTGAGGGTCTATTCCATTTGCAATCACAACAGAGCGATTCATAGCAAAACCACTATTCTTATGGAACTCTATTGAGGCATTTGAATTAGTTATAATTTTGTCAACTCTAGTTGAGAGTTTTTTTTGTAACGAAAAAAGTATTAGCGACACCTTGTCATATTGGCTTAAATCCATATTAGAAGCACGAAATCCCCAAATAATTTTTGTATTTTTTGGCTTGCACCAAAAAGAAAAAAGATTCATCTCACCAAGAAAACTGTAAATCAAATCCGGCTGCATCTCTTTTAAAAGTTTTGAGTAGTTTTTGTAAAATGTGAAAAAATCGTATCTTCCTTTTTTATGAAGATTGTAATATTTAATATTTGGGATACATTCAACAAGTTTCTCTTGTACACCACCGTACATGCTGCAAACAAAGACTTCAAACTTTGATTTGTCAATATGCTTTACAAGCTCAATAAATTGGCGCTCTGCTCCGCCGATATCAAGTGAACGGATTGCTAGAAATAATTTAATCATTCAAAACCAACCTTAGACTTTCAAGCCACCTTAGCTTTATTATTTCCAAACTGTATTCACTTTTTACTTTAATGGCCTCACTTGACAGTCTAATTCTCAACTCTTCGCTATCTATCAACATTTGTATCTCATGTGAGAGTTTTTCAACATTTTGATTTTCAACCAAAATACCATTCACTCCATTTTGAATTATCTCTGATGGTCCATGAAGACAATCAAAACTCACAACCGCACAACCACAACCCATAGCTTCTAAAAGTACATTTGGAAAACCTTCTTTTTGTGAAGAGAGTACAAAAATAGATGATCTTGCATACCACTCAAAGATATCTTTTCTCTTTCCAATCAGCTCTACATTGCCTGCTTTTGTTGCTTCAATTTGTTTTTGTAGATTTTCTTTTTCAATGCCATCTCCAGCGATGCAAAGTTTCCAACCTTGGCTTTTTACTTTTGAAAAAGCCTCAATTAATTTGTCAAAACCTTTTTGTTTGTCAAATCTGCCCACTCCTAATATGATCTTCTCTTTTTGTATATTACTATTTGGCAGTTCTAAGGGATTGTAGATAACTTTTACGTTTTTTAAAAATGTGTAATTTTGCTTATCTGCATAGGTTTGCACTACCAGTAAATCTGCAAATCTATAAACAACCTTTCTTATAATATGTAATGTTTTTGATTGATAAAAATCATAAACAATCCTTTCAGACATTACAATTTTTTGGTTATTTCTCTTTGAAGCTATGGTGGATAAAATATTTGTGTGTGTCATAAAACTAATATTTATGTCTGCATCTATCTTTTTTAATTCATTTTTTAAAACTAAAAATCTATTTAAACTGTTTTTAAAAGAATCCAAAAGACTTTTAGACTCTTTTAAAAGGTTTAGTTTAATATGTTGTATGTTTTGATGCAATTCGTAAAAAGGTTCATCATTTGAAAAAGTTAAAATATAGACTTCGTGGTCTTTTGAAAGTGAATTTGCTAGAAGTGATAACACTCTCTCCGCGCCACCCGATGAGAGCGAAGAAATAATAAACGTTATTTTCAAGATTTTTTGCACACTGCAACTAAGTTATTGTAATAACAATTTGTATTGTCTAACTCGTCAATGAAAACGCCTAAAATATTAATCACTAAGGAAGCAATGAGCCAAACTGGTAGCAGCATAGCTTTTGTTATTCTAGTAAGCCTATTTTTATTCATGGTTGATTCGATAAAAGATAATACTAAAATGCCAACTGTACTACCAATCCCTCCTTCTTGTATGATTCTTATATCAGAAAAATTGTGCTCTAATAATAATTTGCTCAGTCCACTTTCTGCAAATCTCCGATAATCATGTTTATCATGAATATGGTATAAAAATGGCACGCTTATTAAGAAATAAGAATCTTTTTTCATTACCCTATTAATCTCGTGTAGTAAGTACAAGTTATCAACATGTTCAAAAACTTGAGAAGATATCACAAAATCAAAAGCTTCATTATCAAATGGCAACTGAAAAACATAGTCTACTACTCCACTTTGATACAAATCAATACCAGTATACTTTTCTATATTACTAAATAATTTTTGATATGGCTTGGTTCCACAACCAAGATCTAAGACATTTTTTGTTGTGATGTCAACCAAAATATTTTTCATGCCATTGACTAATTTGTAAGTTGCTAAATATTGAAAATGTGAAATATTTACATTGCTTTTAGCACCACAAATTTTAGAATATAATTTAGTGTATATAGTTCCTGCTATTGAACCCATTTTATATTCCTTGGCTTATTTCTTTATAATAAAAGCCTGTCCAGATGATAACTGAACAATAGACTCAGGCTTATCAATAAAAAAGTCATCAAAAGCTTTTTTTGCGCCTGGACAACTGCTAAAACCATAATCATCACAAACAATAACTCCATTTTTTACCATTCTAGTGTAAAAAAATTCTAGGCTATCTTTTGTTGGCTGATATAGATCAACATCTATGTGTGTAAATTTGAATTTATTATCATCTATATCTTTAAATCTTTCTGGGATATATCCTTGTTTATAGTTTATATTTGAAAATTTAGATAAATTGTTTTTTACTTTTTCAAGCTCCGCACTTAAATCTCCTTCACGCCAATAGACGCCATCGATTTCATGATCAGGTCTACTTAAGCCACCGAAAGTATCAAATAGATAGACATTGTCGTTTGGAAATTTTTCCGCTATCAGATATGCTGTAGCGCCTTCGAAAACACCACATTCTGCAAGATCTCCTTCTGTGTTTCCGACTAAATTCATCAAATTTTTTAAATTGTATTTTCTGTCAAAACTATGATTGTTAGAACCTGCCATTTTTTCATAATAGGTTATGAAGTCTTTTTCTTCAAACATAATATTTCCAAACTCTTGAATTTTCATTTTTTTATAAAAAAGATTAAAAAAATTCTCTGCTAAAAAGAATTTCGACCATTCATCATTATGTAGGTAAGCTTTTTTTAATAGTTTTAATAGCGTTACTACTCTCATTTGCTTCCTTCAAAATAAATATTCAACCCACTTTTTTTAATTCCAATAGCAAAAAATAGATAGCTAAAAAGAGTTACAATCTTTCCTTTGTAATTTAAACTTTTCCAAGATATGTACATTTTAGGTTTAACTATAATTTCTTGAAAATTAGAACTTAATAGTTTGTGAGTTTTTTTTATATCAAAACTTTGTACATGACCCCATCTATGGAATTTTTCACCGCATTTAGGGCATACAACTATCTGCTCGTTTAAGTTTTCATTGAAAGGCACTGTACCTATAAATTTTCCACCTTTTTTTAAAACTCTGTTGACATCAGAAAGTGTTGAGTACAAAATATCCTCTTCTAAGTGTTCGATTACTTCAGACATTACAACACCATCAAAAAATTCACCATCAAATGGAATATTTTGTGAATAACCAACCTTTGCCTTTTGATTACCAATGAAATTTTCGATCCTCTTAATAGTATTTTCGTTAGGATCCAATGAATAAATATCGATTTGGTTGTTTTTAGCTAGTTTTTCAAATACCCCACCTCCAACACCTATGTTTAAAACCCTATCACCTTGTTTAAATTTTTTTACTAGATCATTTAAGCGTGGATGGCTATCATCAAAACTATCTATTTCTTCATTTTGATAATAATCCCAAATTTTATCTTGATTCATGTTTCAAACTCCAAGCCCAATCAAGTAATTTTGTCCAATTGTTTTCCCAGTTATAATCTTTTAATGTTCTTTCAAATCCAGCTTTTGCAATTTTTATCCTCTCTTCATCATGAGCCAAATAGTACTCTATGAGCTCAATAGCATGATCTGTATTATCATAAAAAACAGCTTCTTTATTTGGCTCAAAGATCAGTTCGTGCGCGTTCGCTCCTGCTTTATCACAAATTTGCATCATACCGTGATATGGCGTTTCATACATTCGCATATTTCCAGTTTCTGTCGGTTCTGGTGAAACATGCATATTCAGGCCTATTTTTGTATTGAAATAAAGTGTTTCTCTGTTTTCATAACTGATACCTGTAACTCTATGAAAGAAAAATGGTTTGCCAAAAATGGCTCTTACTGTTGCGATATACCCACCTATTGGCCATCTACCATGAATTTGAAACTTATCACCAAAATGTTTTTTTAATTTTATTAGTCTATCTACTTTACTGCCATGCGGATAGCCCACATAATTTCCAACATAAACTAGGTCCACATTTCTATTTTTAAAAAACTCATCATTTGCATCTGGCAGTTTTATTGTTTTTGGAGAGAGTGGAAACCACATGCTATTATGACAACCCCACTTTTTTAGTGAATCTTCAAATAGATCTGTTTGACTGTAACTTGGCGATATGTAAAATGCGCCATCAAAGGCCCACAAATGAGGGATACCTCTCGTATATGTGGAGTATGGGTCATCTATGAAGCCCAATATTTTGATCTTGTCTTTTAAATATTTATGCAGTATCTCTGGATGAATGGGATTAAATGTACTCATAACGAAAATATCAAAATCTATAAATTTATCTAAAAAATCTTCGACATATCTCATATAACTTTTATTTTTGTATCTATAAAGAGTATCTATTTCGTGCATAAATCCAAAATTTCTTTTTCTATCCCATCTGCTAAGTCCACCATTTAAAAAATCTCTCCAATCACCATGTTTATCATCAGAAAAATATGGATATGGATCCAAATTATCCAGATAGTAACCGTTTAAATTTTCTATTTTTGGCAGATTAAAAGCAAAAACTTTTTTCATCTATTTAACCGCTTCAATATTTAAACTCATCAACTTTCCATACTCTTTGTCCATATGAGGATAATAAGCTTGTGAGTAATCATCTACATCAGCATGTTCGGTACCTCTCCAGTCATACCTGTATACATCTTTGAAGCCTACATCGAATAGAGCTTGTTTTAATGTCTTGTAATCAAAAATATTGTAATGGATATTATAGAGATAGTTTTGTCTTCCCATAAGTGGACCGATTACCAATGAGAGATCCTTGGTTTGCATATACAGTTCGCAACATGCTTCAAAATCTGGTACAGAAATCCTAAGTATTCCTCCATCTTTTAACACCCTGCGCCACTCTGATAAAACTTTTTTTAATTTATTTCTATGGAAATGTTCCAACACGTGGCAATTATAAATTAACTCTATAGAATTGTCTTCAAACATGCCAAGATCATCTATGCTTGTTAAATAGTCTATATGGTCATAATTCATCAGATCAATATGCGTAAAACCTTCTATATACCTTTTTCCACAACCTAAATGTAGTTTCAATGTATCTCCTTTTCGCTTATAAGCGCATTGTTGAATTTCTAAGAATAGATTTGATGTCATACGTAAGAATACCTTCAAGACTGACCATTTTGAAGGCGTTATGAGCTACTGCCAGCACCACTGCATTATATGTATTATAGTCCGGGGTAGCAAGCAACGGTAATAAGTACTCATGCTCTACCTCTTTGGCATCTGCCCAGGGGTCTGTGACATCGACATGACAGCCAAATTCCTGCAACTCTTTAATAACGTCAATGACTCTGCTGTTACGAATGTCCGGGCAGTTCTCTTTAAACGTAATGCCCATCACCAGTACTTTTGAGCCTTCGATTTTGAAGCCTTTTTTAATCATGAGCTTGATGACCTGATTGGCCACGTAGATGCCCATGTTGTCATTCAGACGGCGTCCGGCAAGAATAATCTCGGGGTTGTAACCCACCGCCTGAGCTTTATGGGTTAGGTAATAAGGGTCCACCCCAATACAGTGACCACCTACAAGACCCGGCTTGAAAGGCAGAAAGTTCCATTTGGTGCCTGCCGCTTCAAGAACGGCGTGGGTGTCAATGCCCAGACGGTTGAAGATGATGGCCAGTTCGTTCACAAAAGCAATGTTGATGTCGCGCTGCGAGTTTTCAATGACCTTGGCGGCTTCGGCCACTTTAATGGTAGGTGCCAAATGGGTACCTGCGGTGATGATGGACGCATAAAGCGCATCGACCCGCTGGCCAATCTCGGGCGTGGAGCCCGCCGTAACCTTTTTGATTTTGGTGACGGTGTGTTCCTTGTCGCCGGGGTTGATGCGCTCTGGTGAGTAACCGCAGAAAAAATCTTCATTGAACTTCAGACCCGAGAACTTCTCAAGCACCGGAATGCAGTCCTCTTCGGTGGCACCGGGGTAAACGGTGCTTTCGTAAATGACGATGTCCCCGCGTTTTAGCACCTTGCCCACACTCTCGCTGGCTTTGATGAGCGGTGTGAGGTCGGGGCGTTTGTAGTTGTCAATGGGCGTCGGCACAGTGACAATAAAGATGTTGCACTCCCGAAGCGCTTCAAGGTTACATGTAAACTGCATGCCGTTGGCAATGGCCTCTTGAAGCTGGGCTTTGGAGAGCTCAAGCGTACGGTCATGACCACTTTGGAGTTCGTCGATGCGCCACTGGGCGATATCAAACCCGGTGACGGCATATTTACTTGAGAAGGCATGGGCCAGAGGAAGACCGACGTAACCCAGACCGATAACGGCGATTTTATCCATGTGCAATTTCCTTTTTGAAAAACTCAAGATACCAGTCTATAAAGTTGTCAATGCCTTTCTGAATTGGAGTCGCAGGTTTATAATCAAGATCGATTACTAGATCTTCAACATTAGCGTAGGTTGCGGGAACATCACCTGCCTGAATAGGCAGCATGTTTTTTTGAATTGTTTTGCCAAGCTTCTTCTCGATAGCAGTAATGAAGTCCATGAGCCTTACAGGATTGTTGTTGCCAATATTATAGATTTTATAAGGAGCCGATGAATTTGAAGGGTCAGGGTGTTTGCCGCTCCATGATGCATTGGCTTTTGCAGGATTGTCGATCACGCGAACGACTCCTTCGACAATGTCATCAATGTAGGTGAAGTCGCGCAGCATATTACCTTGATTAAACACATCAATGGCGCGACCTTCAAGCGCGGCTTTGGTAAAGAGAAAAAGCGCCATATCGGGACGTCCGTAGGGGCCATAGACGGTAAAAAAGCGCAAGCCGGTTGTAGAAATACCATAAAGGTGGCTGTAGGTGTGTGCCATTAGCTCGTTGGATTTTTTAGATGCAGCGTAAAGGCTGATGGGGTGATCGACATTGTCAGAGGTGCTAAAGGGAAGATCCTCGTTAAGTCCGTAAACCGAAGAGCTTGAAGCGTAAGAAAGGTTGTTGACACCATGGTGACGGCACGCCTCGAGAATATTAATGAAACCTACAATATTACTTTGGATATATGCATCGGGATTGGTTAGACTGTAACGTACACCTGCCTGTGCCGCAAGGTTGCATACAGCATCAAATTCTTCGGTAGCAAAGAGTGTCATGAGGTTGGCTTTATCTTCAAGGTCAAGCTTGATGAATCGATAATTGGAATGAGTTTTTGAGGAAAAAAGTGTGTTGTAGGCGATATGCACACCTGAGTCGATATTTGTAATGATGCCACTACGCTTCAGTCTTCCGTATTTGACCCGTTGGTCGTAATAGTCGTTGATATTGTCAAGTCCGACGACTTCATCTCCTCGTTCAAGTAATCGTAGTGCCAGGTGGCTGCCGATGAATCCGGCAGTTCCAGTAATAAGTATTTTCATATGCTAGTTCTTTGTGTAATATTTGAATTTTTCAATTCAATAGTTCTTTGACAATTTTGAATAGTACTAAGTCGATGTGCAACCACAATTAAAGTTTTATTTAAACAGATTTTATACACCTCTTCCATAATTTTTGCTTCCGTTACACTATCCAACGCGCTCGTTGCTTCATCAAGGACTAGAATTTCCGGATCATGATAGAGTGCACGCGCGATGGCGATGCGCTGTTTCTGTCCACCACTGAGGTTGATACCTCCTTCACCCACATGGGTGTCGATGCCATCGTGGTCGCGCTCGAGTACTTCGAGCATCTGTGCTTGCCCCAAAACAGTGCGTATTCGATCTTCATAGATAACATCATCAAAGGCCACGTTCTGGGCTACAGTGCCGTTAAAAAGGTAAATACTCTGAGGAATATAGCCTATTTTATGCCGCCATGCGCGGATGTTTTCATCACAGAGTTCCACGCCGTCGATGAAAATAGATCCACTTTTGGGACGGTAGAGTCCCATGATCAGATCGGCCAAAGTCGATTTACCGCTGCCACTCTCTCCCACAAAGGCAATGTGTTCACCTTTGCAAATGGTAAGGGAAAAATCTTCAATGATCGGGTTGTTACTTTGATAAGCAAAAGAGACGTTTTTAAGTATGATCTTTTGCTCAAAGTGTATAGGAACTATATGTACAGATTCATTTTCATACATTAAATCATTGTGAATGATCTCCAAAGAGCGGTAGTGAAAGAGAATCTGGTGGTAGCTGTTGATGATACGGTTGGCTGACGGCATCAGGCGGTAGAGCCCTAAAATAAACATTGACAACAGTGCTATTGCCGAGCTAATGTCTTGCTCATATTTCCACACTAGATAAACCACCATAAATGCGATCAGCGAAAACCCTACAGCTTCAAGCAGCAGTCGTGGTGCGTGTGAAAGTGCTTCGTTACTGATGTTGGCTTGGGCGTAGTTGTAACTGGCCTCTTTGAAGCGCTCCAAAATGGTTTCATCGTTGCCACGCAGCTTCATGAGTTTGAAATTGCCTAGTGTCGCGGTAATTACCTCGAAAAAGCGCTTTTGATGCACCTCTCGATTTGCTCCGGCTTGTTTGAAATGCTTGGATAGGCCAAAAACGACGACTCCGGCATTGAGAGCAAGAAGAAGCGTCAGCAACAGGGTGATTTTGGTATTGACATAGAGCATCATGGCGTAGATTAACAAGGCAACGCAAAGTTCGCTCATCATAAAGAGTAGTGCTGCGAGTAAAATAGTGAGGTTACGTGCCTCTTGAGTGATGGTTTTAGTCAGATCGCTGCTGCTTCGGGCAGTAAACTCACGATAAGGCAGGCCAAGATAATTTTCGAAAAGGCGATATGCCAGTAGATGGTAGTGCCCTTGGGCGAAGCGTGAAAGTAGATAAAAGTAGATAAAATTGATACCGCTTCGTAACAGGTAAAAGAGAATCAGTGTAAGCCCGAAGCTGATCACAAAGTAGCTGGGATGTGTGAAGCCTAATGCAGAATAAATTGCTTGAAAATAGGGATTGCTTTCAATCAAATCGAAATTGCCTGCGACTGCAATAAAAGGCATGATGATGGATACACCAACGGTCTCGATAAGGGAAATAGCCATAGAAAAAATCAGCAAACCAACCAAAAAATGCCGATCCTGCCTTGAAAGCAAAGCTAAGATACGTCGCGCGAAGAGATTCATATGATCGACTCGTGCTTGATACGTTCTTTATCTTCTGCCAAAGAGCGTTGCAGCGTCTCATATTCCATTTTTTTAATCTTGATATAGGCTTCAGTCAGGGCAATTTTCTCACGAATACCCTCGCTGGTCAGGAGATAGCGGTATCCCTTTTTTTGTTCGGACTTGACGAAATTTTCCATCTTCACCAATCCTTTGGCGACAAGAGCCTTGAGGATGTAGTTGACCTTGCCTACGCTATATCCCACTTCGTCGGCGAGGCTCTGCTGGGAACTGTGTGATTCAACGTTTTGGAGTACATGTAATACATCAAACGGGTCGGTCTTTTTCAAACGGGAGGTTCCTTTTTCATTCAATGAATGAATGCTACTTGAATTCGTGTTTACTGTCAAGTTGCAGTAAAATAGCGCCATGAAACATTTAATACTTTTAATAGCAGCAATTGTAACGCTGGCGGCTGAGCAGCAGTATCACTATACCGATGCTTTTGATATGGACCGTACTACGGCCTGCGACAAAGCTATGGCTATGACTCAAAAGATCAAAAATCTCGAGGAACGAACCGGCTGCAACTGCGAGAAGATGGACTTTGACGGATGGCGCTGTCTGGTGCGCTATACGCTTAAGAACGGGGCTGATGCCGCGAACTGATACCTGCCGGTTTTATGCGGCGGCACTTCGCAAGCATGGGCGCAGTGTCCAGGGATTGCACTGGAACTCGCTTCCTTCGCAGCAAATACGTTTTGAAATTCTGACGCAGTTGTTGCCCGGGGATCTTTCGGAAATCACGCTGGTAGATGCCGGATGCGGATTTGGAGATCTTTATCACCATCTTGCATGTAAGCCTTCACACTACATTGGGGTGGAGCTGATGCCTGACATGGTCGAGGAGGCGCGCAAGCGGACGGGCTGTGAGATATGGCATGCCAACATGCTCGAAGACCCGCTGCCCGCTGCCGATTATTATGTCTGCAGCGGTGCCATGAACATATTCAGCCGTTTTGAAACGCGTCTGTTTATCAAACGGGCATTGCAGTCGGCGCAGAAGGGTTTTGTGTTTAATATTCTCATGGGAAAAGATGAATCGATGATCTACAACTATTTTCTGCCGCACGAAATGCGGGTTATTGCCAGAGAAGAGGGCGTTACATGTAAGATCATAACTGGCTATCTGGAGCGTGACATGAGTGTTGCGATGCTGCACTCCTAATTATGTGCGCTGTTTTTGGAATCATCGGGCGCTATGATCCCTCTCTTGCCCGGCACTGTCTGGAACGCTTAAGCCACCGGGGACCTGACCATTGCGGTATTATCGAAGCATCGGAGTACTTCTTCGCACATAACCGCCTAAGCATCGTTGATCTGGATGTGCGTTCCCATCAGCCGCTGCGTTATCAGAATATTCTGCTCAGTTTTAACGGGGAAATCTACAACTTTCGGGAACTGCGCAACGCGCTGGATTTTCCCTTTGAAACTCAAAGCGACAGTGAAGTGCTGATTGCCGCCTACCTCAAATGGGGTGTCGATTTCGTGCAGCACCTTCGCGGTATGTTCGCCATTGCCCTGATGGATGGCGAAACCCTCTATCTCTTTCGTGACCGACTGGGTAAAAAACCGCTTTTTTATCTGCATCAAAACGGCAGTTTCGCGTTTGCCTCCGAGATCAAAGGGTTAAAGCCGCTGCTTTCGCAGATCCGTATGAACGACGATGCATTGATGGGGTATCTCAGTTTTCTTGCTCCGACACCGCCGCATACCTTTTATGAGGGAATCTTCAAACTTGAAGCGGGATGGTATCTGGAATTCAGGTCGGGCCGCTTTACATGTAAACCCTATTATGATCTGCTGCAAAGAAGCGGAGCCGCGGTGACATCAGAGCCGGAAGCCCTTGCGTTGCTCGAACAGAACCTTTTTGAAGCCATCAGCATGCGTCTTGAAGCCGACGTTCCCATGGCGTCGCTGCTCTCGGGTGGCATTGACAGTGCGCTTATCGCCGCGGTGGCAAAGCGTCAGGGACGGCAGCTTCAGACTTTTACGCTGGGTTATGCCGAATACGGCAATTATGATGAACGCAGCGGTGCGGCGGAGAGTGCAGCCCATATCGGAGTGGCGCATCATGAAGTCGTGATGACGCGCGATGATTTCATGCAGAGCAGTGAGAAGGTTTTTGATGCGCTCGACGAACCGCTTAACGATCCTGCCGCCATTCCGCTTTACTGGCTGTTTGGGAAAATTGCCGCAGAGGGGTATCGCGTTGTACTTAGCGGTGAGGGCGGTGACGAACTTTTTTTGGGATATCGGCAGTATTTTGAGTATCTGGATATCGAAAAAGCGGCGCAGCTGCAGCACAGAAACTGGCTTAAAAAGTATTTTCATGCCAACTTTTCTATGAATCGGGAGTGGGAGTGGTATAAGCGCGTTTTTGAGGGGTCGCTGCTGTTTCGGAGTTCAGGCGAGAAGTTTACCGATTTGCAGAAAAATCTTCTGATGCGCCGCAACGTACGTGACAACGATGCCCTGCGATTTTTAAAACCGTGGCGGGACACCTTTGAAATGAGTTCTCACAACGATCCCTCCCTGTGGTACAGCTATGTTGACCTTAAACAGTTTCAGGCCGAGCATTTCCTGACAAAACTCGACCGTGTCTCCATGGCGCACTCCATCGAATCGCGCACTCCGTTTCTGGATCACAAACTTGCCGAGACCGTTTTTTCCGTGGTGCCGCATCTGCGCTATAGGGACGGCATAACCAAAAGTCTTCTCAAAAAGATCGCAGCACTGTATCTGGATAGCACTATTTTGAATCGGAAAAAAAAGGGTTTTTCCAATCCCTATATGGAGTGGCTGCTGGCATCGGGAGAAGCGGAAAAAATCTTACATGTAAACAAAAAAACCGGACTGTTCAAGGATGAGGTGCTCAAAGAGTATCTTGAGCGCGCCGCACAGGGACGTTTCAAGCAGCATGTCTGGGGGTTGTATGTCCTCTCCAGATGGATGGAAAAAGAGCTACTCTAGTTTGAGGGCGAGTTCGAGCGTGCCGCTGACATAGTTGGCCAGAAAAGTGAGCAGATGCTTGTCATCAGTGTTGAAACCGGACGGGTCATCAAGTTTGTTCAGCAGCTGAATGACACCGATCACATCGCGTTCGGCTCCAAAAATAGGCATGGTAATGAGGTTTTTGGTTGTATAACCGCTTTGGCGGTCGATTTCCGGAAGAAAATCCGGATGATGATAGGGGTCGTTAATAATCTGGGCGCGACCGGTCCGGTACGTTAACCCGGCAATTCCCGAACCGAGTCCGATGGCGATACGTCCAATACCGTTGCTGAGGCGCGTCCAGAGAATATTGCTGCGCCGATCTACAATGAAAATAGAGCAGCGTTCTGCGTGCAGCAGCATTTTTGACTGGTTGGCTATGGCGGTCAGCGCTTCTTCAAGATTGTCGTAATGGGCGAGCTCTTTTCCGAATGCGGCGATTTTTTCGAAGACCTCAAGACCCATGACGGCTACTTGTTGGCATTCAGAAGATACTCGGCATCTTCTTTGAAAAATGTTGAAAGTTCCAGATAGCCGCTGATGTAATGGGCAAAAAAGACCATCAGACGCACATCCTTTTCATTGAAACCGCCGGGTTTATTCAGCAGCTGTAAAACACCGATTACTTTTTTGGAAGAGTCAAATACCGGAATGGATGCGATATTTTCTGTTATAAAACCGGTACGGCGATCAATCTTTTGCTGAAAGCGCGGGTTATTATAGGGATCATTCTCGATAATACTGCGGGCTTCGATAACCGTTTGGCCCACAATGCCTTCCTCGGCACTTAGCATGATCTTTTCAACACCATCGGCTATCGTGGTCCAGAGTACCTGAAGTTTGGGATTGAAAATGTAAATAGAACAGCGTGAAGCACCGCTGAGTTCTTTGGCATAGGAAGAGATCAGGGGAATTGCTTCTTCAATGGAGTTATGCTGGAGCAGTTCGCGTCCAAACGTTGCCAGCTTTGTATACGGAGTCATCGCCACCTCGTTATGGAGTCTTTTCATGATAGTAGCGTATTTGGTTACAATTTTCAAAAAAAAAGGAAAAAGTCATGAGTGATGTCACAATATGGCACAATCCCCGTTGTTCCAAATCGCGGGAAGCTCTGAATCTGCTCGAAAGCAGAGGTGTCAAAGCCACGGTAGTCAAATATCTTGAAACGGAACCGGATGCCTCGGCAATTCGGGAGTTGCTGGTAAAACTCGGAATTGGCGCACGTGAATTGATGCGAACGAAAGAAGATCTGTATAAAAGTCTGAATCTGAAAGCGGTGGAGGATGAAGAAGCGCTGATTGCCGCCATGGCTGAACATCCGAAACTGATTGAACGCCCTATCGTGATTTCAGGCAAGCGCGCCGTGATCGGGCGGCCTCCTCAGAAGATTCTGGAGCTTTTGTAGCTTCTAGATATCGTTGTCTTTTTTATAGGAGATAATCATACTGTAGGCTTCATCTTTGAGACGAAGCTTCTCTTTTTTCAATTTTTCAATTTCCAGATCGGTAAGCGGGATTCTCCCCTGTTCCGCTTCTGCGATTTGCTCGTCAAGTTCATTATGCTTGTCGAATATTTTCAAAAAATGGGCGTTTGCCGCTTCATTAGCTTTCATATGGGAAATGATATCGCGGTATTCGTGCAGCATGGCAATCCTTTTGTGTGATATTTGCCCATGCTATCACGTCTTGCCTTTGAACCCCATTTATTATTTCAGGATACGAGGCAGGGTAATTCCCTCTTGTCCGTGATACTTTCCGTTTTTATCTTTATAGCTTGTTTCGCACATTTCGTCGCCTTTGAGAAAGAGCACCTGCGCGATGCCTTCGTTGGCGTAAATCTTCGCCGGAAGCGGTGTGGTATTTGAAATTTCAATTGTGATATGCCCCTCGAACTCCGGTTCAAAAGGAGTGACATTAACGATAATGCCACAGCGTGCATAGGTTGATTTTCCCAGACAGATCGCCAGCACATCGCGAGGAATTTTGAAGTATTCTACGGTGCGGGCCAGTGCAAAAGAGTTTGGCGGAACAATACAGACATCACCTTCGAAGTCAACAACATTGGCATCATCAAAATGCTTCGGATCGACGACGGTCGAATTGAGATTGGTAAAGATTTTGAACTCGTTGCTGACACGAATGTCATACCCGTATGAACTTAAACCGTAGCTGACGACTCCCTTGCCGACCTGATCTTCGCAAAACGGCACGATCATCGCGTTTTCAAGCGCCTGTTCCCGAATCCAGGCATCGCTTTTGAGACCCATGGTACCCCTTATAATTAATGAATTGTGTGCTATTATAGCACACTTCATTTAAGCTAAATTTTAGGAGACAGTAGATGGATTTGAAACAGATTAAAGAGTTGATCCGCGAATTTGACAAGAGCGGTTTATCAGCCCTGAAAATTAAAAAAGATGATGTGTCTCTGGAGTTTGAAAAAGCGGTTGGTGCCGTTGCGGCACCGGTACATGTAGCAGCACCGGTTGCTGTGGCCGCGGCTCCCGCCCCCGTTGCGCCGGCTGCCCCCGCCACACCTAGCGGAGACCTGATTCTTTCTCCGATGGTGGGAACTTATTACAGCGCTCCGTCTCCTGATTCTCCCGCTTTTGTCAAAGTGGGTGACAAGGTGAAAAAAGGGCAGGTCATGGCCATCCTTGAAGCGATGAAAATCATGAATGAACTTGAAGCCGAGTTTGACTGCAAGGTGGTCGATATCCTCGTTAAAGATGGACAGGCGGTTGAATTTGATATGCCACTTTTTGTTGTAGAGAAAATCTGACTATGGCGGAAATCAAACGTATTCTGGTTGCCAACCGCGGTGAGATCGCGCTTCGAGCCATTCGTACCATCAAAGAGATGGGAAAAGAGGCTGTGGCGGTCTATTCAACTGCTGATAAAGACGCTTCCTACCTGAAGCTTGCTGATGCGGCAATATGCATCGGGCGGGCGCCCAGTTCAGAGAGTTATCTTAATATCCCCGCGATAATCTCCGCTGCCGAAATCAGTGATTGCGATGCCGTTTTCCCGGGATACGGTTTTTTGAGTGAAAATCAGCATTTCGTCGAAATCTGTACCCATCACGGACTCAAATTCATCGGGCCGACACCTGAGGTCATGGTCATGATGTCGGACAAATCCAAGGCTAAAGAGGTCATGGTTGCAGCAGGTGTCCCCGTCGTTCCCGGCTCTGACGGTGCCATCAAGAACATCGCCGATGCCAAGGCCCGTGCCAAAGAGGTGGGATATCCCATTATTCTCAAAGCCGCAGCCGGCGGTGGCGGACGCGGAATGCGTGTGGTTGAAGATGAAAGCTATATCGAAAATGCATTTCTCGCAGCGGAATCCGAAGCGATCACCGCATTTGGTGACGGTACGATCTACATGGAGAAATTCATCAGTAATCCACGCCATATCGAAGTGCAGATTCTTGCTGATTCCCATGGAAACGTGATTCATGTCGGAGAGCGTGACTGCTCCATGCAGCGACGTCACCAGAAGCTCATCGAGGAGTCTCCCGCGGTAGTGCTTACACCTGAAGTACGCGAGCGTCTTCATGCTTCTGCCGTGCGTGCGGCAGAGTACATCAAATATGAAGGTGCGGGAACCTTCGAATACCTGCTTGATGCCAATCTGGATTTTTACTTTATGGAAATGAATACCCGCCTTCAGGTGGAGCATACCGTTTCCGAAGAGGTAAGCGGTCTCGATCTCATCGAGCTGATGATCCGTGTTGCCGAGGGCGAAGCTTTGCCATCGCAGGATGCTATTATCCTGACCGGACATTCAATTGAATGCCGTATTACGGCGGAAGATCCTGTGAAATTTTTGCCGTGTCCGGGTAAGATCATTAGATGGGTGGCGCCGGGAGGCCGGGGTGTTCGTCTCGATACCCACGCCCATGCCAATTACATCGTTCCCCCGACTTATGATTCCATGATTGGAAAACTGATCGTCTACGGGAAAGACCGCAATGATGCCATTGCCCGTATGCGCCGCGCTTTGAGTGAATTTGATGTGGGTGGTATCAAAACGACGATTCCCTTCCATCTTAAAATGATGGCAAACCCGGATTTCGTTAATAACCAATTCGATACAAAATATCTTGAGCGTTATAACGGATAAATCCAAAATTTTTAAGCCGATATGGTGTACTATAAATTCCAGTCCACCATAAGGTAAAGCTATGAATCTCCAAGATCTTTCCATCCACAAGAAAGTTCATATTCCTCTCGTAACCTCCATATTTCTGGGTCTTTGTATCATTCTTTTTAACTACTTTTCATCGATAGAAGAGATTGAACGTTCAACGTATCAGGAAACACAAAAAAGCCTTAAGAGTTTTTTTAATGAAAGTTATAATTCAAAACAGGATGTCGGTATTACCAATGCTATTAATATTGCAAAGAACTATTATGTTCTGGAAGCGTTGCGTCAAAAAAACCGGGAATTGGCATTGGAAGGAATCTCTCAGATTTCCGATGAATACAAGCAAAACACAAAATACCAGAACATTAAGATTCATCTGCATGATGCCGATGTGCACAGTTTTCTGCGTGCATGGAGCCCTAAAAAATTCGGTGATGATCTGAGTTCTTTCCGTCATACCATTGTTGAAGTCAAAAATTCCCAAAAGCCGCTTGTTGCATTGGAACTCGGACGTGCGGGGCTTGTCCTTCGCGGGATTGCTCCGGTTAAGGACGGTACAACCTATCTGGGATCGGTCGAGTTTATGCAGGGACTCAATTCGATAGTGGTTGACGGTAAAGAAAAACAGGGACTGGATTTGGCCATTTTAATGAAAGAGGAATACCTCTCCACGGCGACCGCGCTGAAAGACGCGCCACACGTCGGGAAATACATTCTTGCAGTCAAACCTGAAATCGTAGATCCACAATTACTCAAGGAACTTTCGGGTGTCAATCTTGAGCAGACGAATACTTTTCATAAAAGCAGCAGTTATTTCATGGTTTCGATTCCGATTACTGATTTTAGCGATGAAGTGGTGGCCTATGCCGTTGTCGCAGAGCCGTTGAGTGTGGTTGACACCAATGTAGAACATGCGAAAGCAGCGCTGATGCAGCAGGTGATTATTATGGGAATGATGGATCTGTTTATACTGATTTTCCTTATCGTTGTAATTCAGCTCGCAGTTGCCAATCCAATAAAGAGTATGAGTCATACCGCGCAGGAACTCTCTGAAGGTGATGCCGATCTGAGTCGCCGTGTCGATATCAAATCGAAAGATGAGATCGGTGTGGCGATGGGGCACTTTAATCAGTTCCTTGCCAAGGTGGAAGAGCTTGCTCTTAAAGCACGGCATCAGGCGGATGAAACCGAAAAAGCCAAGAAGCATATTGAAACAGAGATGCGAAAAAACGATATGACGCTGGCACTGTCCGATACGATGATCCGGGGTGCAATCGACAATGCCAATGACCTGCGTTCAAGTATGGCCAGTAATGTCGAAAGCGTCAATGATGTTAACCGCCTGAATCATGAAACGGCAAATGTTATCGATCAAGTCAATATCCATACCGACGAGATCATTGAAACCATCAATAAAATCTCTCAGATGACCGATGAATCGCGCAGCAGTTCCGAACAGGTGAATGCGAATGTTCAGGAGATTTATAACGTTATCTCTCTCATTAAGGATATTTCGGATCAGACCAATCTGCTAGCCCTCAATGCGGCGATTGAAGCGGCACGCGCAGGCGAACACGGTCGCGGGTTCGCGGTTGTGGCTGATGAGGTCAGAAAGCTGGCAGAACGTACGCAGAAGGCTACGAGTGAAGTTGAAGCCAATATCAGCATACTGAAGCAAAACTCTATCTCGATGCTTGAAAACAGTGAGCATGTTGAAAACTATACTGTGGAGTCGGCAGGCAAACTCGATGAGTTTAAAAACATCTTGACGCAGCTGATCGGCAATGCGGAAAGTATTCGTACGGATAACGAGAAGATTGCACAAGAACTCTTCGCCAATATGGCCAAACTGGATCACATGCTTTATAAAAACAAGGCGTACGCCACGGCTTTTGAAGGGCGCGCCGATTACCAGTTGGTAAGTCATCAGGATTGTAATCTCGGGAAATGGTATTCAGGCACGGGTTATGAAACTTTTGGTACCAAAGAAGCTTTCCGTGCGCTCGAAGAGCCGCATAAACAGCTGCATGACAAAATCAGAGTTGCTATGGAACTGCTCTCAAAAGATCCGATAGGAAATGCTGAAGAAATTGCCAAGCTTTTTGAAGAGGTTGAAGTTGAAAGCAGCCGTGTCTTTAAGCAGCTCAATACGCTGCTGAGCTAGAACGGTTACTCCAGGCGCAGAACCTGGATATCCGCATTCATACGCAGCCGTGCGAAATAATCATTTAAGACCTGCGTACGGCGTTCCTGCATAATGGCATTGCCGACCTGGGAGCGTACTTTTTCGAGAGGCAGTGTGGTTTCATCGTTTTTCTCTTTAATGAAAAAGCTGATGTAGCTGTTGTTGGGTCCGGGAATGACAGGGGTAAAACTGTTGACCGGTGTCGTGGTGAGCAGTTGCGCAAGCTGCGGATTGAGTTTGGCATATTCCAGCGTTGTTTCTTCCGAGTGGATCTCAGGAGAATAGAACATTGGATTGTCAATTTTTGTCTGGAGCTTCTCACGCGACGTCGCGTTGTAAAGCACCACGGAGAAGCGTTCGGCATAGCGGAACTCTGAAAGATGGAGCTGGTAGTACTCTTCTTCGTCCTGCTCCGTGGGCTGACTCAGTTTTGAAAATGCAATGGCATTGTAAAGTTTTTGCCCCAGAAGTTTTTCTTCGATTTTTTCCTTGAGCTGTTCGGAGGTGAGACCGCGTACCCGGAGCATGGCATCATATAGTTCGGAAACACTCATGTGATTCTGCTCGGCCATAGCCTTGATATCTTCATGCACTTCCTGGGCATTGACACTGAGGTGACGCTCATCGATCTCGATCTGTTCAAGTTTCTTACGGATGAGGGCATCCACCGCATCACTTTGAGAAAGATTGGAGAGGCGCATTTCATTTTGGAGGTCATAGAGCGTAATCGGCTCGTTTTTGACCAGAATGGCCACACCGCCGATGGTGCCGGAATAGAGCATGACGGCGAGTGAACCGAGAAGAAGCGCTTTTCGCATGGGGTACCCTTACATGTAAAGTGCGCCATTTTACTATAGATAGGGTAAAATTCGCCTACTTTACATGTAAGGACAGATTTATGGTTGTGACACGTTTTGCCCCAAGTCCCACGGGTTATCTTCATATTGGAGGATTGCGCACCGCACTTTTTAGCTACCTCTGGGCCAAGCGAAACGGTGGAAAATTTCTGCTTCGGATCGAAGATACCGATACCAGCCGTAATAATGAAGATGCCGCAATCGCGATTGTCAAAGCATTTGAGTGGATCGGGCTGCAGCATGACGGAGAAATCACCTATCAATCGCAGCGCGGTGAAATCTATCGTCAGTATATTGAGCAGCTGCTTGCAGAAGGGAAGGCGTACCGCTGTTATGTGTCAAAAGAGGAGCTTGATGTGCTGCGCGAGGAGCAGAGCGCACGCAAAGAGCGTCCGCGTTATGACGGGCGTTACCGCAATTTTGAAGGAACGCCGCCCGAGGGTGTCGCCCCGGTCATCCGCATCAAGGCACCGGAGTCAGGTATCATCACGGTAAACGACGGCATCAAGGGACGCATCGATTTTCGTGTCGAGGATATTCTCGATGACTTTATTATAGCCCGCAGTGACGGGTCGCCGACCTATAATTTTGTCGTCGCGGTGGATGACGCGCTGATGGGAGTGACGAGTGTGATCCGCGGGGACGATCACCTCTCCAACACCCCAAAACAGATTGTTGTCTATAATGCGTTCGGTTTCGATCTGCCGGAGTTTTACCATGTCCCCATGATTCACAACAGCGAAGGAAAAAAACTTTCCAAACGTGACGGCGCTACCGATGTCATGGCGTATCAGACGATGGGTTACCTGCCTGAAGCACTCCTTAACTTTCTCGTGCGCCTGGGCTGGAGTCACGGTGATCAGGAGATATTCTCAATGGAGGAGATGCTTTCTCTTTTCAACCCCAGTGATATCAATAAGGCAGCTTCCATTTACAACACGGAGAAGCTTGACTGGCTTAATGCCCATTACATCAAAAATACACCGAATGTGAAGCTCGCCGAACTGCTTGAAGGATTTGAGCTTTACCTGAGTTCGCATGACAAACGCGAGATTCTGCTCGATGCCATCAAGGAGCGTGCGAAAACGATTTCGGAGATGGCCATCCTGATTCGCGAAATTCTCGATGCGCCGCAAAGTTATGACGAAAAAGCCGTTTCCAAAGCGTTCAAGGGCGATGCAAAAGCGATTCTGTCCGATTTCTCCGCACGTATTGAAGCATCGCAGAGCCTGCATCTGCCGAGCGATTATCATCACGTTATGGATACACTGGTGCAGGAAGCGGGTATCGGATTTGGAAAGATCGGTCAGCCGTTGCGTCTGGCCCTGCTTGGAAAACTGGGCGGGCCGGGCCTTGACAGTGTCATGGCCATCATCGGTAAAGAAGAGACCCTGCGCCGTATTACCCGTGCGCTAGAGCAGATCGATGCTGCGTAATATTACCAAGCCCCAACGCGTCAGCGGCAACGCGGCACTCGATTATCATGAATTTCCCGCACCGGGAAAAGTGGCGATCGAGACTACCAAGCCGTTTGCGACACAGAATGATCTGAGTCTTGCCTATACCCCGGGTGTTGCGCTGCCCTGTCTGGAAATCGAAAAAAATCCGGCTTCGGCCTATCGTTATACGTCCAAGGGAAATCTTGTAGCCGTCATCTCCAACGGCACCGCAGTTTTGGGCCTTGGCGATATTGGCGCCCTTGCATCCAAGCCGGTTATGGAAGGTAAAGCCGTACTTTTCAAGCGTTTCAGCGATATTGACGCGTTTGACATAGAAGTGGATGCCAAAGAGATTGATCGTTTTTGCGATACGGTTGCTGCCATCGCACCGACATTCGGCGGGATCAACCTTGAAGATATCAAGGCGCCCGAATGTTTCGAAATCGAAAAACGGCTGGTCGAACGCCTCGATATCCCGGTTATGCATGACGATCAGCACGGTACGGCGGTAATTTCAAGCGCCGCCATCATCAACGCCTGCAAACTGACGCACCGTGAACTCAGCGATCTGCGCGTCATTATTGTCGGGGCAGGCGCTGCGGCGATCAGCTGCGGCAGGCTCTACCGTGAATTGGGCGTCAAGACGATCTACATGATCGACTCGAAAGGCGTCGTGACGGATGACCGCGACGATGTCAACCAATACAAATGGGAATTTGTTTGTGAAGCGGGTGCGACGCTTGATAGCGTCTTTAAAAATGCCGATGTCGTGGTCGGGCTCTCAAAACCGGGCAGTTTCGGTATTGAAGATGTCGCCAAAATGGCAAAAAATCCTATTGTTTTTACTCTGGCGAATCCGACACCGGAGATCTATCCGGATGATATCCGCACGGTGCGGCCTGACGCCATTATTGCCACGGGGCGCAGCGACTTTCCCAATCAGGTCAATAACGTACTGGGCTTTCCCTTTATTTTCCGCGGGGCGCTCGATGTGCATGCGCGTGTCATCAATTCGGAGATGAAGCTCGCCGCTGCGCATGCGCTGGCTGCGCTGGCCCGGGAAAAAGTTCCGGAGTATCTCTGCGAGATATATGATACGCCGCTGACATTCAGCAAAAACTATATCATTCCCAAGCCCTTTGACAAACGGCTGATTGTTGAAATTTCTGCAGCCGTTGCCGAAGCAGCCATTAACAGCGGTGTGGCACGTTTAAGCGACTTTGACCTCGAGGTGTATCGGCGTCTGCTGTCAGAACGCCGCATTTAGGTTACATGTAACCTCTCAGATCGCCGAACTCATCAACTGGTTTACGGTGATGGCGATCTCCTTGATATCATTTTTCTCTTTCGCAATGAAAAGTTCCAGGCGCTCCCGTATCAGTCCAAACGCTTCCTGATCGTTGGCGATATAGCTTTCAAACGCATCGTTGGGAGATTCGCCCGTACGCTGGAATGCAAGCACTTTCTGGGTGTAATGCACCACAATAAATTCGACAAACTGCAGAAGCTGATGTTTCAGATTCAGATCGCTCGGTGTTGTGATCTCTACAGCGTCGAGCGCGGTGATGATACGCAATATTTCGAATGCGTCGACGACCTTATAAAAGAGTGTGGCAACATTTTCGAAACTGTGATGGGTCTCCTCTTTGACTATGATGGTTGAAATGGCAAAGCGCAGGTAATCCAGATGGTTGAAAAAGTCGTTGAAACGTTCGTTCTCTTCAAGAATGAGCTTGGGATTTTTGGGATTGATGGACTTTAGCAGCTCAAAGAGCGGATGCTTGTAATCGAGAATATGCGCGGCGTCGATCTGGGAGCTGTCAAGGTATTTGACCATCCAGCGCGTTGAAAAGTTCAGGGTGTGTTCAATTTCGCCGAGCAGTCTGTATTGGGTCTGGATGTCGAGTTTGTAGTCGTTGCGGTAAATCTCGTGGCGGATGTCGTTGGCACCGAAGAGCTGGTTGGAGATGAGATAGGATTTGATTTTAACCAAAAAGCGCTCTTCGCCCAGTCTGGCAAAATCGGTGATGAAGGTCGCACCCTGATAATTGATGAGAATATCTGCGATGACCGTTGCGATGATCTCGTTTCGAAGCGGATGTGCCTTGATCTCATGGTCATAGACGCTGACAAAGGATTTCGGAAAATATTTGAAAAGGTATTCCAGTGCAAACGCTTCATGGATGAGTCCGGAGCGCATGAGCAGATTTTTAATGAAAATCTTGGAGTAAGAGAGCAGGGAACAGAGGATGGGGCGTACAATTTGTCCCTCTTTGGTAATGATCTCGTTCAGGTTTTCATTTTTCGGAATGAAAAAGTCGCGTCGGTTGAAGGCTGCGACTTCGGTGTCGAGAATTTCGATGGCCGTGATAAAGTCATGCAGATAGATACGGCTGCGGCGTTCGTCACGCGAAACAGCCAGAGACTGGGCGTAGTTGTTCCACAACACCATATTCACAACCTGTTCGGTCAGTGAGACCAGAAGTGTACGTCCCTCGTCATCCTTGAGCAGCCCTTTGGAGGTAATAATGCCCAGCAGGATTTTAAGATTGACTTCGTGATCCGATGTGTTGACGCCTGCGGCATTGTCAATACCGTCAATGTTGATTTTTCCGCCGCCAAGCGCATATTCGATACGCGCTTTTTGGGTAAATCCGAGGTTTCCTCCTTCACAGACCGCCCTGGCTTTCAACTCTGTCGCATCGACACGAACCGCTTCATTCTGTTTGTCGCCCAGATCGAGATTGCTCTCATCGGAGCTTTTGACGTAGGTGCCGACGCCGCCATTGAAAAGCAGATCCACATCCATACAGAGCAGGGCGCGCGCCAACTCTTCGCCTGACATGCTCTTGCGGGTCGTTTTGAGCATCTTTTTGATCTCGGGCGTGAGCTCAATCGATTTTTGCGCACGCAGAAAAATACCTCCGCCCGTAGAGATCAGAGCCGGATTGTAGTCGCTCCATCCGCCGTTTTTGGATTCAAAGAGCCGCTTTCGCTCATCATAGGCGATTTTCGGATCGGGATCGGGATCGATAAAGACCTCTTTGTGAGAGATGGCACCGAGCATTTTGAACTGATCCGATTCCAGAAGAGCGTTACCGAAGACATCGCCGTTCATGGAGCCGATGCCCACGACCGTGATGCTCCGGGTCTGAAAATCGATTCCCTGTTCGATAAAGAAGCGTTTGGTTGACATCAGCGCACCTTTGGCGGTGATGCCCAGCTGTTTATGACCGTAACCGTTGCTGCCGCCGCTGGCAAAAGCATCACCCAGCCAGTAGCCGCGCTCTATCGCGATGGCGTTGGCGATATCGCTCATGGCTGCGGTTCCCTTGTCGGCTGCGACGACAAAATAGGCATCCTCATCGTCATAGGCGATAATATTTTCATCGCGTACGATCTCGCCGTTGACCCGGTTATCCACCAGATCGAGCAGGTTATGAATGAAACGGATGTAGACGCTTTCAAAATATTCTCGGGTGATTTCGGAACGTTCGCGGTGGATGACGAAGCCGCCTTTGGCGCCGTCAGGAATGATAATGGAGTTTTTCCCCTCCTGTGTGATCATGAGCGACTTGATCTCCTGTCGGTAATCTTCATGCCGTTCGCTCCAGCGCAGTCCACCGCGGCTGATGCGGCTCATACGCAGGTGCAGTCCGCTGAACTCGGGATGGTAGACGAACGCTTCGATATTGGGCTGCAGCCCCTTGAGATTTTCGGCAAAAACTTTTGTATTAATCTTGAAGCTGATGGAATCACGGTAGAGAAAATAGTTGGTTCGCAGCATCTGCTGCAGGGCGGCATAGGTGAGTTTGAGTATTTTGTCATCCATAATGTTGGGAACGCCCTTGATGGCTTCCTCAATCAGCTTTTCAAGCTTTTTGACATGCTCTTCGCGCTTTTTTTCTGCCGGGTCGAATTTGGCAAAAAAGTAAAAAACGAAGAGGCGTGCGAGTTCATGGTAATGCGTCAGTGTCAGGAGAATCGAGTCGTGATTGATACTGATAACCGCCTGATTGACATACTCTATGAGCGCACGCAGCAGGGTGACTTCGCGAATGGAAAAGTTCTGCTGATAGACCAGAGAAAAAAGCGCACACTGTTTGTAGGTTTTGCCGCTGAGTGCATCGGAGATGACATGCTCGATATTGCTGCGTGCAGCTTTGAGTTTGCTGGTGTCGTCTATCGCAAGGTTGAAGCGGTTAATAAAGACTGGCGTGCTCGCGGGCGCTATGCGGTAGGCGACTTCATCGATGATCGTAAATCCGAAATCATGCAGCAAAGGGGTAATCTGCGAGAGATAGAGCTGGGTATTGGCGTAGATGCGAATGGCGCTTCCCGATTCGGAACAGGTAATGTCCGTGACGACGGCTTCCGTGCCGATACGTTCCATCAGTTCCTTGGGCAGTTCGAGGTCTTCTTGTGTGAGCAGCTGCGCGCACAGGGCATTGAGTTGGGTATCTGGGGCCATTAAGCATCCTTACATGTAACGTTATGTGATGTCATACTATTGTAGCAAAGCGATCCCCCGCTTAAGCAGTGCAGGGGAGAGATTATGACAGTAGAAGGTGAAGGCGGGGAACGATACTGTTACTTTGCGTAGCGTTTCAGACGGCTTTGACGCCAGAAACGGCGGACGCTGGTCCGGGCTTTGGCATTCACGTCATAGTGAATCAGTTTCAGATAGGCACGAATCGCTTCGGGAGGAATGTCGGTGCGCCTGGCGACCCGGTGCAACTGATATTGCGGAATTTTTGTCGGATAGCGCAGAAAACGACGTTCCATTTTTGAGAGCAGTCGCGCGTGTTTGTGAAAGCTGAGCAGTGCAAAAACAAAGGGAAGCCGCTCTTTGGCATACCATGCGGCGGCCATATCAATGGCCGGACCACCTCCGAGATAATAGGCAAGCGCGGGATCGCCGATGATAACCTGCCCCTGCAATCCGAGTATGCGGGCAAGCGCGTTGGAACTTTGCGATGCCGTATCCTCACGGAAGCCATCTCTGGGAATCAGTAAAACACTGCGGACCTCTTTATTGGCAATAATGCCCAAACCGCAGTGACGGGCTTTTTGCGCGGCAATACTGGAAATGAATGCCGCGTCTACCCGGCGCGCCTTGAATGCTTTATTAACCTTGGAAGGAACGCCGCGTTTATAATGCAGGGCCATCTTCATAGCATTGCTGCGTAAAAAACGTTTCATGAACAGATGAAAAGGCAGCAGGTTGATGTAGTCGATTCTGCCAAAAATCACAAAGAGACTCCTTTAGGGCAGCACCAAAAACCCGAAGCGATTCTCAGAGGGAGCTAAAAAAGATGAGACGGTTTCAAATCTTTTTAGAGGCGTAGCCAAAGCTACGGCGGCAAAAAGTTTGGAAGCGGATCGCTTTTTTAGCCCCTCCCGAAGGGCATTACCCTACACGTCATCCTCTGCGTTAGTTTTTCTCGACTTGGCTTCGGCCAAGCCTTCAAAAAACTGCCTTAATGATGAAGCGTATGATAATGCTGAGAACGCTTGGGGTTTTTGATGGTGCCCTATATTAAAGATGCGTATTATAGCTTGCTTTAGATCACTTTGGCTATAATCAACACTCATTACATGTAAGGATTTACCCATGGTTACCGTTGAATTTCTTGGCCCGATTCCAAAGGCACCGATCACCTGCGAGGCTGCAACGCTTCAGGATGTCGCGCAGCTGCTGCGTCAGGATTCAGAACTCGCAAGCTGGCTGGAGAGTGCTGCCGTAGCGGTCAACGACACCCTGGTCTGTTCGCTGGACACGCCGCTGCAAAGCGGAGACAAAGTCTCGCTGCTTCCTCCGGTATGCGGAGGCTGATGATGCTCGAACTCTATAACGGCGCTCTGCCGGTCAGCGCCATTCTCACGCGCTGGTATGACGAAGAAGCGACGCGCAATTACGGCGCGTTTATTCCCTTTGTCGGAACGGTACGGGAAGAAGACGGCATTGAAGGGCTGAGTTTTGACATCTACGAGCCGATTTTGCAAAAATGGTTTGATGTCTGGCAGCAAAAAGCGGCAGCGGCAGATGCCATTGTGAAAATGGCACACAGCCGCGGAGACGTGCTGGTGCATGAATCGTCTTACATTGCGGCGATCTTTTCGCCCAAACGGCGTGTGGCGCTTGAGATGATCGAGGCCTTTGTCGAAGATTTCAAAGCGCAGGCGCCGATCTGGAAGTATGATCTGAAAAACGGCGCGCGTATTTACGCACGGGAGCGTTCGACACCGATTGAGGGCAGCGGGCTGCTTGGAGGCGCGCAGTGAGTATGATCTCGTACGAGAGTTCGATGAACCTGCTGGAACTGCTTACCTTGCCAACACCACGGAGCGAGAAGTGCTTTCTCAGCGATGCCCTCGGCCGGATACTCGCGCATGATATTGTTGCCAGAGAGGATTATCCGAAAGTCCCTATGGCGGCTATGGACGGATACGCCATCGTTGCCGAAGATCAGGAGTGGGGCGAGATTGAGATTGCCGGTGTCAACCCCGCCGGAAGCGATCTCGATCAGCAGGTGGAGAGCGGCCTTTGCATCAAGACTTTTACCGGATCGCGTATGCCTGAAGGTGCCGACACCCTGATTCCTGTCGAAAACGTGACCGTGCATGATGGCAAAATCCGCATCAATGCGAAAGTAGCGCAGGGCTTTAGTGTCCGTCCCGTCGGAGAGAGTTATCACCGGGGCGACGTGCTGATTCCCGCGCGCAGCAGGATCGGTTTTGCCGAGATCGGCGTGATGGCCGGTCTGGGGTGTGTGATGGTCGATGTTGTTGCCCGGCCGCGAGTTGCCGTCTTTTCGACAGGCAGCGAAATCATTGACATCGGCGAAGCGCCAGAGCACGATGCGCAGATCCGCAGTACCAATCACATCACCATCGAAGCCATCGCCAAAATGGCGGGTGCCGAAGTGATACAGCTGGGTGTTGTGCCGGATCGTCATGACGCGATTATGGAGACGATGCAGGAGGCGCTTGCCTCGGCAGACATTGTCGTCAGTACCGGCGGTGTGAGTGTGGGAGATTACGACTTCGTCAAAGAGATCGTTCCGGCACTGGGAGCCGAAGTGGTTTCAAAAGGTGTCAATATCAAGCCCGGACAGCACCTGATAATGGCGCAAAAAGGGAGCAGGATGATTCTTGCGCTGCCGGGTTTCGCCTACTCCTCGAGCGTGACATTCATTCTCTACGGCGTGTCACTGATCCGGCGCTACCTTGGGCTTGAGCGCAATGTCGAGATTATTGAGGCAACCCTGCGCGATGCGTTTTCAAAGCGTTCAAGAAAGAGTGAATTTACTGCCTGCAATCTGACATTTGAAGATGGCAGATACTGGGTTGATTTCAACGGTAAAAAAAGCGGAAGCTCCGCGATACTGACGAATCTGCTGCATGGAAGCGCTCTGATGATCAGCGGTGAGGACGATGGCAATATGGACCCCGGAACGTCGGTTCACGTCATCCGGCTTGATCATTTTTAAGAGCATTCAGTGAGCGTTACATGTAATGATTGTTGACGAGAATGTCACTATCAGAAGCGTGATGAAAATCGCGCTTGAATCCGCGGCTCTTTAGCCGCGTAAAAGGGTGCTTTTCAGTGCCGCTTCTTCCATCATCTCTTTGGCATATTTTACGACAACGACCGCTTCGGTTTCGTTGATGTACCATTCCGCGACATGCTCATGTTCGAGTGTCTCAAGTTTGTTCATATCGACATCCGCCATCGGAATGAAAAGGTGGGCGTAACGTTTGGGATTTTCAAGCCGCAGCGTCCAGAACAGCCACACTAAGCCGAGCGCCGCCATCATTCCGCCGAGAATGCCGCGATCGGACATATCCAGCATCAATCCGGCCAGTGTGCCGCCGACAAAGGTGGCAAAGTAGGCTGCGGAGTTGCCAATACCGAGTGCCGCACCTTTTTGATGCACTTTGGCGAATTTGGAAATCATGGACTGTACGAGCGGTTCCATCATATTGAAACCGATAAAGAAGCTGACGACACCGAGTCCGAACAGCACGCCGGTAGTAGCAAATCCCATCAACAAAAAGGCGCTAATGAAGAGCACGATTGCCAGCAGGAAAATCTGCTTGGGTTTGTTGTGTTTCTCTCCGAAAACAGCAGCGGGACCCATGGCGATGAGCCCTGCGATCATGGCGGGTACATACACCTGCCAGAGTTCGCTTTTTTCCCAGGAGAACGGTTCACT
Source organism: Sulfurimonadaceae bacterium (assembly GCA_050305515.1). Lineage (GTDB taxonomy): Bacteria > Campylobacterota > Campylobacteria > Campylobacterales > Sulfurimonadaceae > JAFGUB01. The sequence continues at coordinate 42,810 of JBNLFL010000040.1, forward strand.
TGTCAGAATCAGCGGAATCAGTACGAAGGCTACCGTCATCATCCCTTTTTGCAAGGCATTGATGATGATCATGCTCAACAGATTGGGATCTTTCAAAATGTCCGCAGTCGTCGCGGTGTTATGGTAGATATGCTTGATGCGCGGCGGCGTCGGGACTTTGGTAAAGAGCAGGACCATCGCACTTACGGCAAGTACGGCGGTGATCCAGAAGAGCATGTCAACCCCGTAATGTGCCCCGATGACGGGTCCGAGTCCCATCGCCAGAGCAAAGCTGATGGCTATCGTGCCTCCCATGAGCGCCATCGCTTTGGCACGAACCTCTTCCGCGACCAGATCGCTGATCATGGCGGTGATGACGGAACCGATAGCGCCGGCTCCCTGTAAAAAACGTCCCAGCATCAGCAGGTAGATATTGTCACTCATGGCACAGATGACGGAGCCGATAAAAAATATGCTAAGACCGATAAGGAGGGTGACTTTACGTCCGATCCGGTCGCTCATCGTTCCGAAAGGCACCTGGAAAAGCGCCTGTGTCAGCGCGTAACCGCCGACGATGATGCCCACAAGCATCGGGGTGGCACCCTCAAGAGAAATGGCGTAAACGGAAAGAACCGGGAGAACCAGAAAAAGCCCTAGGAATCTCAGTGCCAGAATCATTGAAAGCGGCATGACTTTTTTAAACATCGCAGAACCTTGTTTGAGTTAAAATGCGCCATTATAATACAACGTGCTGGCCCGACAAAGGTTACATGTAAGATTTAAGGATAATGTATGAAACTGGTTCTGGCCACCTCCAATGCGGGAAAAGTCCGCGAAATCAAAGCCCTTTGCGAAGCTTTTGAAGTGGTGCCTTACAGTGAACTGATTGCTCCGTTTGAAATTGTCGAGGATGCACCGAGCTTCAAGGAGAACGCACTTATTAAAGCCCGGGCGGTCTATGAAGCGCTCGGAGACAGCGAGGCGATCGTCATTGCCGATGACAGCGGTATCAGCATTGATGCACTCCATGGCGAACCGGGGATTTTCAGCGCGCGCTATGCCGGGGTCGGGGCGAGTGACCGGGACAATCTTCTTAAGGCGATAGAAATGCTCAAGGCGCGCGGTGTCAGTACCTCACCAGCCCATTACACTGCAGCCATTGCCATTGTCGGAAAAAACGGGGAGTTTACGGTTCACGGGTGGATGCATGGAGACGTGATCACGGAAATGCGCGGAGAGAAGGGGTTTGGTTATGATCCGATGTTTATTCCCGAAGGCTACAGCCAAACACTCGGAGAGCTGGAAGAGCGTATCAAAAAAGAGCTCTCCCACCGTTCGCAGGCGCTGCGGCTTGCGAAGGTAATTTTGCAGACGCTGGTCTAGGCGCGCTCGGGAGCCGCTTCGAGCAGGGCGATCTCTTCTTTGAGACTGCGGTCGGTGATGAAGGTCCCAAAAGGGATGAACGAAGCGATAAAAATGCGCAGGGCCTCTTTTTTACTCAGGCGCTCCTCCATTAGGTTTGAGGCGATGAGACCGATGAGGGCCAGAAAAAGTACGCCGTGCGTCATGCCGACGATTTTGACATAGACGGGTTCGCCGCCGATATATTTGAGCGGCATGGCAATAAAGAGCAGAAGAAGCCAGGAAAGGCCTTCAGAGAGTGCGGCGTATCGTAAAAGGTGCATATTTTTCATTGTTTTTTTCCTTACATGTAACGTATTACATCTCAATCCCGAAGAGGCCGAACAAAAGGCCTGAAACAATCAGGTAGATGCCAAACGGAGTGAAATTATAACGCGCGACAATGGCCAGAAAACTTTTGACCGCAATATAACCTACAACGAAAGAAATAATAAAGCCAACCAATAATAAGAGGGCATTTTCGGTACTTTCGAAAATCACTTCATGCTCTTTGTAAAGCATATACAGCGACGCCGCTCCCATAGTGGGAATGGCCAGCAAAAACGAGAAGCTCATGGCGCTTTCGCGTTTGAGCCCAAGAAGCATGGCGCCGAGAATCGTCATGCCCGAACGGGAGATTCCCGGAACCAGAGAGAGGGTCTGGAAGAGTCCGATGCCGAAAGCCTGGCGCAGTGACACCTGCTCAAGATTGTCGACATGGTGCTCCTTTTCGCGCCAGAAGTATTCGATCAGCAAAAAAGCGACGCCGGTAAGCACCATCAACGCGACCGTGGAGTTCATTGCAAAAAGTGATTCGATCTGTTTGTGAAAAAGAAATCCCACGATTCCGGTAGGAATGAATGCGAGGATGAGGCGAATCCAGAGGGCACGGCTCTGGATCAGCCGCTCTTTATAGATGAGCATGACTGAAAAGATCGGAGCAATCTGTACGATAATTTCAAAGGCTTTCATGAAATTGTCCTGTTTCAGGCCAAGAAACTGTGCACCAAGGACCAGATGTGCGGTTGATGAAACGGGAAGGTATTCGGTAATGCCTTCGATGATTCCTAATATGGCGGCGTCAAAAAGAGTCACAGTGCGCTCCGGAAAATGATGCGCATTTTAGCATAGGTGCATGTTTAATATACCCCTTACGGCGACTTCGATATAATACGCGGTTTGATTTTTTTTAAAGGATGCTGCATGCTTCTTTTTACTCCGGGACCTACCCCGGTACCTGAAAGTGTCAGAAATGCGATGGCGACACCGACCATTCACCACCGGACTCCCGAGTTCGAAGCGATCTTCGAACGCACCCGGGTTTTGCTGTTCAAGCTTTTCAAGACCGATGAGGTCGTCATGCTGGCTTCAACCGGTACGGGAGCGATGGAATCGGCGGTTATCAACCTCTGTCATGACACGCTGCTGAGTGTCAACTCCGGAAAATTCGGAGAGCGTTTCGGGAAAATTGCTACGGCAAACGGTTTGGGGAATATTGAACTGACCAATCCCTGGGACACGCCTGCTGATGTAGAATCCCTGATTGACCTGCTCAAAGAGCACCCGGGTATTGATGCGGTCGCCGTTCAGATCAGCGAAAGTGCCGGCGGATTGCGTCATCCTGTCGAAGCCATTGCCGCGGCGGTCAAGGCGTTCAACCCCGAGATCATGGTGATTGCCGACGGTATTACCGCGGTGGGAGTCGAGCCGATTGATGTCAGCAATATCGATGCACTGATCGCAGGCAGCCAGAAGGCGCTGATGCTGCCTCCGGGTCTTGCGATTATCGGTCTCTCCAACAAAGCCATTGAGAAGATCGGTAAAGGCAAAGGGTACTACTTCAATCTCGCAACCGAGATTAAAAAACAGCGTGAGAACACGACCGCATGGACGGCGGCAACGACGCTGGTCATCGGAACCGAAGCCATTTTGAAAGAGATTGAAGCGCATGGCGGTACGGAGTGGCTTTATGACGTTACAGCGCGCCGCGCCGAAGCGACGAAGCGCGCAATGGAAGCACTGGGGTTACATATATATCCCAAAACTCCGGCGCGCTCCATGACCACGATTGATGATGCCGATGCCAATCAGATCCGTTCCATCCTGAAAAACGACTACAAAGTCAATGTTGCCGGAGGGCAGGACCATCTGAAAGGAAAAATCTTCCGGATCAACCAGATGGGACTGATTGCCGATTATGAAGCGGCATGGGTGGTCAATGCAGTGGAACTGGCTCTGGCCAAACTCGGACGCCGCCCTTACGACGGTACGGCCGGACGTATTTTCAATGAGGTCTATTTCCAGTTATGATTCTTGAACACGAAATCCCCGACGGCAGCAAACTCTACTTTGGCGATTCCGCCAAAAAAAAGCGTGAGATCGAGCATGTCGCCAGCAAGGTGCTCAGTGCCGAGGGCTTCGAAGAGATCGTAACGCCGCTTTTTTCGTACCACCAGCATCAGAGCATCTCAAACGAGCGCGAACTGATCCGCGTCAATGACCGCGCCAATTACAACATGAGCCTTCGGGCCGATTCGACAATTGATGTGGTACGCATCATCAACAAGCGGCTCGGACGCAACACTACGCACAAGAAATGGTTTTACATCCAGCCGGTGTACCGCTATCCGGCGAATGAGCAGTATCAGGTGGGTGCCGAGTATATCGATGAAGTGCGCCTGAGTGCGGTACTCAATCGTGCCATGGCGATTTTCAAGCGTCTGAAGATGACGCCGCTGCTGCAGATTTCAAATATTAACATTCCGCAGAAGCTGGCAAAATTGCTCGATATGCCTCTTGATGCCTTCCGGCATATCAATATCGAGCAGTTCCTCTCGCGCGAGATCGACTGGCTTACACAGCTTGTCTACCTTCAGGAGCCGCAGCAGATTGATGCGGTTATCGCCGTCGTGCCGGATGAGATCAAGTCGGAACTGCTCAAGATCAAGGAGCTGTGCGAAGCGGTAGCGTATGAGAATGTCGTCATCGCTCCCATGTACTACGCCAAGATGCTCTATTACGATGAGCTCTATTTCAGAGTGATCGAAGGCAATGAAACCTATGCCCGTGGCGGGCGCTATCACAATGACGATGTGACGTCGGTAGGCTTTGCAATCTACACCGACGCACTGGTCGAAGCATTAAGTTAAACGAGGAAGTAAGGTATGAAAGCAGATGTAATCGTCGGCATCCAGTGGGGTGACGAAGGAAAAGGTAAGATTGTCGATAAACTGGCACAGGAGTACGATGTTGTCTGTCGCTCACAGGGCGGGCATAATGCCGGTCATACGATTTGGGTTGATGGCGTACGTTATGCGCTGCATCTGGTACCTTCGGGAGTCCTTAACCCCAAAGCCGTCAATGTGGTTGGTAACGGAGTGGTGCTCTCTCCGGAGTCTCTCATCAAAGAGATGACACAGTTTGAAAAACTCGAAGGGCGCCTGTTCATTTCAGACAAGGCACATCTGAACCTTGCCTACCATGCGCAGATCGATCAGGCGCGTGAACGCCTCAAAGGCGAGAAAGCCATCGGTACAACGGGCAAAGGGATCGGACCCGCCTATTCGGACAAGATCAACCGTATCGGGCATCGTGTCGGAGAACTGCGTGACCCGGTAAAACTGACAGCATCCATTCTGGAGTATTTTGCGCAGAACCGTGCCATCTTTGATGCGCTGGAGATTTCAGCACCCGATGAAACGGCACTGTTGGCAGAGCTCACACTCTTTCATGATGCACTGGTGCCATTTATCACCGATACCACGCAACTGGTGTGGAAAGCGCTTGATTCCGACAAGCGTGTTCTCCTTGAGGGTGCTCAGGGCACGATGCTTGACATTGACCACGGGACCTATCCGTTCGTCACCTCTTCATCCACAGTCACCGCAGGTTCGTGTACCGGTCTGGGACTCAACCCGAAAAATATCGGCAAGGTGACGGGCATTGTCAAAGCCTACTGCACCCGCGTAGGTAACGGGCCGTTCCCGAGTGAAGATGTTGGTGATGCCGGTGAACGTCTTCGCGAACAGGGCCATGAGTTTGGGACTACGACAGGGCGTGCCCGCCGCTGCGGCTGGTTTGATGCCGTCGCATGCCGCTACGCGAGCCGTCTGAACGGGTGTGATGAACTGGCACTGATGAAGCTGGATGTCCTTGACGGTTTTTCAGAAGTTAAAGTGTGTGTGGCCTATGAACTTGACGGAGTTGAGATCGATTACGTTCCTACAGATCTGGGCTCGGTCACGCCGATTTACAAAATATTCAAAGGATGGGAATCTTCAAAAGGTGCACGCAGCTTCGATGCATTGCCGCAGGAAGCGCAGGAGTACATCCGTGCCATTGAAGCAATCACCCAGACAAAAGTGGGTATCATATCCACATCTCCGGATCGTAACGACACCATCATTATGTAAAGGTTGGGCATGAAGACGCGCTTCACTCCGCTTGTCAAGATCAAAAAAAATCTGTTCGACAAGAGTGAACGTCTTCTTGCAAAAGCCAATCGTGAGCATCAAAAAGCTAAAGAAGCGCTTGAAACTGCCCTTTATGATCTGCACCACAATATTTCCCTTACCTCCGGTACTATGAGCGATATGTTGCAACAGCGGCAGATTCTTCAGATGCAACGCAGTGTCGTCCTGCAGTGCCGAACGGTCGCCGAACGGACGCATTTGCAGGTAGAAGCGGCAAAAAAAGAGCTTCGCAACGCCTTGATGCAGTATGAAAAATTCAAATATCTTGAAACGCAGGAAATCGAAGCAATCATGCAAAAACGTGCAAAAATGGAGCAAAAAGAACTGGATGAGAGTGCTTTGCACGGATTTATGCTGCGTCAGGAGTCTGTATGATCCGCTCTCTTATCGGATGCCTGGTTGCCTTGAGCCTGCCGCTTGCGGCCATTGAAACCAGCGATAACCTTTTTGAATGCAGCAAGATTTTTCAGGAGCGAAAAGGCGAATTGCTGGTAGAACTCGAACGCATCGACGAACAGCGTCAGGCACTTGAAGCATTGAAATCCGCGACTGATGAATTGTTGCAAAAGAGAGAAGCCCTGCTTGAGAGTCGTGAGGCAAACGTCACCAAAACGCTGGAAGTCATCACGGAAAAAGAGGCCAATATCAAGGCCATGATGGAGAAAAACGCGCAGATTCTGGATGAGATAAAGAATTTGAAGATGGATAAAACCTCACAGACGTTTGCAAAGATGAAAGCAGCCTCTGCAGCCCAGATCCTTGAAAACATGGAAATCGAAGAGGCGGCCAAAGTGATGATGACGCTCAAACCCAAAACGGTAGGTCAGATACTGGCAAAAATGGATGCGGCGAAGGCATCGCAGATCACTTTGATGCTTGGAAAAGCGGCGCAATAGCGCACACTGTTACATGTAAACAGTTTTTTACCTTTGAGAGGGTAAAATACCAAAAATTCAGACCCAGGCAAAGCTCATGAAAATATCGCTCAACCACGTTCCCCATATCGCCACAAAAATAGCCGTGGATCTTAATAAAAGTGGTCTGGTCACGATGACATCGGGCCTGGAAGCAGTTGCGGCCGAGGCAGAAAAAGTGTTGATTGAAAATGTCAAAAAAGAGGTGGCACTCGAAGCACGTGTCAATGAGATCGTTTCCGAAAACGAGGAAGAGATCGATTTTTACCTTGCCGACGAGCGTCAGCTTTTTTTCATGATCAAGAAAAAGCTTGCTGACGAGTATGGTGTGATTCTTTCATACGAAGAGCGTTTTTCAGATCTTGCACACAAGATTCTGGATAATCTGTATGAAGAGGATCTCATAAATTATGATGTGAGTGAAAACCGTATTAAAAATGTCATTTACGACTCGATGACAGGCTATATTGCGGATACCAGCAAGATTGAACAGGCGGTGATTGATAAACTCCGTTCCTATAAACGTCAGTTGATTCCCGGGACCGACGAGTATGAGATTTTATATGAGAAGCTCTATCGTGAAGAGCTTGAGCGAAGAGGAATGGCGTAATGGCGTGGATCTATCTGGAAAACGGTGCTTTTTTTGAAGCAAAGAGTTTTGGTGCCGGGACGACGGCAGTCGGTGAAATCGTATTCAATACCTCGATGAGCGGCTATCAGGAGATTGTTTCCGATCCTTCCTATGCCGGACAGTTTGTAACGTTCACCATGCCGGAAATCGGAAATGTCGGTGTGAATGATGAAGATATGGAGAGCAAGGCCGCACATGCCAAAGGCATTATTGTACGGCAGTTTCAAAAACGCTACTCCAATTTTCGCGCACAGGAAGGACTCGATACCTTTTTGAAAGCGCAGGGTGTCATGGGGCTTTGCGACATTGATACACGCTACCTGACAAAAATGCTGCGCAAAGAGGGCTCCATGATGATGGTCGCTTCCACGACTGTCAGTGATAAGGCCGAGCTTAAAAAGATTCTTGAAAGTACGCCCCGTATTGAAGAGATCAACTACATTGAAGAGGTCAGTACCAAAACGCCTTACGTTCATGAACACGGGATCTATGATGCCGTCAACTTCCGCTACAACCGGCCCCCTGAAGTTCAGGCTAATATCGTTGCAATTGATTTCGGTATCAAGCGCAACATTCTCAATGAACTCACCGAAGCGGGTTTACATGTAGAGGTTATCCCCAACACATTTGATGCCGACATGCTGATTGAACGCGTTAGATCCGGAGAGATTGACGGCGTGTTCCTCTCGAACGGTCCCGGAGATCCGCTCGTACTGAAAAAAGAACAGGAACAGATCCGAAAACTGATTGCTGCAAAAGTCCCTATGTTTGCTATCTGTCTCGGACACCAGTTGCTTTCGATTTCTCACGGCTACGATACCTTTAAACTGAAATTCGGACACCATGGCGGCAACCATCCGGTTAAGAATGTCAGCAACGGTGTTGTAGAAATTACGGCGCAAAATCACAATTATAATGTACCTGATGCGATTACCGAGATTGCGGATGTTACACATGTCAATCTCTTTGACAATACGATTGAAGGCTTGCGCTATAAAGATGCCCCGATCTTTTCGGTACAGCATCATCCGGAGTCAAGCCCCGGCCCGAAAGAGAGCCGTTATATCTTTTCCAAATTTCTCACGCTTCTTAAATCATAAACTTTTCAGCAGCGCATTTTAGCGCTGTCACTCCCAAGATGTTTCAAATATTCTCATGAAACTGAATAGAATCTTAAATTAATGGCTATAAATTCATATTGTTAAGAAAACTTAACAATTTAAGATTTTTTAAAAGCTCACGTTGATACTATTATGCTGTTTATCAGTCTGTGTTAAAAGCGTTTCGAAAAAAAGTAAGAAGTTTTTACGTTTTTTCGAAGCGCTTTTCCGCGACTTTTATGCTTTGAATCTTAAAGGAGGCTGTATATGGAGAATCGTCCATTAGAGTATGACTATACGGTTGCGAAATGGTTTATGATCGCAACAATTCTGTTAGGTCTAGTCGGTATGCTGGTCGGTGTTATTCTTGCGTGGGAATTGGCGTTTCCAAGCGTGAACACAATTCTGGGAGAAGGACTCGCAGAATTTACCAACTTTAGCCGTTTGCGCCCACTTCACACCGATGCTGTGGCATACGGATTTACTGTAAGTGGTATTATGGCTACATGGTACTATGTAGGTCAGCGTGTATTGAAGGTATCAATGGCGGAGTCCCCGTTCTTGATGTTTATTGGTAAACTGCAGTTTATCCTCTACATTCTGGTTGTTGCAGCAGTTGTCGGATCACTGCTTCTTGGTATTACCACTTCAAAAGAGTATGCTGAATTTGAATGGCCAATTGACATCGGTGTCGTTGTTGTTTGGGTACTCTGGGGTATCAGCATTTTCGGTCTTATCGGTATTCGCCGTGAGAAGTCACTGTATATCTCTATCTGGTACTACATCGCTGCATTCCTTGCGGTAGCAATGCTGTATCTTTTCAACAACATGGAAGTTCCAACCTATTTTGTAGCAGGTGTTGGTTCTATGTGGCACTCTGTATCTATGTATGCAGGTACCAATGATGCACTGGTACAGTGGTGGTTCGGACACAATGCGGTTGCATTCGTATTCACAACTCCTATCGTAGCAATGATCTATTACTTCCTCCCTAAAGAGTCTGGTCAGGCTGTTTATTCCTATAAACTCTCTCTGCTTGCTTTCTGGGGTCTGATGTTTGTTTACCTCTGGGCCGGCGGACACCACCTGGTTTATTCTACGGTTCCTGACTGGATGCAGACTATGGGTTCTGTTTTCTCTGTTGTACTGATTCTTCCTTCATGGGGTTCAGCAATCAACATGCTTCTGACAATGAAGGGTGAATGGAATCAGGTTGCTAGCAACCCACTGATCAAATTCATGGTTCTTGCATCTACATTCTATATGTTCTCTACTCTTGAAGGTCCGATTCAGGCGATTAAATCTGTTAACGCACTGGCACACTTCACAGACTGGATTGTTGGTCACGTTCACGATGGTGTACTTGGTTGGGTTGCATTCATGATTTTCGCAGCACTGTTCCATATGGCTCCACGTGTATTCAAACGCGAGATCTACTCTAAATCACTTATGAATACGCAGTTCTGGATTCAGACTCTGGGTGTTGTTCTGTACTTTACATCTATGTGGATTGCAGGTATTACACAGGGTATGATGTGGCGTGCACACGATGAGTTCGGTAACCTTGCTTACTCATTCATCGATACCGTTACGGTTCTTCATCCATACTACACTATCCGTGCAGTAGGTGGTACACTCTATCTGATCGGTGTATTCCTGTTTGCTTACAACATGTTCATGACGATGACTTCGGCTGCACGACGTGTTGAAGAGTCTGAAATGCAAAACGCATCGCCTATGGGCGCATAAAAAAGGAGGGATAATAATATGTTTCACTGGTTGGAAAAACACCCGTTCTTTTTTGCGGTTGCAGTATTCGTAACGATTGCTTTTGCCGGTCTGGTAGAAATTCTGCCAAACTTTGCCGAAGCATCACGTCCGACTATCGGTACCAAGCCTTACACAACGTTGGAGCTTGCCGGTCGTCATGTCTATATCAAAAACAGTTGTAATGCATGTCACTCACAACTGATTCGTCCTTTCAAATCTGAAACTGACCGTTATGGCCACTACAGCCTCAGCGGTGAGTACGCTTATGACCGTCCGTTCCTTTGGGGTTCCAAACGTACCGGTCCAGACCTGATGCGTATCGGTAACGTCCGTACGACTGACTGGCACGAAAACCACATGTGGGAGCCTGCTGCGGTTGTCCCTGGTTCTATCATGCCGGCGTACCGCTGGATGTTTGCCAACGAAGCTGATGTAGCAACTGCTTTTGCTGAGCAGGTCACTGTTAACAAGGTCTTCAATGTACCTTACAACAAGCCTATTCCAATGAAAGACGGTTCTTCTGAAACAGTATCACTGGCAGCAGATCTCGACGGAGCACATGCTGAAGCGCTTGCTGAAGCGAAAATGATCGCAGCAGACATGAAAAATCAGGATGTCAAAGATATGGTGGCAGCAGGAAAAATTCCTGAGATCGTCGCTTTGATCGCCTATTTGAATAGTCTGAAGTAAGTGAGGTAGCGGGTGGATATTGGTCAAATACAGGCGTATGCCTACTTTGGATTCACAGCCTTTTTGGTACTTGTACTCTATGGGTACATCTACCATCTCTACAGCAGTGAAAAGAAAGGGACGCGCGATTACGAAAAATATGCCAATATCGCTCTGGACGATGAGATTACCGATAAACCGGTAGAAGAAGTCTCAAAAGAGACGAAGAAAGAGGAGGCATAGCATGAAATTATGGATTGGTGGAGCCATCTTTATTGCCATTTTAATGGGCTTTACATGGATGATGGCAGGAGACAATATCGGATCTAACGATACTATGGGATCTCTGGCGATGGTTGGTGCACTTGCAATTGCGGTCATCGCCATCTTTGTATCGATCAAATACGTACGTCAGATTCAGAACGAAACAGCGGGCGGTGATCTTGCTGAAGAGAACTGGGACGGTATCGGCGAATATAAAAACGAACTTCCAATGGGTTGGGCGCTTTTGTTCCTTGGTACAACTGTTTGGGCTATTTGGTACTACCTTGCGGGCTATCCGTTAAATGCATATTCACAAATTGGTGAATACAACGAGGAAGTAGCCATTCATGACGCGCAGTTTGCTGACAAACACGCAAACATGGATGCACAGACTCTGATTGCTATGGGTGAATCCGTATTTATTGTACAGTGCTCACAGTGTCATGGTCTTGCAGCTGACGGTATTGACGGCAAGGCGGCGAATCTGAACAAACGTATTGAAGAAGTATCTGTCAAGCACGTTATTATGAATGGAGCGAATAACCTCGGTTATGCTGCACCAATGCCGGATCGCAATGGTCTGTTCAACATGAATACGGGTGCACTGATTACTGATGCTGAAATCGCAACGGTTGCCAAATATGTTTCTAATGGCATGAAAGGTGCGGGTGACGATATTTTCCAGGGAACCTGCGCAGCATGTCACGGGGCTGACGGTAAAGGTATGGAGTATGTTGCTCCAAGCATTGCCGATTTCAATCCTGAACTGGTTGCTACGGTACTGGCACACGGTAAAAAAGGTGCTATTGGTAAAATGCCGGCGTTTGACATTCTCAACGAGCAGCAAATCAAAGCCGTTGGTGCATACGTTACCAGCCTGAGCAAGTAAGAAGGAGAGAGAATGAATCGTAGTATTTTTGCACTCGATGGCATTACCGGGATGTTGATTGCAACTGTATTGTTGCTCAGCATCCTTGCTGGCCTCACCGTATGGGGCCTTGGCGTACAACAGGCTAATTCTGAGACATTCTACACTATTGAGAATGCCAAAGATATCAAAATGATCAGCACTGAAAATGTGAATCACTACAAAGTGGTAAAATAAGGAGAGTATGATGAAATTTGATATGAACTTTGTTATTACCATCGCACTGGTTGTCAGTGCAGCCGTCACACTGTGGTCGGTTTTCACACCCAACCATCTGTTTATCGGGTAAGGTGATCCTTTGATGATCACACGAGGGCTTGCGGCCCTCATCTTCTTTCTCGTTAGTACTTCACTCCTTGCAACCAATTACATCCATCGTGACGAAGTAATTTTTATCGATTCTGTCAATCAGGATATCAACAAAATCGGTAAAGAGCTACAGGAACAGACGGGGATTGGTCTGTATGTTGTGGTCCTTAAAGAACTCCCCGAAGGCATGAGTATCGTAGAGTACGAAAAACATGTGATGGAAGAGCTTGCCGAACCGGCAGTGGTACTGGTGCTTTCTGAGTATGACAAGCAGATTGACATTCTCGCTCGCCCCAAATCACTTTATGATACATTTGATAAAGATCAGATACTCAGCCCTTTCCCAAATAGCGGAACCATCTTGCCGATTTTGACGATGAAGGCAAAAAATGCCACGACGGCAGAAAAGTTTGCCGCTGCTATTCAAAACGGCTATACCGACATTGCAGAACAGATCGCTGATTCAATGGATGTTTCCTTGAAATCGATTCCCGGCAATAGTAATAAAGAAGTCTTTAATGTTCTTCGAATATTATTCTACGGGTTTATTCTCTATGCTCTCTTTATGCTTATCAAGAGAAAATATGTGACCCGAAAGCGAGCTCAATGAAAGACTCTAAAGCAATGCGCTGGCCTTATGGCATCGCGCTCTCATTTATTCTTATTATTGGATTGATCTATGCAACGATTGTGGTTTCTCTTGAATACCCGGTGGAACAGAGTGACATCAATCTTCAGAACTATCACGCATATGACAAGAACGTGAATGATTTCATTCAAAAGCAGATAGCCTTCGATAAACTGTATACACTCAGTTACGAAGGGGAACCGGTCAATGCCGAAGCCACGGTACTGCGGTATAAAATTACCGACAAAGCAGGAAAACCTGTCAATAATGCCCAAATTAAAGTTATGGTGACACGACCGGATACCCATAAGTTTGACATGCCTCTTGAGAAGTTTAGCGTTGCGGAAGGTATTTATACTTCTGAAACCATTACGCTTCCCAAAGCGGGACGTTGGAATCTCATCGCTAATATAATTGTTGACGGGCATGAACGTTACCTGAATCTGAAAGCCGATACCCGCTATCCCAACGTTTTTGAATATTGAGTGATTGATGCAGCGTCATCTTCATGTGCTGCCATCCTCACGCTCCATACGCGAACGGCTTTTGTCGCTTCGCACTTCCAATCGATTTCTTGATGCCTACGTCACAATGGGGGAATTTTTAGGACGCTTGCTCCTGTTTGACGAGCGCATCCGTATTGATAGTGACCAGCGGAACCTTTTGCTGCTTGAAGCTTCGGATTTTGCCGCTTTTGAAACCCTGGGAATCGAACGTCAGTTTTACACATTTGCACAAAACAGCCACTATGTATTTCGTTTTCTGGAAGAACTCTCAGCGGAGCTGGTTCCCATTGAGACACTGGAGCGGGGTGATACGTATGGTGAGTATGAAGAGCATTTGAAGATACTCTCCGAACTTTATGAGCGCTACGGAAACGTCTGTGATGCGCATAAGGTCATTGACCCGATTTACATGCAAAAACATTACCGTATCAATGAAAGCTATTTAAAGCAGTATGACACGATCGCCCTGTATGTCGAGGGGTATGTCACCAATTTTGAAATGACCCTGCTTGAGGCTGTCAGCGCACAGGTAGCACTGACACTGCATTTTGAAACGACGCCGTATAACCAGAAAATGCAGGATAAATTTTCCGCTATGGGTTTGCAACTGCAACCTCACATGCACTACTGTATTGATTTGCAGCAGCGGAGTATTATTTCAGAAACACCGATGTATCGGTTACCTATGAGTGCGGTTACATGTAAAGGCTTCTCGGAACGATTGCTGCAGATCGCATTTGCAAAAACCGAAGTCGCTCAGATGATCGATGCCGGTATCGCGCCGGAACGCATTGCCGTCATCGTTCCGGATGAAAGTTTTGCCGAACAGTTACGGCGTTTCAATAACGAAGACAACTTTAACTTTGCGATGGGGATACCACTGGATACGACACTGGCGTATCGTCGTATCGATGCCTGTATGCAGGTTCTGGATAATCCGACACTCGAAAATCGTGCCCGAGTCCTGCGGCTTGCAGAGCCACTGTGGATAGCGATGCAAGAGCGTTACCATGAACCCTACACGGCACATGCGCTCGAAGCGATCTTGACTGTGGCGCTTGAAGAGGCGCCTTTGGCTGTCAGGGAACGTTTTGACGAGGCCAGATACCATTTTCAGAGTCTCGAAGGTGTTTTGAGCGCATTGCCGATGCGGCAGGCATTGCATCTGTTTGTGCAGCGTCTGCGCTCCATGGCTCTTGATGATGTCGGCGGCGGAAAAATTACGGTGATGGGGCTCCTTGAGAGCCGTGCCTGTACCTTTGAAGGTGTTGTCATCGTTGATTTCAATGACGGATTTGTGCCCAAACCAAGCGATAAAGACCTGTTTCTGAATTCTGCAACACGCCGCCTGAGCGGTCTGCCCACGACACAAGAGCGCGAATCCCTGCAAAAACACTACTATTTTCAGTTGCTGAGCCGGGCTAAAAAAGCGTCTCTCAGTTATGTTGCTTCGACAAGCACGCTCCCCTCCCGCTTTCTCACGCAGCTTGGCATCACGGTCGTCGATGGTGCGCGAAACGAAGCCGCATACGGTGCCATTCTTTTTGATGCGGCACTGCCCGAAAGCAGAGATGAGAGTGAAATTACGGGAGCATACGATTTTACGAAGCAGCCGCTCTCCGCATCGGCTTTGAAAAAGTTTCTGACCTGTAAAAGAGCGTTTTACTATCGCTACATGGCGCATTTGAATGAGCATGAGATGCCAAGAGAACTTCCAAGAGAATCGGAGATTGGTTCGCTGCTGCATGAAGCGCTCCATTTGCTATATGCTGAGCAAAAAAGCTACCACAATGCAGATACGATGCGCCACGCCATGGAACGCATTCTTGAACCTTACATGCAACGCAATGCGCTGGTGCGCTATCAACTGCTGCTATGGCAAAAAAAATTTGAATCTTTCTTCGCATCGGAAGTGACGCATTTCGCGCAGGGGTGGCAGGTATACGCATGTGAAAAAGAGCTGAAGATTCCCTGGGGGCCTTTGACGCTTCACGGGCGCATTGATCGTATTGACATTTCAGATGACGGTTTGATGGTAGTGGATTACAAAAGCGGTGCAGTGACGACGTACACCCAAAAGAGTGTGGATACGGCCACCGATTTCCAGCTTGAGTTTTATGCGTTGCAGGCGTCGCAGCTGGGGCAGGTGACACAGGCGGCTTTTTATGATCTTAACAGCGGTGCCATTGTCAATGAACCTTTTTTTGAGAGAAAAATGGAGCTGCTGCAAGAGCATCTTGATGCACTTGCGCAAACGACAGAGTGGGAGTTCGCACGCTGTGAAGACCGGAGTGTGTGCCGCTACTGTCCCTATAACATTCTCTGCGGGAGAGCCTGATGGCATTCGAACCCAATCTGGCGTATGAAGCGAGTGCCGGAAGCGGCAAGACATTCAATCTTGTCGTACGCTACCTGAGTCTTCTTTTTATGGATGTCGATGTTGAAAAGATCATGGCACTCACCTTTACGAACAAAGCTGCCAACGAGATGCAGGAACGGGTCATTGCCACCTTGCGTGATCTGGAGACGCGCAATGAGCTTTCAGCCATCAGCGAGGTGACGGGTCTTGAAAAGAGTGAACTGCTCGCAAAGCGCCCCCGATTGTATGCGCGCTTTTTGAATGCGCGCAACCGCATTATGACTATCGATGCGTTTTTTGCGTCGATTCTGCGCCGTTTTGCGCTGCATGCCGGTCTCATGCCGACGTTCACTACCTTTGAGCGCCAGCATGAATTGCGACTGATGATACGTTTTCTCTCCCGCGTCAGCGTCGCCGGCAAAGATGAAACCCTGATAGATCTCTCCCTGCTGGCATCCAAACGCCTCGCATCGATTTTTGAACTGTTGCATCAGCTCTATGCCAAATCCGCAGAGTTGCAGCATGTGACGTTGCAGCCGGTGGATGCGGGTCACACCACCGCAGAAGCGATGGGATTGCTGCAGGAGCTTCGCGGATTGTTTTCATTCGATACCCTTTCGCAGCGCGCGCAAAAGACACTGGATATCGCTGATATGGAAGCATTGACGGTCGCATCGTGGATGAGCAAAGAGAGCATGAACTACTGGGATTTCCGCAAACAGTTCACGCCTCAAATGGATCTGATCCTGAGTGCATTGAAACGATGCGCCAAAATTTACATGCAACACAAGGAACAACGTTTTTTTCAGGCGCTTTTTGAACTGCTCGATATCTATAAACAGAGTCGGCTCGATCTGGCCAAGAATGAGAATGAACTGAGTTTTGACGATATCACCGTACTGGTCTATCACCTTCTCAAGGAGCGGATCGAGAGCGATTTTCTTTATTTCAGACTCGACAGCAAAATCGAGCACCTGCTACTCGATGAGTTTCAGGACACAAGTGTCGTGCAGTTTGACATTTTGCGCCCCATTATCGAAGAGATTCTCTCGGGTAAGGGAGTCAATGAGTTGGGAAGCTTCTTTTTCGTCGGTGACGTCAAGCAGTCGATTTACCGCTTCCGCGGCGGAGTCAGCGCACTTTTTGGCGAAGTGGCCCGCCATTATGACGTGACGCTGCTGCCGCTGGTTACAAATTACCGCTCCCAGCGCGAGATCGTTACCTTTGTCAACCGCATGTTTGAAAACCGCATTGCCGGCTATCTGCCGCAGAAAGTACGTGACGGGGCGGAGGAGGGCTATGTTGAGGTGATAGAAGATGAGTCGCTGCTGGAACAGTGCGTGTCCCAGGTAGTCCGTCTTATGAGTGAGGGAGCACAGAGCGGGAATATAGCCATTTTATGCGCGACCAACGCTGACGGCGCGGCGATAGAAGAGGTGCTGCGCTCACACCGGATTGACGTTGTCACGGAGACGACATCGAAACTGATCCATCAGCCGCTGGTTATGGCCATCATCGAATACCTCAAATACTGCTATTACGGGGCGGCGATCTACCGTGCCAATTTTTTCGCACTGCTTGAGTTGGAGGCGCAAACGCTTGAACGCTGCAACAGCATGGTGTTTGACCTGCACCGGAGTGTTGTCTCACTGATCGAGCGCTTCGGAATTTTTAGGGGCGATCTGAATGTATTGCGTTTTTTGGATCTCCTGTCGCATTTCGAAGATATCGAAGCGTTTTTATTTGAGTACGAACGGATGGATGCGAGTGCGGTGCAGACAGACCTGATCGGCGTGCGGGTTCTGACGGTGCACAAGTCCAAAGGGCTGGAGTTCAGGCATGTGATCGTGCTCGACAGGCTCGGCCGCCCCAAAGGCGACAGTGCACCCATTATTTACGATTACGAGGGAACGCATCTGCAGGGAATCTATCTGCGTCAGGAGAACCGTGCCGCATTCGATCCGGCGTATGCGCAGGCACTCGAGCGCGAAGCTCAGGCACGGCATGAAGACGCGCTCAACGCCCTCTACGTGGCATTTACACGCGCTGAACACACTCTCATTATTATCAAAAAAGAGAAGCTCTCAAAATTTGATCTTCTGAATCTGGAGGCGGGAAGCTACGGCATGCTGCAGATCCCTGCATCTTCAAAAGTTCAAACTGCTTCGGAAGCGATGCCGGTTTATACACCGCGCCATTACGGAAGGCAGGGGAATCTGATTGAATACGATGATGAGATGGAACGCGATTATCATGCCATCACTTTTGGTCTGGCGCTGCATTACACGCTGGAGATGATGGAGACGTTTAGCGAATCGGCACTGGAAGCGGCTATGAAGGGAACCTATAACCGCTACGGCGCCTTGCTTGAGAGTAGCGCATTGGAGCGATTGCAGCGACGGATCATGCAGACAATCAATCATGATGATTTCATCGCTCTGACGGACGGTATCTGTTATAAAGAGCAGCCGATATCCTACCAGGGCGAACTGCGTTATCTGGATCTGCTGGTTCAGCATGAAGGGCGCTGGGTGATCCTTGATTACAAGAGCGGTATGCACCATCATGACCTCTATGTGGAGCAGGTCTCATTTTATAAAGAGGCGCTCCGCGACATCACCGAAGAAACAGTCGAAGCCTATTTGTGTTACCTGCTCGATGACGGTTTGAAACTCGTTCGTGTCTAGGCTTTACATGTAAGGTGTGGCGGCAGCTGTGGAAAGTGACGGCAGCAGGAAGATAAAATCTTATACATCACTTAAATTAAGTATTGTATAAGTTTTTAACAGCTACAATCCCACACTTTATTTAAAGAGAATTGAAAGGAGCCTGCAATGAAATTTACAAAAATTGCAACGCCCGAACAGATTGAGCGCAACTGGGTACTGATCGATGCTGAAGGCAAAACCTTCGGACGTATGGTCACAGAGATCGCTACGATCCTTCGCGGAAAGAACAAACCCTATTTTACTCCAAACATCGACTGCGGTGACTATGTTGTCGTCGTCAATGCATCCAAAGCGGTTTTTAACGGTCAGTCAAAAGTCGCTGAAAAAACCTATCATAAACACACGGGCTACTTCGGTAGCGTGACCAGCGAAAAGATGACAGACCTTCTCAGCAACAACCCTGAGAAACTCTTCAAACTCGCAACACGCGGTATGCTTCCCAAAACAAAACTGGGTGCGCAGATGCTGAAAAAACTCAAAGTCTACGGGGGTGCAGAGCATCCTCACACGGCTCAAGTGAATAAAGGATAACACTGATGGCAAAAACATACGCAACTGGAAGACGTAAAAGCTCTATCGCCAAAGTATGGCTCGCACCCGGCAGTGGAAAAATCACTGTCAACGGCCTCTCACTTGATGCATGGCTGGGTGGTCTTGAAGCTAAAAAACTGCGTGTCAAGCAGCCGCTGGCTCTGACAAAGCAGGACACATCTGTTGATATCACTGCCCAGACTCTGGGTGGCGGTTTCGGCGGTCAGGCTGATGCCCTGCGCCACGGTATCTCCCGTGCGCTTGTCAAATATGACGAAGCATTCCGCGCTATCTTGAAACCTGCGGGCATGATGACACGTGACTCTCGTGTTGTTGAACGTAAGAAACCGGGTAAACGCAAAGCACGCCGCTCTCCTCAATTCTCAAAACGTTAATCGTTTCGGTGCCTTCTGGCACCATTTCTTCTCCATTTTTCCCTTTTTTTAAAACTTTTTCAGACATAATAAGAGCCAATCTATTCACTATAAAGGTTACTTATGATTAAAATTACATTGGCATTTTTTGCTGCAGCAGTTATTGCAGGTGCATCCGAGGCACACTGGGATTACGGGCATCACGGTCCGTCACACTGGGGTGAATTCTCAGAAACCTGCGCTAAGGGAAAAGCACAAAGTCCCATTGACATCCACCCTACAGAGTCGGCATCACTGCCCAAATCACATCTCATTGCACTGGATGAAGACCGTCACACGAGCGCTAAAGTCGAAGATAACGGTCACTCCATCAAAATCACTCCGACCGAAGGCGGCATGCTTACTGTTAACGGGGATAAGTTCAAACTGCTACAGTTCCACTTTCACGGTTTGAGCGAAAATACGGTCAATGGTGAACATTTCCCGCTTGAGATGCATATGGTGCATCAAAACAGCGAAGGCAAACTTGCTGTTGTAGGCGTCGTGTATAAAGAGGGCAAAAATAATCCGGCCCTTGACAACATTCTTGGCAATGTCGGAGAATCGATCCGTATCGACCCGCTTGACATGCTCCCTGAAGATATCGGGCACTATTACCACTGGGAAGGTTCTTTGACGACACCGCCGTGTTCCGAACATGTAGAGTGGTATCTGATGCGTACGCCGGTGGAAGCTTCAAAAGAGCAGATCGACGCCATGCGCAAGTATTATGATGACAACTACCGTCCGACCCAGCCGCTTAACGGGCGCAGCGTAGAGGCGAACTGACGCTATGCTATAATCGCATCAAAAAACGGCTTTTGATGCGATTATTTCTTCTTTCCCTTTTTCTTACATGTAGCGTTATCGCTTCAACGCTTCATTTGGCAACTTCTTCCAATCCTGCACGTCTCAATCCTATTATTGCAACCGATTCCGCCAGTGCTGATATTGCCGATTTTATATTCAGTGCACTTCTTAAATATGACGAGAACGGTACCAGCATCATTGGCGATCTTGCGGAAAGTTATGCGTTTGAAGATAACACGACACTCATCTTTCATCTGCGCCGTGATGTCACATGGCACGATGGTGCCGCATTTAGTGCGCGTGACGTTGTTTTCACCTATGAGATGATTAACAACGATCAGGTTATTTCACCCTATACCTCTACATTCCGCATGGTCGAATCGGTGAAAGCACTGGATGAGTACACCGTAAAAGTGACCTATAAAGAGCCTTACTTCAAGGCATTGGAGACATGGATGATGGGGATTTTGCCCTATCATCTGCTTAAAGATGAAAAGAACATGATGGGTGCCAAATTCAATACGGCACCCATAGGTACGGGACCCTATAAACTGGAGCGGCTGGAACACTCGAAAAGTATTGAGCTGAGCGCCTATGAGCACTATTTCGAGGGAAAAGCAAAAATCGATCGTATCTCCTTTCATGTTGTTCCGGACCCGTTGACACGTTTTTTGATGTTGCAGGCGGGAGAGCTGGATGTCGGCGGACTCGAAGCGATGCAATTTGAGCGACAGGTAAAACCGGAGTTTTTCGAAAAATTCAACTACCGGGAACAGCTGGCACGAAGTTACGATTATCTGGGATTCAACCTCAGGCGAGATATATTTAAAGATGCACGGGTCCGTGAAGCGCTCTCGTTGGCCATAGGCCGACAGACACTGGTGAATATTTTATTTCTTAAACATGCACAGGTCTGTAACGGCCCGTTTCATCCGAGTGTTCCGGCGTTTAATCCTGACGTGAAAGCGCCACAACGCGATCTTGAACGTGCTAAAGCACTTCTGGAAGCGGCGGGGTACAATGAAAAACACCCGTTAAGTTTTGAAATTGCCACCTCAAATTCCAACACCATTCGTCCCTATGCGGCGGAGATCATACAACAGCAGCTTCTGGATGTCGGTGTCAAGGTCAAACTGCGTATCATGGAGTGGCAGGCCTTTTTAAACCAGATCGTTTTCCCGCGCAATTTCGATGCGGTGTTGCTGGGATGGTCGCTCTCACTCACCCCGGACCCCTATCTGTTGTGGCACAGTGACAACGACAAGCCGGGCGGTTTTAATTTTGTCGGTTACCATAACGATGCGGTTGATGCGAAGATCATAAAAATGGAATCCATGATCGATCGTAATCAGGTTTTTGCCGTACAACGCGACATTTTTACCGATATCGCAAAGGATAACCCGTACCTCTTTTTGTACATACCCAATGCGATTAGTGTGTACAGTAAAAAACTCTTACATGTAAGGCCTGCAGTGACCGGATTGATGCACAATATCATAGAGTGGGAGAAAGTCGAATGACCATACTCTTTGATATGGACGGTACCCTGATTGACTCAACAGAAGCGATTCTGGAGAGTTTTCACCGCTCGTATGACATTCACGGACGCAGTCATCCTGATGATGAAGCGATTAAGGCATTGATAGGGTATCCGCTGGATCTGATGTATGAGCGGCTCGGTATTGAAGAAGCCGCAGTATGGGATATGGTCGCTACCTATAAAGCCCATTATCGTGAAATTTCAAAGCAGAAAACGTTGTTGCTGCCGCGTGCCGTGGAGGCCATTGAACTGGCATCGCGTTACGCGACTCTTGGTATTGTGACAACCAAGACGGGACGCTATTCGCAGGAATTGCTGGAGCACTTTAATCTGATGCATCATTTTGCCGTTCTGATCGGACGCGAGCATGTGGAAAACCCAAAACCCCATCCCGAACCGGTTCACAAAGCGATGGATGCCATTGCTACATGCAAGAGTGAAACAACATGGCTGATCGGAGACACACGACTGGATCTCGAAGCGGCGAAAAAAGCCGGTATAAAATCGGTCGGAGTCCTCAGTGGTTACGATAATCTGGAACAATTGTCAACATTATGTGATATTATTAAAAATGATGCGTTCGAAGCGGTCCTACATATAGTAAATAATGGGGTAAAACGGGACGTCTAGGCCCCTATTTCGAGTGACTGAAAAATAGAAAGCTAGCTTTAAGAGCAACTTACCTAAAATACTTTGACATGATAGAAGACTCTATTTGAATTTAATTGTTAAAGAGGAGAACCCATGCTTGAAATCAGATGGCACAGCCGCGCCGGACAAGGTGCGGTAACAGGTGCAAAGGGTTTGGCAGAGGTTGTTTCGACAACGGGTAAAGAGGTACAGGCGTTCGCGTTTTACGGTTCCGCAAAACGTGGCGCTGCAATGACCGCTTACAACCGTGTTGATGACAAACCGATTATGAACCATGAGAAATTCATGAATCCGGACTATGTTCTGGTGATCGACCCCGCCTTGACCTATACCACCGATATCACCGCCAATGACAAGCCTGAAACGGTTTATATCGTTACAACACACATGAGTACGGAAGAGCTGGTGGCATCACAGCCGCGGCTTGAAGGAAAAAAAGTGTATACCGTCGACTGCATCAAGATTGCGCAGGAGACAATCGGACGTCCGATCCCAAACACTCCGATGTTGGGAGCTTTGATGAAGATTTCAGGAATGTATGAAATGGACTTTTTCAAAGAGAGCATGGTTCGTGTACTTAAAAAACTGCCCCAGAAAATCATCGATGCCAACATGCTGGCTATTCAGCGTGCCTACGATGAAGTGAAATAAGGAGAGAACTATGCAAAACAATGGATGGAGCGAATTTGAAATCGGTGCCATGCTGCGCTCGTTTGACGGTGCAACCTCAGACATCGCAACAACACATCAGGAAGATCGTCCTTACTCTAAATCGAACTCTTTCACCGCTTCGGTAGCCGACTGGCGTATCATCAAACCTGTTTTTAACAAAGACTACTGTATTGATTGCCAATTTTGCTGGATCTATTGTCCTGACATTTCAATCATATCCCGTGATAAGAAGATGATCGGTGTCGATATGGATCACTGTAAGGGGTGCGGAATCTGTGTAGAAGTCTGCCCGACCAACCCCAAGTCCCTGCTGATGTTCGAAGAGAAAAAAGATGATGAAGAGGCACTCGCCGAGTGGCCTGCCAAAGATACAAAGGAGAAATAATGGCCGATACTATGGAATTGCGCGATATCGAAGTCTGGGACGGTAATATGGCCGCCAGCCAGGCGCTCCGTCAGGTTCAGGTGGATGTCGTCGCGGCGTATCCGATTACCCCGTCAACGCCAATCGTTGAAAACTACGGGAACTTCCTCGCAAACGGTTATATTGACGGCGAGTTCGTTATGGTCGAATCCGAACATGCAGCAATGTCAGGCTGTATCGGTGCGGCTGCTGCCGGTGGCCGTGTCGCTACGGCAACCAGCTCCCAGGGTTTTGCGCTGATGGTGGAGACGCTCTATCAGGCTTCCGGTATGCGTCTGCCGATTGTTCTTAACGTTGTTAACCGTGCACTTGCCGCACCGCTGAACGTTAACGGAGACCACTCCGATATGTACCTCGGCCGCGATAGCGGCTGGATTCAACTGTGTGCTTACAACCCCCAGAATGCCTATGATTTGAACTTTATTGCTTTCAAAGTGGGTGAAGATCATGAAGTCCGCCTGCCGGCTATGGTCCACCAGGACGGCTTTATGACATCGCATACGGCACAGGGTGTCAAAACCCTGACAGATGAGCAAGGGTACAACTTCGTCGGCGAATTCCAGCCTATGAATGACATGCTCGACCTTGATCACCCGGTGACCCATGGGGTACAGACGGAAGAGGACTGGCATTTCGAACACAAAGCACGTCAGCACAACGACATGATGACGAAGGTGTTTCCTAAGATTCAGGCAGCATTTGATGCGTTTGAAAAGCTGAGCGGACGTCAATACCGTCTGGTAGAGGGTTACATGATGGACGATGCCGACGTGGCGGTTGTCTGTATGGGAACCTCTGTGGAAACGGCAGTTGAAGTTGCAGGTGAACTGCGTGCACAGGGTATCAAAGCCGGTGTTGTAGGCATTCGTGTACTCCGTCCGTGGCCGTTTGAAATGATTCGTGACATGCTTAAAGATTGCAAGGCGATTGCCGCACTTGACCGTTCATCACCGCATGGTGCTGCCGGTATGCTCTTTAACGAGCTTGCAGGATCACTTTTCAACTCCGGAACCAATGCAGTACTGACCGGTTATGTTTACGGCCTTGGCGGTCGTGACCTGACCAAAAAACACCTGCATGACATCTATGGACAGCTTCAGGCCAATGCCGAAGCTGGAAAACCGACGACCGCGCTGCAGCAGTATGTAGGCGTTCGCGGACCAAAACTCGAGTTTCTGTAGGAGATAGACGATGAGCGAAATGAAAAAAATAAAAAACCTTAAAGAGTTCTCCACATCCGCTGACCGCTTCGAGGGTGCAAACCTTCTCTGCCCGGGATGTGCCCACTCGATCATCGTTCGTGAAGTACTCAATGCGACCAATGATGATCTGATTCTGTCTGCATCTACAGGATGTCTTGAAGTATGTACCGCTGTTTATCCGTATACGTCGTGGGATGCTTCCTGGATTCATATCGGTTTTGAAAACGGTTCAACCGCCGTTGCCGGTGCGGAAGCGATGCACAAGGCACTTAAACGCAAAGGCCGCCTCAAGCAGCCTGAGCGCACTCCGAAATTTGTCTCCTTCGCGGGGGATGGTGCCTCTTATGATATCGGGTTCCAGTGGATTTCCGGATGTTTCGAACGTGGCCACAACATCATGCACGTTGTTCTTGACAATGAGGTCTATGCCAATACGGGCGGGCAGCGCTCTTCTTCTACACCAATCGGTTCATCCACAACGACGGCTCCGGCCGGGCGCGTGAGCTATGGCGAGAAGATGAACAAAAAAGATATGCTTGCCATTATGGCGGCGCACGGTTCGCCTTATGTGGCTCAGGTTGCTCCGAATAAATGGAAAGATATGGTGAAAAAGATTCAACACGGTTTCTCTGTTGAAGGCCCGGTTTTCATCAATGCAATGTCTGCCTGTACGACAGAGTGGAAATTCCTTCCGGAAGATACAATTGCGATTTCTGATCTGGCTACGGATTCACTGGTATTCCCTCTTTATGAGATTATTGACGGAACCAAATTGAATATCACCTACCGTCCGAAAACCGTACTTCCGGTTGAAGAGTATCTTGCGGCACAGGGACGTTTCAAACATCTCTTCAAAGATGAGTACAAATATCTCATTAAAGAGTGGCAGGAACGTGTCGATGCCAAATGGGAATACCTCCAGCGTCGTGAAGAGGCTTCTGTCTGATGCTTTACATGTAAGGCCCTTCCCGGGTCTTGCACTTTCTTCTCCCTTAGCTTCTTTTTTCTTTCCTTTCATTATAATCTGACATCACAGAGAGGATGTTAGCATGTATTTTATGACCATAGATGCCGGAACCGGCAGCGCCCGTGCCGTAATTTTCAATGAGGCCGGCGAACAGATTGCCATTTCGCAACAGGAGTGGACGCATATCAGTGAACCCGGTATCGCCAATTCGATGGGGTTTGATTTTAAAACCAACTGGAAGATTATTGCAGGATGCATCAGGGAAGCGATAGCAACCTCGGGTCTGGATGCCCGCGAAATTTGCGCTGTCAGTGCCACCAGCATGCGGGAGGGCATTGTCGTCTATGACCGATTAGGGGAGGAACTCTTTGGCGTAGCGAATGTCGATGCACGCGCTGCTGCGGAAGTCGCGGACATCAATCGGGAGTTTTCCGCTCTGGAGAAGGAATTTTATCGAAGCAGCGGGCAAACCTTTGCACTGGGTGCCCTGCCGCGCCTGCTGTGGCTCAAACGGAACCGGCCCGAGCTGTACGATAGGGTTGATTCCATGAATATGATCAGTGACTGGGTTTTGACGCGGCTCAGCGGAGTCATCGCTTCGGAACCTTCCAATGCGGGAACCAGCGGCGTGTTTTCACTGGAAAAGCGCTGCTGGGAACCTGAAATGGCGACGCGTCTCGGGTTAAAAGATGATATTTTTCCTCCCGTGTATGAAAGCGGAACGGTCATCGGCGAGGTGAGTGCGCGCGCGGCTGAGGAGACCGGATTACATGTAAAGACAAAAGTGGTCACGGGCGGCGGTGACGTGCAGCTGGGTTCCGCCGGTCTGGGCATTGTCCGTGCAGGTGAATCCGCCGTGCTCGGCGGCACCTTCTGGCAGCAGATCGTCAACATTGAAGGCGGGCGCGTTGACCCCAAAATGAACATTCGGATCAACCCGCATGTCATTCCCGGACTTTCCCAGGCGGAAGGTATCACTTTCTTTTCAGGTATGGTCATGCGATGGTTCCGTGACACGTTTTGCGATAGGGAGAAACTTGAAGCCGCGAAGCAGGGCATCGACGTCTACGCATATCTCGAAACGCTGGCACGCGAAGTCCCGGTGGGCGCCTACGGGATTATGCCGATCTTTTCCGACAGCATGAAATTCGGCCGCTGGTATCATGCCGCGCCCTCTTTTGTCAATCTTTCTCTTGAGACGACATCCAAAGCCGCCATGTTTCGTGCGCTTGAGGAGAACGCGGCCATCGTATCCATGCTGAATCTTGAAGCCATTTTCAACTTTACGCAGACACCGAGTGATGTCATTACCTTTGCCGGAGGTGCCGCAAAAGGGAGGCTCTGGTCGCAGATACTCAGCGATGTCACGGGCAAAGCAGTGCGCATTCCCCGCGTCACCGAAGCCACGGCACTCGGAGGTGCGATGGCCGCCGGTGTCGGGGCAGGGTGCTACCCCTCGATTGCAGCAGCTGCAAAGGAGCTGGTCATCTGGGAAGATCATTATGAACCCGACATGAAGCATCATCAGCTTTACCGTGATGCGGCGCAGCGGTGGCAGGAGGTGTATCGGGCGCAGCTCTCTCTTGTGGATGCCGGTTTGACACACTCCATGTGGAAGGCACCCGGGCTCTGATCGGGAATGGTTATTGCTTTGATCTGTTAGTTAAATCAAGGTAAACCATGAAACAGAGTTTAAAAGCTGTTGAAGCACTTTTTGCATACAACCCGTTGCGTCAAC
This sequence comes from Sulfurimonadaceae bacterium, assembly GCA_050305515.1. Taxonomy (GTDB): domain Bacteria; phylum Campylobacterota; class Campylobacteria; order Campylobacterales; family Sulfurimonadaceae; genus JAFGUB01. The sequence goes on from JBNLFL010000040.1 coordinate 70,417, forward strand.
GCAGAATCGACGCGATTCGAAAATCGTATCCGAAATTTTCCGATACCCATCAGCATGAAATCCATGCGGATGTTCCGGTCATACCGAAAATGGAACATCATTTTGAAGGGCTCTCAGGGGATGATGTGATTGCGGAGCTTGCAAAAAATGCAGCGCAAATCCGTAGCAGCAGAGGCAAAGTGACCCATTTTACGTCACAGGATGAAAAAGTAATTCGGGAGATGATGCAGAATACGGCGGCCCTCTCACAGGCGCGCAAAAGAGGCTAAAGCCTTAGAACGCTTCACCGATAATGAGAAGGTTTTCGGTGAATTTTTCAGCCGTGTGCACTTCGTAGTGGCTTTTATAATGTTTGTAGTGTCTGGAGTGTTTGTGACCTTCAAGGGCGGCTTCGTTTTCCCATGCTTCAATAACAATGAAACGCTTCGGATCGCTTTCGATCTGATAGATGTTGTACTTCAGGCATCCCGCTTCCGCGCGTGATGGCATCACCATGGCTTCAAGCAGGGATTTAAGCTGATTGATGTGATCGTCCTTGGCGACGAAAGTGACTTTTTTGGTTATGTGCATGGATGTTCTCCTATTTTTTAAGTTTGGCCTGTTCGAGTTCCCAGTATTCCATTTCAAAGAGTGCTGAAGGCGTCAGACTTTGCCAGCCTCCGAGTGCTTCGCCGCGAAGCATGGCTGTGATGGTATGGGTCACGATATCGCTGATGATCTGCGTCTCTTTGGCATCCTTTCCAAAGACAACGGCACCGAACCCTTTGATAAATCCGTAACGCGGTGCGGGGTCGAGACGCACATGCGCGGTAGTGGCATGCATGTCAAAGTATGTTTGGTAGTCAGTAACAAACCGGTAGATGCCCGCTTCAATATCATTATCAAGCAGCAGCGGGAAGGGCTTGATGCGTATGACATGCTCCGGTGTCAGCCCTCCGTTATGAACAATCTGCTCAAGTGCTTCATGCGTACTCAGCGTGTACGCTTCGGGCGTGTCAATAAGCGTTGCGCTCACCTGAGAGCTGCGCAGTTCGCTCACTTTGAGACGCAGTTGCTCAAGCCATGACGCGTCGATCGTTTTTGGCGTATGTGCGAGCGAACAGGACGCATGCTTATGGAGGTACGCTTCGGCTTTGGTGACAATATCGATCATTGTGTCATAGGCTTTTTTGGGATCATTATCGAAGGTAAAGACGCCGTGATTGAGAAGGATGATGCCTTCAAGATTTTCCCAGTTGACGTCGCGGGTCATGTCAAAGATTTTTTTGGCAAGAAGAAAGCCGGGCATGACGTAATCGACGATAAGCATGCCTTCCCCGTAAATCTCGCGGATACGCGCGGCGCCATCTGGAGCATTGGTGAGGGTTACAACGGCATCGGCGTGGGTGTGATCGACAAAATCAAAGGGAATGATGGCATGTAAAATCGCCTCAATTGAAGGATTCGGAGCTTTGGGGTCCGTCATGGCGTCACGCTGCATGGCGACCATGTCGGTGTCGCTGAGCGTGTCAAAAGAGGCCATGCGAATCAGGGCATCGAGGCGTACCGGGGCAAACCCCTCTTTTTCGATCGTGTCAAGATTCCAGCCGCTGCCTTTAACGTAAAGCACGTTATCGATTTTGACGGAGGTGTTGCCCCCGCCGTGGAGTACGAGATCACTTTCCTGGCCCAGAAGCTGCGATGTGTAGACACGCATATCGAGAGGAGTTGAAAGTGTGTCGGCGTAGATCGGATCGAAACGGTTGCGCATGAAAAACCCTTGAAAAAGTCTGTAATTCTAGCATTGGCTACTTAAGATGCGGTTTACATGTAACGCTCACATGAGAGATTCAGCTTTATGCAGATGGTGGTTAAAGCGTGCTTGCGGATATTTAAACCGATGTGCATCGGCGGAAGCTATGACAACGGATGTTATACCGGTGTCATAGGGAAGAATTAAAGCGATGTGCCGAGGTCCAGATCTTTGACAATATAGAGGGTATTGGCATCGATTTTTGATTTTCCGGCATCGAGATATTTCTGCTCGAGAACACCGCCGCTCACCCATGTGGCGAAATCATCGTCATTGAGAATACCCAGCGTGTGCTCATCAAAAACAATCAGACCTTCCATCTTGTCATGCGGATATTGCACTTGTGCAATCATATCGATTACCAGCGCTTTTTGTACCGGATGGATGCCTTTGGCGGCGAGTGTTTCCCAACCGTTCGCTTCGAGCGCAACCGCTTCGAGCGTTTTGCCATCGATGAGCAGGCCGAGTGCAGCATCTTGAGTCATGCCGGCACCGAGTGTGATATTTTCAATCTCGCTTCCTGAGGAGAGCTTGATTTTATAGACATGTTTCTGGCCATTTTGCGTATCTTTGTAGAACGTGCCGTCACGTTCGATGACTAAAAAGGTATCGTCGCTCAGTGCCGTAATCTCGGAGTTGGAGTTTTTCGCAATCTCCTGCTTGTAGAGATACTGCTTGATGGCACCGCTCGCAAGATCGACGGTCACGATACGTGTGAGTGTGCCGCGAACCGCTTTGGTCGGGTTGTCAAGTGTTGATTGCATGATTCCGACCAGAGTTTTTTGATCCGGAGTAATGGTGAGCCCCTCCATACCGCGGTTGGCCCAGCGATTTCCGAACTCCGCCGGCAGGGAATAGGTGTTGCGCGTGTCGTTGGCAAAGGGGTTGATACGTCCGATCTCTTTACCGTTTTTGTCGAAATGCACCATGTGCGGGCCGTACTCGTCGCTGACCCAGAAGGTTCCGTCTTTGAGTGCCGCGAGCCCTTCGCTGTCAAGACCGTAATCGTCGAGTTTCATAGCGCCGTTGTCATCGGTGATAAGGTTGCCGTTGGCATCATAGGGAATCTCTCCGGTTCCGCCGAGTGATGCGGTATTTGGCAGACCGCTGATGAGGTTACCGTCACGATCTTTGAGCTGAATCTCTTTGATCTGTTTAACGCTGCCGTCAGCCTGAATCTCAAAAAGACCGATACGTGGCGTATAGTCGGGAACCGGAAACATTTTACCGTCTTTATAGGTGGCGTTGGGACCACGGTCGGTGAGGGCATAAAACTGGTTCTTGTGCGTTGGGTGCGCAGCTGCGGCAGAGCCGTAACCGCCATTACGGATTTCAAACGTTTCTGCAGATTTTGCGCCATTGATAATATCGCTGCGGAGTACCGTGTAGGGAAGTTGGGAACCGGAAGAAGGGACCATACCGGTACGCTCGGAAGTGCTGCTGTCACTGCCGCATCCGGAAAAGAGCAGGGCCGCTGTCAGAGCAGAAAATATAAGAGTTGATTTCATCGTAATGTCCTTGTGGGTTGGAAGTGAAAATTTGGGTATTGTCACACAATGCGATTACGGAAGAGCTACCATTAAAGAACAATTTCATTACCTGTGCAATATAACACAACGCTTAATCCGCATGCGGATGTTGTAAAGCTAATGCCAGGTTGTGCTACCATGTCACACTTTACATGTAAGGAAATATTCATGCCTCTTCTGGACAGTTTTACCGTTGATCACACGCGCATGCCGGCTCCTGCCGTGCGCAAGGCCAAAACCATGACGACACCCGGCGGCGATACCATTACGGTGTTCGATCTCCGTTTTTACGCGCCCAATGTGGACAAGATGAGCGGCAAGGGCATTCATACGCTCGAGCATCTTTTTGCCGGTTTCATCCGTAACCATCTTAACAGCGACAGCGTCGAGATTATCGATGTCTCTCCCATGGGATGTCGCACCGGTTTTTATATGAGTCTTATCGGAACACCCGATGAGAAAAAAGTTGCCAAGGCCTGGAAAAAAGCGATGAAGGATATTCTGAAAGTGGAGCGAAAAAGCGACATTCCCGAACTCAACGTCTATCAGTGCGGCACCTACAAGATGCACTCTCTTAAAGATGCCAAAAAAATCGCTGAGGACATCCTTTCGCATGAGATTGGCGTCATGGACAACGAAGCACTCAAACTCGATCCGAAATACCTTTCGTAAGGCTCTTTGATGCTGCTGTTGCTTCCAATGGACGGGGATGATACTCAGGAGTCCCTGCTTGTTTCGCTGAATGATGTCAAAAAATGGGCGCTGCTCGAAATCGAAGAGGGGCAGGTCGCCGAAATCCTTTTCTATGATACCCGCGAAGCGATCGAGAAGTGGATCGACGCCGTGGTTGTTGTGAGTGACCATGAACATGTCTGGCCGTTTCAGGAAGAGCAGATCATGGTGCTGGTGGCCCACACGCAGCGCAGCATCGACGATGTGGTTGAAGCCTTCCTGTTCCGGGAACTGCACGAACTGGCCTATTAAACGCGTGCGATGTTCCATCAGTTTTTAGAACTTTTCAATCCGCTTCCGGGGAATCAGTACCTGCTGGTAACGACCCATGCCGACGCGGTCGCTTCCGTCATGGCGGAGAAGCTCTCCCATGTCGGCGGCACGCTTTCACTGGAGTGTTTTCCCGGCGTACACGAAGAGATGCTTCTGCCCAACGTCATCCGCCATGACATTGCAACACTTCAAGCTCCGTTTCGGGGCCTGCCACGTAGTCACGACCTGGTGGTCTTTCAGGATATTTACCATTGCCATGCCTATCCGGAACGTCTGATGAAACTGGCGTACACGACGCTGGCAAATACGGCAGAACTTATTATCATGCAAGAGCGCGGCAGCATGAACTTCGAAGCGATGCTCATCATGCTCGAAGCGTTTGAGTTCCGCGCGGCGAACCGCATTGACGTACTAAGCGGTTATGATCTGGTGATGGCGAAGAAGATGCACATGTGGGGTAACGGGTTGTGATAGAGACGGTACGCAGCGGCGATGGCAGTTGTACGGCATTTAGTCGGGAGTATAACGAACATTACCACTCCACCAAAGACGGTGCACTTAATGAAACACTTTACAAACATGTCATACCCGCGATGACACATGTCAAAGACCGCGATACGATTACCATACTCGATATCTGTTTCGGATTGGGTTTTAATACGCTCTCAACCCTCTATTACCTCGATCAGCAGGGATGGAATAAAAAAGTGCGCATCATCTCTCCCGAACTTGACGAAGCGTTGATCCGTTCGCTTGAGTCCTTTGAATATCCCGAAATATTTGCTCCCTATCGTCCGGTTATAGAAGCGCTCAGCCGAGACTGTGAGTATGAAGTACCGGGTTTACATGTAACAATCATTCCGGGCGATGCACGCATCTATCTTGCCACATGTAAAGCATCTTTTGATGTAGTGTATCAGGATGCATTCTCACCTCAGGCCAATCCGGCGCTGTGGAGCGTGGAATATTTTGCGGACATTGCCCGGGTGCTTCGTCCCGATGGCATTCTGACAACCTATTCTACGGCGCTTCCAACGCGTTTGGCGCTTTATGAAAATGGTTTTGGAGTTTATCTCAATACGGGAGAAGGGTATCGCGATGCGACACTGGCTTCAAAGCAGGTATTGCCCTATACGTGTGTCGATATGAAACATAAAATGGCATGCAATCCGCAGGTTGGGCCATTACATGATATCGGGAGAAGTGATAAAGTATAATAACAGGAATTGTTGCAAAAAAATTAATCTGAAAATGGTCTCTATTGATTCAAAACTGTAAACTGCTTTTTCCTTTTCTGGTTCTTTTTGCCAGTAGTACACTTTTTTTTCTTGTAGAGTCTGCCATACCTTCCGTTATGGCACTGCTGTATGGGTTGACACTTCTTTTCGTGGCATTGTGGGGAAGCTGGTATGCCTATATGTATTATGGTGCTTCACTGCAAAGTGCCGCTCTTGAAGATGCTTTGACCGGCGCACTTAACCGCAGGGCACTGGAGCATCTTGTTGAGAAGATGATAGCCGGAAGCCGGCGTCAGGGTAAGAAGTTCGCCTTGCTTTTCATTGATATGGATAACTTCAAGATCATCAATGATACGATGGGCCACCATGTCGGCGATATGGTTTTAGTGGAGTGTACACGGCGTTTTCACGAAGTACTGCGTGAAAATGATGCCATCGGCCGTATCGGTGGAGATGAATTCGTTCTGCTGCTTGACGATATCCGCGACAGCATTGCGGTGGCAACGACGGTCGAACGTATTATCAGGGCATTCGACATTCCGATTCATACGGACCGAGATGCGGTCCGGGCACATTTTAGCATTGGCATCAGTCTCTATCCGGATAACGGACAGGACCGGGAGACGCTCTTTAGAAGTGCCGATATCGCCATGTATCATGTCAAAGAACAGGGGAAGGGCAATTACAGCTTTTTTAACAGTGACCTGAATCGTAAGAATCTTGAGTTTATGGCAATGGAACAGGCGTTACGGCATGCTCTGGCAGCCGGTCAGTTTGAGCTGTGTTACCAGCATCAATTGTCACTTGGAAAGGAAGCCGTACGTGAGGTGGAAGCGTTAATCCGCTGGAATCGTCCGGGAGAGGGCGTTGTGATGCCATCTGCTTTTCTACCCCATGCCGAGTGTTCCGGTTTTATCCATGAGATTGGCGCCTGGGTCATCAGCGAAGCATGCCGTCAAAGCCGCCTTTTTTCCGATGCCGGGGTTCCGACGATCATCAGCATCAATGTGTCACCACTCCAACTGCGCGACAGGCGGATACTGGCCGATCTGGAAAAGAACCTGAAACGTTTTAAGATCGATCCTGCCATGCTGGAGCTTGAAATTGCGGAATCGGCACTGCTTCAAGATGAGACGATACTGATTCCCCAATTGCACGCACTCAAACGTCTGGGCGTTAAACTGGCAGTAGACGGATTCGGCAGGGCCTACTCTTCCATGGGCTATATGAAACGGTTGCCGCTCGATCGCATGAAGATCGACCGCTCTCTGATGAATGAAGTCCTTGTCAATCCGAAAAACCGCGAGCTGGTCTCTGCCATGGTAGCGCTTGGACATGTCCTGAACATGAGCGTCGTGACCGAGGGTATTGAAGTGGAGGGTCTGCTTGAAGAGAGCCGCCGTCTGCACGCGGATGCAGCGCAGGGATATTTTGTGTCGCAGCCTAAAAAAGCGCAGGAACTGCTAGAAGAGTTTCTTGCTAAAGACTCAATGGCTTCTTAATAAAGCGCGCTGATCCGCTCAATATCGTTCCAGCTCGTGCGGGTGTCACGATGGGCGAGCAGATGTTCGATGTAACGCGCGAACATATCGGTTTCGATATTCACGCGGCTCCCTTTCTTGTAGCTTCCAAAAAGTGTCTCTTTCATCGTTATGGGAATGATCGTCAGCCGGAATGAGGCTTCAAAAACGTCGTTTATGGTCAGGCTGACACCGTCGATGGTGATGGAACCCTTGGGGACGACATAGCGGATAAACTTCGGATCGAGAGCGACGATGACATCGTAGCTGTTACCGTTATGGGAGATGCTCTCAATGGTTCCGATCGTATCGACATGCCCCTGAACGATATGCCCTTCGAAACGATCCCCCATCATCATGGCCGGTTCGACATGAACGCTTCCTTTGAGGTTTTCGGTGGCGATGTGTTTTTGGGTTTCGGGAGAGAGTTCGACGCTGAAGCCGTCATTCTCAAGTGAAACGACACTCAGACAGGTGCCGTTGATGGCAATGGAGTCACCGAGTTTGGGACGATGGGCGGCTTTGAGCGCGAGACGGTTGCCGCTGTAGCTTTTGACGGTGGCCATCTCTCGAATCAGTCCGGTAAACATGGGCGCGCTCCTTTACATGTAAGGATGTGATTATATCAGATACGCCTAAAAGACGATCTTCCCGTCTTCTTGCAGGCCGCGGATGATCTGACGCGCTTTCTCATGCCCGCCGTGCGCCGCTTTGCGGCAGAGCTCGAGGGCTTTGTCGTGATCTTCTTCGACCCCGAGCCCCTGATCGTACATGAGGCCGAGGTTGAAGTGGCCGGTGGAAAGGTTCCCCTCCGATGCCCGTTTGAAGCAGATGAAGGCGCGTGCCATGTCCTGAAGAACGCCATGCCCCTCTTTGTAGAGTACTCCGAGATTGTTAAAGGCTTCCACGTTGCCGCGTTTAGCGGCCTCTTCATACCAGAAAGCGGCCTCGGAATAGTTCTGCACACATCCAAGCCCGCGTTCAAACATCAGGGCGGTTTCATACATGGCCTGCGGGACTTCGCGGATGGCGGCTTTTAAAAAGAGTTCATGGGCCCTGAACTGATCGTGCGGCGCTCCGCCGAGTCCGTTGGCATAGAGAATGGCCAGATTGTACAGCGCATAGGGCTGTTCGGCTTCGGCGGCCTGAAGGTAGAGCGAAAGCGCTTTGGCCTCGTCTGTGGGAGTGCCCTGCGCATTTTGGTACATGTAAGCGAGTGAGGTCATGGCATCGGCATTACCCGCTTCGGCGAGCTGTTGGTAGCGTGAGAATGCGGCGTCAAAATCGCCGCGGTTGTATAAGGTATGGGCTTCTTGTATCATGGGCGTCATTGTAGTGCTTCGGCTCTTAGCCGGGGCTAAGAAAAGTCATCTATTTGATTCTTCTACCGCATCCGGAAGATGCGGGCAGCTTCAGGGGTTGCATGATGTCAATGTGCCAGTAACGTTTCTGCCAGCATTCCCTGAATGGTTTTAATGCCAAGCTCCTGGAGTTTTTCAAGCTGCTCCGGAGTGCGTACGCCGGTGGCAATGAGCTCGATACCCATGGAATCTCCCATCAGCTGCAGGGCATGAATGCCCTCTTTCGTCTGGTCGAGGAAGAAGGCGACATCGGCTTTGATAAACTGCGGCCGGATCTCCTGCAGGTAGGTGTAGTCTCTGGATTGGCCCGAGAACTGGTTGATGCCGACGCGGCAGCCGAAGCTGTCAAAAAGGGCATCAAACTGTCTGACCAGTTCAAGGTTTTTCAGTACGATGGCATCGGAGATCTCGAAAGCGAGCTTGAACGGCATCGCTTTGCTGTAGCGCTCCAGAAGGTGGCGCAGCTGCTCGAATGCCTGCGGCGATTTGACGAACTCCGTAGAGAGGCGGATAGAGAATTCTGCGGCACTCTCAAGCGGCGGATTTTCAAACAGCTTTCTAAGCGCGACAAGATACATCTGCGGCAGCTGTCCGAGTGCGATGGCTTCGGGTGCGAAATTGCCGTAGGAGTAGATGGTGTCATCGGCATCATGGATGGTAAAGGTCATGACTTTCTGAATCATCTGTGACTTTCGGGTATCGAGAACCGGCCAGAATGCCAGATGGAAGAAATCATGGTTGATCGCGTTGGTGATGACGGTGCGCCACTGCTCTTTCCCCATGGCGTTTTTTTCATCCTTGCTCTCGAAAAGATAGGTGTTGTCATCTTCACGCGCTTTGGCGTGAGTGAGGGCATAGTCAACTTTGGTCATCAGCGTGGGGATGTCGAGTCCGCTGACATAGCGGAAGAGGCCTATCTTGATATCGCAGTCATGTTCACCCAGCTGATGGGCCGCTTTGAGTGCTTCCATGGCGCGGTTGATGCGTCTGGCAATCTCGCTGCCTTCGTCACTCTCGCAGTTGGGCAGGAGCATGGCGAATTCGGTGCCGTTGACGCGTGCGACGATGTGCTCATCGAAATGGGTGGCCAGTTTTTCAAAAGCTTCGCCCAGTGCCCTGAAAAAGTCGTCTGCTTTCTGGCGGCCCAGTTTCTGGTTGACGACCTCCGCCCCTTCAAACGCCACCATCATCATCATGCCGCCGTTGCGTTCATTGGCGAGTTCGAGTATCTCGGGAAGCTTGAGCATCAGGTAGCGGCGGTTGAAGAGTTTGGTAACCGGATCGTTGTACATCAGCTCGCGGTTGCGTGCCATCGCTTCGTTGCCCTTTTCGAAGATCTCCTTGACCTTGGTGACCATGGCGTTCATCCCCTTGACGACATCCTTGAACTCGGTTGTAAAAGGTATCTGCTCCTGAAAGATGAAACGGTTGTGCAAAATGGCTTCAGCCTGACTCTGGACACTTTTGAGCGGTTTGAGGACGACATGGAGCAGGGCGTTGAGTACGATGAGGCTGATGAGCGCGATGAGCCCGAAGGAGAGCAGCAGGTCACGAAAGGTACGGTAGAGCTGTACATAGGCACTGGCCGGATCGCTCTGGACAAAAAGCATTCCTACGGGGTTCCATCCGGCCGAGACCTGTGCATTGGCTTCGGGGGCATGAATGGTGATGGTTTCCAAAAACCACTCCGGGACATCGGGTTTGGACTGTTCGGCAATACGTTCATAGACCATGGTGTCATCCATATCGATCAGGGCGATACGGATATAGTGGCCGCTGTCAAAATTGGCGTTGATCATGGTCTCCATAGTACCGGCATCTCCCTGGGCGGTTCCGAGTGAGAGACTCAGTGACGATGCGGTATTTTTGGCATCCTCATACAACCCTTCCTGAACGGCGCGGTTGGCATTTTGAAAACTGAGCACCATGATGGCACCAAGAATCAGCAATAAGACCATGGAGAGCAGAAGGGCCATCTGTTTATAGAGAGTCATAACACATTCCTTTTCATGTTTTCGATGAGGATATCCCACTTTTTGTGGGTTTTGTCGCTGCGCTGGATGGATTTGCCCTGCTGCCCCTTGCGGCTGGCGAGGTAGAGCGAATCCCCGTTGAAATTATAGACCGGCACGAGGTCACGGCGCTCATTGGCGGGAAAAATTTTCAGATTGTAATTGCCCAGAACCAGTGGAATCGATTTTGGGGTTTCAAAATAGGTAAGAACCATGTGCGCCTGCTGGTATTTCAGTGATTTGACGTAGGAAAAGTAGAGTTTTTCGCTGGGGATGCCCAGATGACGCAGCGCGAAATATTTGGCGATGACGTAATCTTCGCAGTCACCCCGGTCGCGTCCGAGAAACTCAAGCGGCGTAGCCCAGTAGTCGTTGGCGCCGTAATTCTGCATGTCCGAACTGTAGGGGACAAGATTGTAAAAGTCGTTAACGCCCTGAAGTTTTTCCATGACGCTTTTGTCTTTGAGTTCGGCAAGTGTTTTGTTGAGCAGTTCGAAACGGTTTTTTGCCTGCGGGCCGTACTTCTTTTCAATCGCCTTGATGATTGCATCCGTGACATAGGGCTCGGCGACGAGCAGCGTCAGGAGTGCGGCGATGAGAAAAAAGCGGCGTATCAAAGTTAACGCCGGACTTTCCGGTCACCGCGATTTTTCTGTTTGAGTCGCGTGATAACGTCTTTGAGCTGTGCTTTCTCTTCGAGCAGCTCGTCACGGATCTTATGCTCTTCGCTTCCGTCAACTTCGGGGTCGTATTCGACCGTCTCCGGCTGATAGTTTTTAAGCATTTTTTCGATCTCTTCCTTGCTTAAAGGTGCCATCAGTACTTCCTTACATGTAAGCTTGAGTCTTAATTATAGCAAAGCGTTGCTATAGGATACGGGCGATACGTTCCAGAAAGCGACCGCGTGTTTCGTGAATACGCACTGGAAGTCCATCCGGGCCTGCCGCATAAAAAAAGTTTGAAAATCTACAGAGAGGGAAGCTCTGCCGGAGCGTGATTGTTCTGCTCCGCTTCAAAACGCCACCATAACAAAATGGCGATGAGAAAAGGTTCGAAGCGCGCCGCATAGGAGTTCAGCAGCATTCCGAGGTTTTCAAGCAGCGTGACGGGCAGGGTGAAACGGCTCAGGTAAAACTGCAGCAGCGGCGAGGTCTCGGTCGTTCCGGCGAAAAGCGATACGGCAATCACGCTCAGAGTGACCAGATGCAGTGCCACAAGTGCGCCCATGCCAATAAGTGCCAAACGGATTTTTTCGCGCCTTGCACCGCCAAAGGTGAAGATGAGCGCAGTTAAGAGCGAGAGGGTCATCGGTACGTTGAAGGTCACTGACTCGACATCGAGACTCAGATCCATAACGAAAGGTGCCATCATGCCTCGTGGCCCGAGAATCGGGGTGGAGTTGGAGATGGAAAAGGTAATCTCGCGCCCATGCATGGTACTTTGTGTTACATGTAAGTCATATTTCCATGCTGCCGCACGAAACGAAAGTTCGGTCACGAAGCGATTGTAAGGATTTTTCAAGACGAGCCATGAAGGCAGGAATATCGCATAGGCGAGAACAAAAAGGCCGAAAAGTTTAAGAACGCTGCTGCGGTTTGGCATGGCGGCTGACATTTTGCAGGTAGATAAGAAAAGCCACAAAAGCGATGGCGATCATGATGCTCTGGGTGATGTATTCATGCATGATGGGGAACACCGTAGGGTGGTATTCGAGTACCCAGGCCAAAATGGCAATACGGATGAGGTTGAAAAACTGTAAAAAGATGGAGCCCAGAATCACGCCCAGAAGACGTGCCTTCCATGAAGCCGGATACGCCAGCACCGCTGCGGTAAAAAGGAGGATGGCTTCAAGTCCGTTGCAGCCGAATTTGACTTCCATAATGGCATTGGAAAGGTGTAAAAAGGCGCCCTGTGCCGTGACGGGAATCTGAATGAGATCAATGAGATAGCGACTGAGATAGACGACACCCCCGGTATAGTACTCATCAAGCCGGAGCAGGTCATGGACGGGCTTGTAATCCACCAGTATAAAAGCGATGATCATGTAAATAACATAAAGAATTATAAAGCGTTTCATTGCCGCAGTATAGCCTAGAGAAGTTTATAAAGAGGGTATAATTCGCCTTATGAATAATCAACATTATGACATTATTGTAGTCGGCGGCGGTCATGCCGGTATTGAAGCATCTCTGGCCGCGGCACGCATGGGTAATAAAACCCTGCTGATCTCCATTTTGGCGGAACAGGTCGGAGCGACGAGCTGTAACCCTGCGGTTGGCGGACTTGCCAAAGGGCATCTGGTGCGCGAACTCGATGCGCTCGGCGGCGAGATGGGACGCATTACCGACGAAGCGGGTATTCAGTTTCGCATTCTCAATGCGGCCAAAGGTCCTGCGGTACGCGGCAGCCGTGCCCAGATCGATATGGACCGCTACCGCATCATTGCGCGCAATCTCATACTTAACACTCCCAATCTGGATCTGGTTCAGGAGCTTGTAGAAGCGCTGATTGTCGAGAACGGTGCCGTGAAGGGTGTCAGGACACAGCTGCTTAATGTGTATGAGGCCAAGAAGGTGATTCTGACCACCGGAACGTTTCTGCGCGGCGTCGTGCATGTCGGCGAGATCACGCAGCAGGCAGGGCGTTTTGGCGAGTTTGCCGCGAACAACCTCTCAAAATCACTGGTCGATGCGGGTTTACATGTAGGACGTCTCAAAACGGGTACCTGTCCGCGTGTCGACAGCTCCAGCATCGATTTTTCGGTCATGGAAGCGCAGCCGGGCGATGCGGTGCCGAGTCCGTTTAGTTTCCGAACCGATCGGGAACGTTTTGCAAAAGAGAAAGAGCAGGTTCCCTGCTACATCGCCTACACGAACGAAACGACGCACGAAGTGATTGAGGGCAATTTTCACCGGGCACCGCTTTTTACCGGGCAGATCGAAGGGGTGGGGCCGCGTTACTGCCCCAGCATTGAAGACAAGATCAACCGCTTCCGCGACAAAGAGCGTCACCATCTTTTCATAGAACCGCAGACGGCGGAGAACACGGAGTGCTACATCAACGGTATGAGTACGTCGCTGCCTCCGGACGTTCAGCAGGCGATGATCCACTCCGTCCACGGCATGGAAAATGCCAAAATCGTTCGCTACGGCTATGCGATTGAATATGACTATGTCGATCCGACGGAGCTGAAGCATTCCCTTGAGACCAAAAAAGTCGCCAACCTTTACTGCGCGGGGCAGATCAACGGCACCACCGGCTATGAAGAAGCCGCGGCGCAGGGACTGATGGCCGGGATTAACGCGGCACGCTCACTGCAGGATAAAGAGCCTCTGGTGCTGCGTCGGGATGAAGCCTATATCGGCGTACTGATTGATGATCTGGTCACCAAAGGCACGAAGGAGCCCTACCGCATGTTCACCTCCCGTGCCGAGTATCGGCTGCTGCTGCGCGAAGAGACGGCCGATCTGCGTCTGAGCCGCTATGGGCATGAACTGGGACTGCTCAGTGATACGGATATGGAACGGGTCGAGCACAAGCGTGCCGCTATCGAACACGGAACGCAACTGTCCAATGAGACTTTTTTTACGCCAAACAAGGAGTTTATTGCCTTTTTAGAAAGTATCGGCGAAGAGAAGATCAACGACATCCAGAGCGCGCAGCAGATTATGGCGCGAAAAACGTTTACACTCGAAAAAGTGGCAAAACTGCTGCCGCAGCTTGCAAAATACGACGACTATATTCTTGAACAGATACTGGTCGAGGCAAAATATGCGCGCTATGTGGAGAAACAGCTCGAAGACATTGAGAAGATGAAAAATCTTTTACATGTAAAGATCCCCGAAGGGTTCGATTTTGCTTCGGTATCGGGACTTTCCAAAGAGATTGTGGAAAAGCTCATGCGTTTCAATCCGCCGACACTCCAGGCCGCTTCGCAGATCAGCGGTATGACGCCTGCGGCACTAGATATTCTGCAGATTTACATCAAGATCGGTTGTCAAAAATCAAAAAGTTTGCGAATGAGTTATAAAGATTGATAATAAGAACTCAAAAGTTTGATAACGGATGAAGTGAATGGCGAAATCAAAAAGAATCGTACCTGATTTTATGTTAGACAATCCGGATGACTCTTTTATATTTTTGATGCCGCTGAGTTTGAAGCCTGATCAGGAAGAAGATATTGCTAATAGCTACTTTAATGTAGCCGTTAAAAACCTCACTACCAAAGAATACTTCGAGGCACAAATGGCACCGGAAGTTTTTTTTACACACTATAAACTTCAAACAGCCTATAAGAACGGCAAGCTCGACCGGCAAAGAAACAAAAAAAGCCCGGTATATGATCAGGATATTCATCTCGATACAGTCTTGAATGGACAAGAGTATGATGTTTCCCTCGAGTCCGTGTTGCCGCAACAGCTTATGGGACAGCTACTTGACTGGACTTACCAGAATTTTATGGACGAAGTAAAGCGAATACGTTGCTACTTGACCGGAGAACGCAAAAGAATAATCATACCCCATTATGCGATTGCCACGTACTATTATTACCGTTCAACGACATTGCGCGAAGCAACATTAAAATGTGATCTAGGCGATCTGTATTATGGGTACAGCTGTGACCCTTCGGATGCTTCGATCATCGTTCCCAAATATGTTCCAGAAGACGATGCACCCTTTTTACATCGTTTCTTATGCCAGGATTCAGCCGCTAAAGCATTTGATGACATAGGTGCATATATCAAAAACTATATGAAAGTTGTTAAAGATAAAAACCCCAAAGCAATAATTAATAAAATGCCTATCAAAGCAAAATTTCCAGCGAAAGATCAATTTACAATTTCATGTAGAATGAGTCACCTGTACGATAAAAAGGAAAAGCAGCATTATTTTTATATACATCAAATTACCGATGATGATTCGCCGATAGGATTTTCGAAGTTTACAACTTTCTTTCAGGGCAAAAAGATCGTAACGGATACAAATGATATAGACAATCTGCCAGTGGTACCTGTCAAAAATCCATCAGATACTTCTGAACGTCTAAAACCTGAGCATGCAAGCAGACAATACAGACAGAACTCGATTACAACGACGCGAAAGAAAAAATGCAGCAGTCTTTCGGGTATTGAAATGTCAACTGATAGGATCACTGACGAAGAAGTCTTAGAGAAACTAAAAATCATCGAAGAAACACTAGCGAATGAAGAGGTCGATCAAAGCTTGACTGACGCTTCCGGCAATGGCGAAAAAAAAACGCGAAAAACCAGAGTCTCATCCAAAGGGAAAGGGCTTATTCAGCAGGGTATGACAGAGTTAACTAACAATTTCGATGAATTTCGACAATACCTGGAGTATATGCATACCCAAAAAGAGATTGTGAATCTCCAGGAATACGGGCCGGAAAAAATGGCTACCGTGATGGACGGGAAAGACGGGTCTCCCAACCCGAAATGTATGCTGCGCGGCAGCGAACGGCAATATGTTGCGGCGACGTTTCAGTATAAAAACTCTTATGCGGGACTGCTGGAGCTCGAAAACAGCGGATCGACGAGTACGTGGGTTGTCTCTTCAAAAGAAGCTTTCGGAGTCGAGATATTCGATAGGTTTTTGGAGCACTATGTTGAAGATAATATGGCTGTCAACGACATGAAAAAAATGTACGGAAAGGAGTCTGTAGTCAGGTTTGGAACCAAAAACCACGAGCGAACTTCGAAACTTCAAACAACCCATATCATCAGGTGGGTTGCGGGAGTTTTGGGGAAAGTTTGAATGAACAACTGATTCAAAAAATTCTCAGCCTCTTTTGTCGGGTCATTGATGTAGACGACAATATACTAAATATGTAAAAAGTTCTATATGAAATCAATATATATACAATTACGATACATAAAGTTTATTATCTGCGTCCATCCCTTGTATGTAGAACGGTTTCTATAAATTCATCAGATATATATGCCGTTTGAATGTATTGTTTCTCACCGGCAAATTTTGCAATCATATGACCATATCCAAGCAGTTTTTCTGCTCCTGCCTCATCAAGAATGATGATTGAATTCTTTTCACTGTCCACACGTAATGCAAATTTTGCGCCTAGGTTCGCTCGTAGAATAGGTACAACCACAGAGTTGTCAGGACGTTGTGTGCTGACAATCAGATGTATGCCAGCAGCTCTAGCTTTACCTGACAGACTTTGGACGGCACTACTAGCTTCTCTTTTGAATTCATCATCTAGCATCCAGTCTGCAAATTCATCAAAGATTAGGACAATTCTTGGTATCTTCGAATCAACTTTTCTGTTGTATTTATTAATTTCATTGACTCCAGCTTCTGCGAATAATGAGTATCTCCTTTCCATCTCATTCACAAGTGTATGTAGCTTTTCAATAGCGAGTTCTTTTTTGGTGATAATGCCATCTTCATCCAGATATGGCATGCCTCGATAGCCTGTAAATTCAACTTGTTTTGGATCGACCAATATCAAGCGCAGTTCTTCAGGCGTATTTGTGCGAATCAAATCAACGATGATGATATTAAGCAGTACGCTTTTACCGCTTTTTGTCATACCGCCAATAAGTGCATGTGGATCTTCACTGTCAAGGTTATAATAGACTACTTTGTTGTCTTCTTCATTGCGCCCAAGCAAAATCTTTGTATTTCCAGGCCCATTGCTAAGTTCCCTATTTTCTAAGCAGTCTTCATAGGCGATCACTTGACGTTCTTTACGCGAAAAAACTAAATCATAAGAACCTGGCACAACTTCGACGCGAAGGAGTTTCAGCATTTTAACAGCTAGGAAGTCATTACTCATTTTGTAGAAGATATTTTCGTTCCAGCCTAACTCTGGTTCAAGAGATACTCTGATAGCATTTGGTGTAAACAGGTATCTTAGAATTTTTGCGCGATAGCCGTGGTGCATTACAACCTGTTTGACTGCAGAACTGACTGATTCTCCTTCTGCTTGTTCAGTAGCTTCTTTTCTCGCCTGTTCTTCAGCAAGCTTCTTAGTGTCATCCTCGATGGCTGTGATATCTGTTTCAATGTGTGCAGGTACTTGAGGTTCGTTCACACTCGGTAGAATAGTTTCTTCTTGTTCAGGCTCGACGTATGAACTTGTCTCAGACAGCCTTTGTAGTTCATAGGTCGGTAGGGTGAGCTCAGGTACCGTAAGATCAAAGTGCGGCAGCTCTTCAATCATTTTTACAATTGATTTGGAGCCAATGATATATTGCGAAACATTCTCTATGCCGGTTTCAGGCTGATAATTTTCTTCATGATCATAGACACACACAACAGACAAACCCCGGACAATGAACTTAATAGATTTGTCTCTTCGAATTGCATTACGGATATCTTCTGATGTTAAGTTGCCAACAAAACTTGAATGATGGTTTTCAACTATTAAATCAGAGATTTTTGCGAGCCAGTACTCTCTGTCGACGTAGGTGCTGCCTTCAAACACTTTGCTGAAAAGAGCATAGGAATCTTTTGTTTGCTGAAGTGATTTTTTTGCCATTTGTGCACGGCTGCTTTCATTGCAAAACTTGGATTCAACAACATCGATGTAAATGGTAGTAAGTTTTTCTCCCTCAAAGACAGGGGTTATAGCAAGGATGTCTGCGAGGACATTATTCGGAGCAGCCAGGAGCTTTTCTTCGGAGCTAATGCTTGATAGGAACCAATCGGCATAGTCGTCAATAAGGATCAGGATGTTTTGATTCGATGAACATCCCTCAAGAAGGGCTTTAGTCAAAACGAGCCCAAGCATTTCATTCGCAAAACGACCTTTACCAATGGCTTTTAGCAAGACATCGCCAGATAGTTCATTTGCAGATTTAATAATGCTATCCACGGCAGTCTTGACGATATCTTCTTGCACCTGAAAATCTCTGAACTTTTTTACCAGATGGTTTTCAAGAAGGATGGTGTTTGCCTTGGAAGAGATGACAAGATTGCGATTGATATGCCGTGCTTTACGGTACTTTATTACATTGGCACCAAACTCTTCAAGAATTTTCTTATCGAGCAGGGCATCGAGGTTTACTACCCAGTCGGTGCGCTTATGGATCGCTTCTAAGTCTGAGTGGAGACTTTTATGTTGCCTATCTACCTTTAGTGTGGGAATTTTGTCTGTGTAATCATCACGATGTGTGCTCATAGTCAGATAGAGCAAATTATAAAATGCGCTCGTGAGTTCACTTTTTGCCGGCGATACAAGGTATTTACCCACACTGCTCTCTTGTAGGGTCATATATTTTCTTTTTGACCACATTGTTGGGTGAAAGTCAAAAAGGGGATATGGCTCTTCAAGCAACTGTCTTCTAAATTCAATTTTCGCTTTTGACGATACAAAGTCATTCAAAAATGCGATGTTTAGCTGGTCATTGACATTATCGAGCTGCTTGAAGCTTTGATCGAAAGCATTTAGCCGGATGTTAGATAAAAAGGAGACTTCGTTGTATTCAAGTGCTTCTTCCGCATCTTGAGTGCTTTGGTTAATCAAAAATGCTCGGTACATTTTGCGAATGTGGGATGCATCGACATCATTGAGGTAGATTTCGAAGTTATTCTCTTGTGATGTAAACTCAAGAGACATCAATTTTTTCATGAACTTCACTGGGAAGTCATAGTTATTGACGGCGTGCAGTAGAACCTTTAGACTGCTTTGCTTGTGATGGTTGAGTTCTAGATAGTTCTCGATGACTTTACTTAAAATCGCACTTTGGGAGGTAGGATCGGTGCTTTGTCCACTATCTAAGAAGTTTTGGACGGGTTCCAGTATGGTGTAGTCATCATGTGCTTCTGAGATGTGCAGTATGCTCTGCTCATTGCCCTCAGCATCAAAGAGTCTAAATACTTCTGGGTAGTAAGGGGTTGTAAAACTTTGCTCAAGATCATTGAAAAAGAGATCCTCTTTGATGAGCGGTGTCTCTGCAGATGTGATGTAGTCGTCAATAAACGCAAAAGTATGTTTGAGCTTTACAAAATATGAAATGATTCGTAGGGGATGGAAAGAGGGAATAATAACCGTGTCTTCTTGTCCTACGCGGATAGTAATGAGCGATAAGAAAGGCTCAATAACCTTGGATTTAAAGGCATCGTGAGCACTGTTATTATAGAGGAATTGACAAAGTGCAATGTAGGTTTGGCTGAGTTTTTCAACGCCGTCAAAATCAAATGCTGACTTTTCTAAATTCGTAAGAATATCTAGTTCTTGAAGCAGCCATGCATATTGCTGCATATATGCAGTAAAAAGCGTTTGAAACTGCTTTAATGAGGCATTGTCTAAAAGCCCTTGCGCAGAGATCATAATGTCTTTGGTTGAAATACCAAGATCATTTTTCTTCGAAAATAGGCGATATCCAGAAACATTGCCACGGCTTTCTAGTGAAGAAAAATCAAAAAGTGAAAGCGGTTTTTTCTCTCCCTTTTCGGAGCTACTTGCACGGTGAATAGCATTGGAATACAGTTTTTTAGTGCTTAGATGATCTTGTATGGCTTCAATATCTTCTTTGTAGCCGTTAGAGAGGGCATTTGGGTTATAGCTCCAGATGAGTTTTCGTTCAGAAAGTGACTCGCCAGCTGCATTTTTAGCATGCACAATAAAGTGAAGCTCGTTTGCCGCTTTGGAAAGGCTGCCTTTACGATACTTCTTATCATCTGCCGATAGTTTTGACTTCGTAAGTCGCTCATCAATATCAGCGATAAATTTGAAATCAAAGTGGATGTTTTTTGAAACCCTATTGAGTACGGCATAGCGTTTGTGGAGATAGTTGATAGCATGTTTGGTGTAGTTGCGTACAATGGCTGCGGTCTGGGTCTGTTTTAACGTGACTTCAATGTGATCAATGCTTTCTGAATCTGCTTTGAGCTTCTTGATAGTGTCGAGTAATCCAAGAATAAAGTTCTCAGATTTTGTTTGTGAAGGATAGAGAAACTTATCCCACTTGTTGCGTAGGGTCTTATTGGTTTCAATAAGCGCCTTATGCTTTTTGTAAATGGGCTCTAATGTATCGCGCAAGCTAGGGCGTTCACTGGGTCTTAGCTCATCATATTGGAGTAAGCTGTCTTTCTCGTGAACATTCAGTTCACTATCGGAAGATTCGAGAAGGTCTATGGTTTCTGCACCTAGCACTTTTGACGTATCGGAGCGGGTTTTTTCAAAAAGGCGATAGATGTAGTCTTTTTGCCAGTCAAGCTGACTAAACTCATCCCTACGTTGTAGTAGCTCTTTGTAATCCACGGCGATAAACTCATTAATGAGTTCAAATTTAGCAGGGTCACGTTCCTTGAGGAGATCAAACTCTTCACTGTTTTCATCCCGTTTTTCGATTAATGCTTCCGTGTCTAGTGCTTTATTGCCGATACGTTTTGCCAATGCTGCAGATAAGGCTTTAAAGGATTTAGCGAGTTTTTTGACCTCTTGCGTTGAGTCGTTTTTCTTGAGACTTTCAAAAAATTTGTGGCATCTAAACGCATATAACACGTTGAGTGCAAGTCCCATAGCATATTCTATGGGATTGCCCTCGTTTAAGTGTTGTAAGGCTGTTTGTGTGAAGCGTTCCATTTGGAAGGGATCGAGTTCGTCCACTTCTTTTAAAAAGTTTTTGCAGACTTTTTGGAGTTTGGATTTGCTTTTGCGATCTAAATCAGGATTGTCAATTGCTGCAATGATGGATTCGAAATCTTTGGCTATATCATCTGGAGTTAAAGTATTGATGTCATTTAGCGTATCAATGGTTTGATTCGTGATAAATACAATATACGCGATTGTGCCAAGGTCTACATTACTATGTTGAATATTTTCATTACGATATTGCGCCATCACTTCATGGTTTGCAAAAATGGCATTGCTTGGTGTGGGAGAAAGGGTAATCTTGCTATCTACGATAAACAATACTTCGGGATGTGCGTGCAGCTTAAAGTGCTGCATGATTGCATTGACAATATCTAGAGGATAATTGGTAAGTATGAACTTGCCACTTGTGTCGTTAGCAGCCGAGGCTTGTGTTTCATAGAGAATTTTATTTACGATGTAATTAGCAATATGGTTCATAGATTCTCTTTTCTTCCATAGCGATTCAAGACATAGGCATAACCATCAGACTTGCTTTCAAGTAAACCAAGAGCACGGAGTCTTTCAAAGAGTCTTATTTTATTCTTTTTGAAATCATTGTCGAAATAGCTTTCTATGAGACGTACAGAATGTTTGTCCGAGACAATAAATCCATATTTTTCATAAAGCACATCGATAAACTCATCAAATGGAATGCGTTCAGAAACATTGATTAAAACAAGCGTCTTTAGCCATTCATCACTCGCAAGATATCGGTAGCTATTTGTCTTCTTAACGCTTGCAAGTCCAGTGCCTTTGAGTAGTACCCGGTGAATTGGGAGAAGGTCATTTTTGGCCTTTGCTGAGACGCCGTCCCAGGTATCTTTCTGTATCTTTTCTAACTTAATGTCATCGGAATATTGGTTGTCATCATTCGCATAGTTTAAATCATTGTCAAGCATCTTAAGTAGAGCGTCTTTGTCGTCAATGTCACCTAGCTCATCGAAGTATTCTTCGAACACAAGCCGTAATGCTTTTAGGGGTAGTTCCTCATTGATTTTATAAATCTGACGAGATGCTCTACGGACATGGTCACTCCGAGAGGCCAAGAGCTCTACTGGGTAAACTACTTTATGGGCTTCATCTTTGATGAGACTGCTTTTGAGGTTCTGTGCAGCAACGGCCAAGATAAAGTGCACCATGTAAAATGAGGCGATTGATGCGAAATGATGGAAGAGATCATTGTGGGGTATATTTGCTTTAAACAGTGCAATAAGATCATCGACTAGCTGATCATATACTTCATGCGTTTCAAGCCGTAAAAAGCCCATTCTTACAGGCTCTTTAGCCGTTTCTTCTGCACCTCTAAAGGCCGATGCTAGAGCATCCCAGCGCTTGTTTTGTGAAGGGTTTTCAAAAATGTGCTGCATGAGACTTTTAAGCTCATCGATATTTTTGCCCCTGCTTATCATCAGGTACAGCACCTCTCCACCTCTTGAGAAGAAGCGACGGTCCATGGTAAATGTTTCTTTGCGGTTATCTACATCTGCAAAGAGGGTACCAAAGGAAAAAGGGAAAAGAAACTTACTCGTCCAGCGTCTTGAAGTGCTGATTCCAAGTGAAGCTTTTCGCAAAAGCGATACAGATGAAACAAATGTTTCAATAGAGTCAAATCGTTCAGGTAGATAGCTATAATCGAGTGGCTTCTCAAGCTTCTGCTGTAAAGTAGATATTATCTCCTTCCATTTGCTGACATCATCTTTATGGGATTTGTAGATGGTTTCTAGCTCTGGGAAATTGTAGAGAATCGTTCTGAGCTGAATGTCTTTACGGTAATTGACCGTAGTGAGCTCTTTATCGAACAACCTACCTTCTTTGGCATGATTGGCACATACGTTCAAAAACTCTAGGATCAGTAGCTCTTTATCCTGATCATCTTTAATGCGATGAAACCATATAAGCTCTTGCAAGAAGGGGGTTTTGATAGCGCTATAGTGCTCTTTGAGTATTTTAGCTTTCTCGAACATAGCCACCCTCTACTTGGATTTCATTGAACTGTAGTGTCCCCTCAGTGTCATTGAGCTCAAAGAGGTTGAAACTGTTATCTAGCTCTTGGTTCTGCAGTATATAGTTCACGACTTGTGATTTGAACGTTAAGACACGCTCATAGTACTCGACCGAAAAACTAGTAGGGAGAATGCCATCAGCGATACGTCGTAAAAACTCAAACATATGTAGATCAAGTTCTAGAGAGGCGATGCGTTCTCCAGCATATTCTATTTCCAGATTGACCTTGCAGTACTCTTCATCAAAGCCATTGATTAATTGTAAGTAAATGCCCTGGTTGAGACCTTTTTCATTGAACGTTATACGGGCAATGACTTCGGAGGAGAGCTTGGACATTGCACTTGTCAACGAGGAACCTATATAAAGCCGGTCACTGCCTTCTTTGCTAAGCAACTCGCCGAGGAAAATTCGGTTTAGTCCAAGTGCTAGCTCTTTGATGATGTGTTTGGAAGCGCTTTGCCCTTTCTTCAGTGGCGTAATGACGCTTTCATAAAACTCTTCGGCATGTTCATAGGTCATAAGTTCATTGACATTGATGGTCACACCGTTCCACAAAATTTTTTCATCGAAATTGAAGAAGAGGTGTCGGCGCAAAAAGAGCAGATACTCTTGAATCTGGGTGCTGTCACCCTCTTCTAGATATTTGTCTTTGGTTGTATTGAAGGCATCGAAATCAAAGAATGGATTAGCGAGTCTTTGAGTGTGTAACTCCGGAGCCTGGATATCTCCATACAAAATAAAGTTGTCGATATTATTGGTTGTTTCGTAACCTATACGAAGCTCAAGGAGCTCTTTGAAGGGACTCTGTTCTTGTTTGCTTTTAGAAAGATTGTCTCCGAAGACGTTGATGTAAAAAGATGCATCACCCCTCTTGGATCGCTCAGCATAGTGTGCAATCGCCTCTTCACAGCTGGAAAAGACCCTTTTTTCGCCTTTGTACCCGAGGATCATGTTGGCGATAAGCATAAATAGTTTGCGCAGGGTGATGTGGTTGTCGTTCAGATCACAGCTGCGGATGATGGTCAGCAGCTGCTTTTGGATGTGCGCTTTTTTCAGCAGTGCAATATTGGAGTGAATGGGGCAAAAGATCGTCGGATCAGATAGGCTTGGACAGTCGGACTCATAACGATCAGCCATATCTAAAATGGCATTGAGTAGCAACTCAAAGTTCTTGGCTGATGATGTTTGACTAAGATCGAGAAGGATCAAGTTGCCATTAAGCGTATGCGTATCGTCGATATACTTTTCGATAAGTGTAAGAAGCTTCCCAAAATGCTGAATGTTTCCAGCGTGCATGCTCTCACGTAGCGTATCTATCAATATCCCATCATTCGCGGCAATGATATAAAGCTGTTTGGAACCTTCGAAGATCGAGTGGTATAACCCTTCTAAGACTGCTTGTTTGTCTTCTTTTTCGATCTCGGTAAAGTCTTTGATGAATTTGATTTGGAAGCCATTATGAGCGGCTTCTGGGATGTAAGTGTTCCCCCAGTCAGTAGTATCACCGTTGATCTGCACATAAAGTTTTCGTAGAAGGTAGGTTTTGCCATCCCCTGCAGAACCAGAGAGAATGATAGAACGTGGCTGTTCGGCGAATGTTTGGAAGAGTTTAGAAAAGAGACCGTTGTCGATGTTGATTTCGTCAACGCCTAAGAATTGCACATATTTTGACACGTGTTCGTCGTAGGAGGCTTTGTTTTGAGAAGTTGGGGCGTACGCAGCTAATAATTTAAAAAAGCTTTTTTGCATGGCATGCCCTTCGCTGTAAATTTTCTCAAGCAACTTCATCTTTGAGACTCCACATTAGTCTCTGTAACTGTTTGATTTTTTGATTGATTACGGCAAGTTTTTTATAATCAGACAAGATGACTTTATTCAAAAGCTTATCAAGCAAAGGATTATTTCGTTTGATCGAAGGATAACTTTTAGAATGTAGAACTTTTGGAGATATGTCTCCAAAAGCAGTCTGATCGACTAACTCTCTTAATGTTCTTAATAAAGCCTGCTCTTGAGTGCCTGTGATACCACCAGAAATTTCTGCCTGATCGATTAACTGCAATAGTTTATGAACATCTGCAACATAGAGTTTTTTTAAATTTAGAGCAAACTCCATTACAACACTTTTTGCGATTAACCCTTGATGATAAAGTACAGCTAGTAAGTCAACTGTAGCCAAGATGTTTCCGATAGCATTGGCTTGGTAAAAACCCATAAAATCGGCTAAAGCTCCATCATCATCTGTGAAAAAGTTTGTTTGATACAATGATTCATCTTCATAACGAGCCTTATACAGAGCATAGGTGGCACAATGTAGTTCTCCATTATCATCTGTATAATTATTGGCGCTTTTCACAAAACCAAGAAGCTCAGTATAGTCATTATCTTTATGATCAACATAATTTGGCAAATGATGATTGATATATGCCTCAAGAAGCTTCTGTTCTTCTAGAGAAGATAAGTTCGCTGAAAAGTTCTTACGCACTTCATCTCGCACCTTATTGATGATAACTATCTCGCAGTCTAGCTTGTTTAATAGTGAAAAGAAATTATGATTAATTTGAAAATTATCCTTATTGCCTTCTACAATATCAGCTTGTAATAGATGTATGACCGTACAGGCATCAAGGATAAATTGCATTTAAGCTTCCCAGGCAATGATGTCGTCAGTAATTGAATCTATAAATTCTTTGTTAATGCTACTTTGATTCATAATTAGTGACATTTCTAAAATGATTGAAAAAGTTTCATTGATTTTTCTAGCGGTTAAATTACCAATATGTTCTAAAACATATTTAATTATTTCGTCTGTTAAGGGGCAAGTAGATTCTTGTATAACGAATAAATTGCATAGTTCACCAACATATGCTGTTGCTTCTTCTAATGTAGGATTCGCAAAATCAATCTTAGCTTTTGCTCTTGAAGTTAATGCCTCTCCCAGATAAAGAGATAAATCTTCAATATCCATAAATGCTTTTTGCGTAAAGTTTATAAATAACAATAAATTATTTGGAGTTTTATCAATAAACTGGCGAATAAAGGTTGTAAATCTATCAGCCAACCCTTTTTTGATTGTATCAATATCTTCAAATTCATCAAGCCATAAGATAAATGCGGAGTAATGTTGTTTTTCATAGGTAACACAGTTTATGAACGTGGCTAGAAAATTTGCTATTTGTTCATCGTTTGTCAAACCATATGGCAACTCTAAATAGCTCAGTGTTGCTTTAGTGCTATCCCCATGGATATAATTTTTCAAGATATTGAAATAATCTTCCTTTCCCTCAGTAGAGTTAATCAGCGATTTGTAGATATCTGCAATGATCGCGTCATTTGAAAATGTATCTATCATTGTATCGAGTTTTTCAGGCCCGAATTTTGTTTTTAATTCTTGGAAGTCAGCATGTATTTTTTCTAAAGAATATTGGCCTAAGAATGAACGCAAAAACTCTTGTACAATATTTCCTGATGAACGAGGAAGAGTGATTTTAATACTAACTGCAAGGTTTGCACTGTGTTCGGAAGCAAGATCATTTAATGCATTAGTTTTGGAATAATAAAGCGATGCATGTGTTTTACCACTACCATACGATCCCCAGTTCAATACAATCCGGGAAGGGAGGGTTTTCATAGCAAGCTTTATTCTAGTTTCAATACCTTGCTTGACAGTATGCATACCAGCCCAAACAAGATCTTTCTTGTCCAGAGGGGGTGTCAATCGAAAAGGGTTTTCTTTTAAGCCAAGTTCGTTGTAAGTCATTTTTTTCTCCTAATTGATCCATCTTGTTCAGTTTTATACCAATCAAAGATAAATTGTGTATTTTTTTTGCTATTGAGGTACTGATCAATAGTGCAAAAATTGATAATTTTCTTTTCCTTGAAGAGTATCATAAAGCAAGTATATAACATTGCCTGTGAAGCGGTAACGCGATTTGGAGCCATAGTTTTGAATAGAAAGAAACTTTCTGAAATATACTGGTCAATCAATTCAATATCTACTTCATCAACTCGTTCTGCTTTGACATCATACATATCATTGATGAGATCAAAATAATCCATACACCGAAGTTGCTCCAAAATTGTGTATTTCTCCAAAAAAATATCAGTGTACGAACTTAAACTATTTAATAAAGTTTTACCTTGGGGTGATAGTGCAATGAGGTTCTTTGCATAATCACTCGAATCAATAATATTAAGATCAAATAGCCAGTTTATTCTCGGATCAACTATATGTTCAAGATAGCTTTCTGGCTTTTTCCAATCTTTCATTCTTTTAATTTTGGCAGAAACTTCATTTTTACTTGGTGTCGATATATCTGAATTTTTCAAAACAAACTTTAATTGTGACAAGGCATAAGCTTGAAATTCTTTCTTCAGGTCTTTGAGCGTAGTTTTATTGCCTTGTAGGTTGATTAACTCCAATAATATCCACAAATAAAACCCATCATTTTGGAGAATAAAGAATAGAAAAAAAGCTTTTTGAAATTTTGACAATTCAAAATAATTATTTGTGCTACCACTTAACTTATTATCAAGGACAAGTAAAATTTTCCCAAATTTTGATATCTTGTATGCATTATTTTGAAAATATAAAAGCTGCATTGCCATTGCTATTTCAACATATGGCTTTGAAGAATTCCCAGTTTTAGTAATATCTATTTTGCCTTTATTGTTTGCATAAAGCAGTAAATCATTTTCATGGGAGCTAGCTTCAAGTTCAACTTTTTTATTGAAAACATTGTCCGGATAATAACTACTTTTATCAAACATTCTCAAAATCATTTTAATATATGCCAGTCTCCTTACTTTTGTTTGAGCAGAAATAATATTTATCTCATTGTGGCGTACGGTAAGGTGTTCGCTAAAGTCTTGCCAGCCATACCAACTTATCGATTCATAATATTTCGTTGTAAAGTCTTTCTTTTCTTCTTTAACAGTAGAGTATTTGCCTTCTGCTTTATTAATACTCATCAATTCATCTAAAAAGTTTTTATTGAATAAATCAAATTGCATGTCAAATGTATAAAACATTGAATAATAAGGACAAAAACCACTATCATCGTCAGAACTATAATAGAAACTTGGAATATACTCATACAGACTATAAATTACTTTTTGGAAATGGACAACATAATCATAAAGATTGTCATGAGTCTGAATTTTCACTCTAACACCATTGATTTCTATACTCTTCTTATAAATTTCCTTCTCATTGATTATTTCTAAAACGTCGTCAACATCATAATCATCACAAACATTTTCAAAATCTTCTTCTACTTTATGATCGCTAAAAGAAATATCAATGAAGAAATCATAAAAAGTCAATTCATCAATTTTGACATGAATAGAATTGTCAACATATGTACTTTCCAAACATGTGTAATTGTTAAATATATCTAGAAAGTTTACATTTTGTACCATATTTATAATGCACACATACTACAAAATTGATCATCTTCAAAATCATCAAGATCTTGATCATGCTGAGCTAAGAATGCCATTTCTTCCATCATTGTGCCATTCTTGACCTTGTGCTTTTTCTTATACTCTTCATATTTTTTATAGGACTCTTTAACGCGAGCTATGTTCGCTGGTCGAGCAAACTCTTCGAGTGACATATCGCGGATCCAGGTGTAACCACCTTGTTCAAATTTTGCAGCTTTCCAGTACTCTTTTGGATGCTTTTCAAGAAGCCACACCCATTCAATTTGGCGCATAAAGAAGCAAAAGTAACAGCCAGAACGTGTTCGGTTGTAGGTAATGTCAAACTCTTTGTCATATTCTTCTTTATAATACCCTGGAAGCCCATCTGGGATATCTGGATCAGCAAGATTCTCTTTCAATATCCGCTTCACATCATTGAGGGTAATTCCATCTTCAACAAATGGCATTACTGTGTGAAAGTCTTCGCGGTGAGGTACAAGACCGGTACGGTTTTCATCTGCGCGGATGCCTACGTAGTTGTAGATAGTGCCTTCTTTGACATGGTCAATGAGCGCTTCGAGCTTGAGGTGGCGTGTACACCAACGCTCGTTGGGTGATGGAAGAAAGTGATTGTATTGCTGTAGGAGTTTTTCAAAGGATTTTTTTGGATATATCTTTTGAACTTTGATTCCAAGTGCGCGTTCGAGTTTTTCGAGATATTCATAGGTCTCTGGGAGTTCTTCTCCGGTATCGAAAAAAACATATTCAAAATGAATATCAGGGCGTGTTTTTTTTAGGTGAAACGCAAGTGCCGCACTGTCTTTACCGCCAGAGATTGAAAGAATGTGCCGGATATTACTCATCAGTTTCCTTTGAAGCCTCTTCAGCCAACAGCGCGATCAAGTACAATTTCTCTTCTTTTGTGAGATTGTGTGGAAGATTGTATAGCATATTTTCTGCAATATTGCTTAGTTTAGGTACTTTTTCGTTATCAACAGAGACAACGACATCGCTCTCGCCATGCAGGGTCGAAACCTTGAGTTTTTTCACGTCTACAGGGCGTTTATTGATGAGCTCAATAATGTCTAATTTGGAGAGTACCTTCTGCGCGAATATTTTAATGTTGCGTTTAAAGTCCTGAATATCTTTGTCAAAAGCTTCATTTACTTTTTTGTGATTAATGACCAATGACATACCATTTAAAAATGCAACAAGATCATTAGCCGTGGTAGCCATGCGATAGAGATCATTGGCATCTTTGTCGTCGTGCTCTTGTAAATATTTATCTAGAATACTTTCAAACTCATTGCCAAATGGATAATGCTTATTGGTAAGGTTGAAAGTTGTGGCAACCATTTGTTCAAGATCTAAAATCATTGATTTATATGAGAAGACTATCTCATTAAATGCCTGTTTAAATGCATCAATAAAGTCATCTACATTGTCTGTTGTCAGCGATTCAAACCCTATTGCTTTTGGGAAAAGCTCAAAAAAGGATGTATGAGGCTCTTTCGATGAGAGAATGCTTGAACGCAAGTTGATGGCATTCTCGGAAAGCTTTTGTGTTTGGTGACAGTACTTTGGAAGGGAGTTGAGTTTCGTGTAAAGCTTTTGAAAAACAAATTTAATATTTTGTTTGGTATAGCCTGCATCAAAGTACAGATCAAAAATGTGGATGTATTTGGTGAAAATCGCTTCTTCATCTTTGGAGAGTTCATACCAGCGAATGGTGTAGAGTTTCGTATTTTTCCAGATATCCATGACCTGGTCGACATCAAAGTCAAACTGATAGGTGTTTTCTCTAAAGAAGTGGATATGCGATTCATTGACGATCAAGAACAAGAAGACAACGAACTTGGCGGCATCCTCATTTAGGCCAAACGGCTTTTCAGTCAAGGCATCCATGAGTGTTGTTACGGAAAGCATTTGGCCCTTTTCCATCTGCTTGGTGAGCATTTGCCAGGCGGGTGAGAAGTGGCATTCGATAGGCTTAGAGAACTCCCACATTTGATTTTTTGGATTGAGAACGTGTAGGCCAGACCTTTTCACTACCGACAAATAAATGGCTTTTTCTGGAGGTGTTTTCTCTATCCCAAGATCAGCGTCGTTTTCATGTTCAAGCATATGCTTGAATAGCATTTTCACACCAGGTGGTACTGAGAGTTCACGATTGATGGTATTGACAAGATCATTGATGATCACCGGCATGTCAGGATAGGTGTTTTCTAGTATCTTTGAAATGCTTTTTTGCAGTAGTTCTGAAGTGTAAGGCAATACCTTACCGGCGAAGTACATTTGATCTTTGACATCTAGAATTTTGTCAATTTCGATCTTATTCGTATTGAGCATGTTGTGCAATATTTTGCGAACCAGTTGATTCGCTTGTACATCTTTGCGTTTGAGCATCGTTTCTATAGCCATCGATTGCTCAACAATGCTTTTGAGTTGACGAGTCAACGGTAGTGCAATATAGACACTTCGCGGATTGTTTTTGCTGGCTGACAAGAGCTCTTTCTCGGCTACTTCAGCACTCACGTAAATGAGCTTAAAGGGTGTGTTACTGCTTTTGGTTAAATCGGATTCTATAAACTCTTTTGTGAAGAATTTTGCAGTGCCTTTAGTGATGTAAAAACGTTTGGCAAGGACTTTGTCATGGCTAATAATTTTATTGATTTCAGTTTTAAAATCCGTTTTGATTTGCCCTTTCATAATAGCGGCAAGATCGGCATTGATGTCGATGCTGGTTTCTTCAATAAGAGCGTAGGCATTGGTAGCAAGCTTATGTAGCAATAGTCCCTTGCCTGTCAGCGCATCAATGGCCTCTTTGACATTTGGCTCCCCCGGTAGTGCCAGTTGTAATGCAGTGGTGTCAAGTTGAATAAGGTGTTCTAGTTTAAATGCGGAAATGAGAGCGATGGACTTGATAATGTTCTTTTGGGTGTCCGTTAAGATGTTCGCGCTGTCAAGGTATTCATTGGCTAGATTCCAGGACTCTTGATCAATCATATTGACACTGTATGCATTTAACAGATAATTCATGTAATCAAAGAGCATTGGCAGTGTATAGAGTGATTGCCCTGTTTGCTCTTTTGAAATAAAGTTTTGGAATGAATAGGGCTCTTGCGCTGATAAAAATGAGAAGACTGAACGCTGATTTTGGAAATGCTTAGAGAAGATGTGAAAGAGCGCTAGCGATGTAAATGGGTGCAGAGGCGCTAGTTTTTGTAATGATGCTTCATTAACTGGGATATTCTTATGTGAAACATGTTTTTTGTAGTTACTAAAGAGTTCATGTACATGAGACTGTACATTTGCAATGGTTTTTTCATCGGTTACAGTGATAGCTTCTTCAAAGATGTGCATAAGTTCATAAAAGTCATCTTGGAAAACAATGTTTTCAAAACGGCCTTGAATCTTATCCCATTCGCTAAAGGAGATATGAGATGTGTTTTGTACGTAATCTTTAAAGCTTTTATGAAGTGCAACAACTAGGCGATAATTTTCATGCTGATTTGCAAACTCAGCTAAATCTTGCAAGGCATGAATATCAGAGTCTAGATACTTTTCCGAAGCATACTCAATTATCTTACCAAGCTCATCAATAAAAACTGACACACCTGTATAGCCAAGCTTCATCACTTCATCATCGAGTGCTTCAAGTAAAGCTACTAATGAAATCTCTTCATTGGCTTTGATGAATTTGTTCGTGGCTTTTAGTTCTTTTTTTGACTGCAGTGCCGCAAGAAGAATTTGTCTAAAAGAGAGGTGCTCGCCGATAAGCTTGATGGTCAAGAAGCCTTTGGCTTTATTGTCGACAAGCTTCTCATAATAGTCATAGATTTCTGGCTCTTTGTTTTTGAGCTTTTGAATACAGACTGAGTGCTCTGGTTGTTTGGCTAAAAGCGCTTCCAGGAAGAGTAATAGCGATGATTTACCAGAACCGAAAGGGCCGGTAATAGCAATTGAATTTGAGGTATTGTGCATGATGATACGACGTAGTGCTTCGATAGAGGATGTCGAAAGAATGTAAGAATCACAGTTTGTATCGTAGAGGATGTTAGTTGAGCGACGGAAGTTCGGCGTAATAGTTAGAATGTCTGAATATTTCATGCGGCATGCTCTTTGTATACTGCGGCAAGGGCTTCTCGCAGGGTGGGTTTTTGGTTAATGTAGATCTGCTTTATGCCAGCAGCTTCTTGGTAAATGATCTGATTACTAGTTAAATCACCTAATTTTTCCAGTTTTTCCAGCAGCTTTTCTTCGGTTAAACACAGGGTGTACTGTAAACTTTTTTGGCCATATTGTAAATCTTTAACTGAAAGGGTTTTCCCCCTGTGATCTCGGGTGAAATATAAGAAAATATACAAAAATGCCTCATCAGATAATGCTGCTGGATTTTTTACATTGACAATGAGCTCATTGTCAACTTGATGAAGAATATTCAGATCGTGAAATACACTGCTTGAAAAGAGATTTTTTTCATCATTTCCAAGATACATTTTACTCAGGACTGTCACATCACTATCGAGAGTATTTGTGGACATATTAATTTTATGATCAAGGCACCATTTTTCTATTTTATGTAGTAAGGATTCTCTTGTAAAAGTTGAGAGAAAAAAATGATTGAAGAACAGATAGTAAAGTGTTGCCTTCTCGACGTTCTGTGTCAGATAGCTGTGCAAGATCCATAAAGAATCTAGTTTTTCGAGATAAGGGTCTTTTGAAAAAATCAGGTTCGCTTCATCTGTAAAAGTTGTACCACTGAATAAGGTAAACTTGTTGCCCCATTGACGCAGAGATTTTACTTTATTACTACCTATACCGGCCAAACTCATAGCTGCTTCAATCTTGCCGTTCATGATATCGACATTTCGATAGGCTAGAGGAAGCCATGATGTCTTACATTCGAACTTTTCATGTCCAGAGAAAGATGTTTTACTGAATGTCATTTGTTGTCCGTTCTGTTTTTTATCTGTCCCATGAGTTTATTGATGAAGATTTTGTTTTCATGGTTCTCAATATATAAATCAAGATATGCCTCGACCCAATTCGGACAATGGCCATAGGCACCATTTCTTTTGACAAACCAGTTCCTGATAGTTGCGATCGGGGTATTGGTGCGCTTGGCAAAATGCTCTTTTGTTAAACCAGCGACAATCAATTTTTCATCAAACTCTTTGGACTTCATAGTATGATAAGTATATAAAAAAGTATGTTAAAAACATATAAATATATATTTATAAATAAAATAAATGTTAATAACGTATTAATAGTGTTATTAACACTTTATATTCCTTAAAAAATCATGAAAAAGATGTACAAAGCCTTTGTGTTTCGTGGCATGACAGCCTAGAATTGCTGCAGTACGCTCTTGTGTTATATTCCCATTGAGATGTTGTAGGTAATGAATTGCCCCGGCGACTTCACTTTTACTGATCTCCCGGCCGACTGTATTCTGCATCGGTATACATTCGTCAATCATCTTTTCGTACCAGAACGGAACATGTTTGAACCCATGCATGAAGTTTCGATGCGTTAAGTGGTTGTCGGCGGCAAAGTGTTTGAGATGTTCGGGATGGTTCTGAAAAAGATGGTAGACCATGGTTGAGAGATAGAAATCTTTGTCGATAGGTCTGATTTTGCCGGAGCGGTAATGCTGCTCTTTACGATAGAGCAATTTGTAATCATCAAGCATCTGAAAGTGCCTCAACTGCAGGCTCTCGCCACGATTGAGAAGCCATGACCAGATAGTGTAAGCATGGAAAACGAACAGCGACCGGACCTGCATTGTTCCGATCGTGAAATATCCGCGCTTCAACCCCTCTTCGAAGCATTCGATGGCGTCGATTCCGAAAAAGTGAGTAGACGGTACTTTTCTTGGTACGGTCTTTCTCAAATCTCTACCGCATTTGCTGCAGTAAACCAATGCAGCCGATGGCTTCATTCTGTTAAAGCGGACTCTCTCAGAGCATTTCCCACAGCGGTCAGTCAAAAAGACCCGGTGCTTGGGACAGGCGTTGAAGAAGCGGTACCGCCACTGTTTTCTCCAGTATGGATGCGTGTCTTCCGATAGGCATATCGGGCAGAACATCAGACCGTAGTGGGTGCGCCGGTCCTTGAGCTTTCGAATCTGGTTTGGAGGGTAAAGCCCATGGTCGGATTCGAAAAGGTAGCCTTCTTCGCTTCGCAGCGACATTTGGAATATCCGAGTATAAGGTAAGCCGCTTTTTAGCGAGAGCATTTCGAGCAGATTCGCATCCTCTTTGAAGTCGATGTCGATGCGGCTGAGTGTGCTGCCGTTAGGCCTCAGAAAAAGCGAGATGAATGTGGTCAGAGAATAGCCGTGGGCGAAGGCCAGCCGAGTAAGCCATGAACTCAATAGTTCATTAGGCTGCGGCGGCGGAATGATCAAAAAATCATACCCATCCACCCAGCCCTTTGGTTTCATAATGTCGGAAGGTACTCAATATCGTCGAGCGTAATTCTTTCACGTCCGGATGTAATAGCTTTAATAGAGGCTTTTTTGAGAAGGTTAACCGCACGGCCAATCAAGCCTTCGGACTGGTTGTAAAGTGCGTCTATGATCTGTGAGTTATAGACCATATCAGAAGCCTCTTTAAGTGGCAAGCAGGTTTCATAAGTAGCGATGAAAGAGCGAAACTTCTTGTCATTACTCCAGCGGGGAAGTTCAATGGAAGGAAAACGCGAAGCCGTCTCTCCACTTGTGGATAGCGCTGAATGGGCTTCTCTTGTACCGGCAAGGATGATTGAAAGAGAAAGTTTGTTGCTGAGCTGCTTAAGATCGTTTATAAAGGTGCGCTGTTTGTTAAGATTTCCGGTCAAAGCGCTATGAATTTCATCAACCAGAATCATCTTAGTATTGAGCTTCCCAAGGTAGTGTTCTACCAGCCTAGCCTTCTCCATAACCTTCTCCGTAGGTTTGTGCGGGACGCATAACTCATTAAGGATCAAAGAGTAGAGCCTGCTTTCATCAGGGACAGTTGGAGCCTGGAAATAGATGATAGGGATCTCATAAATGTGTTCTCCTTCTTTATTGACGGTCTCGAGAGTTGCTTTATGCAAATCGTAAAACTTTTTCAGGATCGCAGTTTTCCCGTTGGTGTAATCGCCGTAGATCAACAATCCTTCACGTCTGATCTGAACGGGTTCGTTGAATTTTTCTTCCAGTAATTCAAGAAGCGTTATGGCCGCTTTGTAACCGACCCAATGATCCTGCCCGCAATATTCGATACGCTCCGCATCGCTTTTTTCCAGATAAGCACGTGCCGTTTTAGTCAGTCGTCTTTCACTCATTACTATTCATCCACCGGGTAATATTCAAATCCGTCGTCATCGTTATCGATGGAATTTACAGGTACACTCTCGGCCTTTGCATCCGCTGGCGGTACCGGTTCCTCATTCAAGATCTTCTTTTCATACTCTAAGGCTTTTTGCGTATGCTGTTTGGAACTGTCATGCCGGCGTACGGAACGTTTTTCCCGTTTCGCTTTTTCAACATAGGAATCTAGCCGCTCATATGCCCTGAAGATATCATGCATCTCAAGTTCTCGTCCCGTAACTTCTTTCTTCGCTTCGGCAATGGATCGTCTAAGTTCCGAAAGGTTGATGGCTGGCCGTTTGATATCGCTGTAGGGCACCGTAATATAATCATCTATGTCGGAGTCGTAAACATAGATCTTGCTGATATCTCGAGGATCGCGTCGGCAGATTACTTGAGTCGAATGCAGATTCTTGTTAAGCTTTTTATATTCGGCCGGTACGATCCATTTTCTGAGCGTTTCAGAAAAGTAGGTGACATAGTCAATGGTTATCCCATTTTTCTGTACGGTACGTTCCATTGTAGGCAGCAGCGCCATGCGTAGTTTGAGAGTATTGGCCGGAACACTTGGCAGAAACGGTATTGTTCCATCGCCCACACCCAGATAAGCCTGATAGAACTTCTCTTCCGGCGTCATGCCGAGATCCTTGTGTTCGGTCTTGTGATAGACGTTAACTACAAAATCAAGATACCACTGCTCAAGTTCCGAGATCGTCATCGTCGCTTGTTCTTCCGAGGCGTACGTGCCTCGTTGGGCAACGTTGGAAAACGTCGTGCCCGGCAGTTGATGAACCTGTTTCATATGGGTACCGATCACACGTTCCACAGCCCCTCCAAAATGTGCTCGGGCTACGGGACGGTAGATGTCTTCTATGCGGTACTCCTGACAGAACCTCACAAGCGAATCGGAGCGAAACTCCTTGGCATTGTCCATATGCACCTTGCGCGGCAAACCGTAAACCGGCCATTCCCCCTCCACATCAAAACGTTTAAGCAGATCGTCTTTAGGGAGAATAGCGTTTAGCAGACACTGGCCGACGCTAAAAAAGTTAATCGGTTCGAGAGAAATGTGAAATCCGTAGATCAACCTACTATACATGTCGATAGCTACGGTAATGTTCGGCCGGCCGATATTCTCTCTGGTCGTGTCGTCGACAAGCATGATGTCCACTTTCGTGTGATCTATCTGGATGACGTCAAGTGGCATCTTCACTTCAGGAAATTTTCCCGGAGTACCCCTGGTATCTCGAACACTAACACCTTTTCGACGTTTCGCGACAAGTTTCGGACTGAGCTGTTTCAGACGTTTGCGAATGGCACTTTCACTCGGTATGGCATAACCTATATTGGTACATTTCTCGGAAATTTTCCGATAAACCGTTGAGAAAGGATATTGTTGTTTATCAAGGTAAAGTTCATCAATCACTGAAGCGATAATCGTTTCTACGGATTCGTTCAGGCGGCCTTTGCCTTTCGCACCGCAATTTCCGTACGACGATGCAAGTGAGCTGACGGTACCGTAGGTTTCGTATCTCCCAAGCCATCGATATATCGTGGCAATTCCTTTTCCATGTGCACCTGCGACCTTTTTCACGTCTTTGGCCGTTCTTTCCGGTAACTCCAACAGCGGTTCGATGATCTGAAACCGTTCAAGCGCTTTAGCGTACTCGTTGTCATCGAGCTCAACAAGGTGTGAAGGTAGCTCTTTGGCATTGTCGACCTCTTTGGCAAGATCGTTGACTTTGACGATCCTCTCTTTGAAAGGAGGCTCAACCGATTTGATCAGTACTTCGTCCAATGCGGGATAGCCTTTGACTACATGTTTTGCACCGTCAAGGCTGATTTCTGATCCGATATCGAATTTAATGACGCTCATTATCTCTCCAAACAAACGAGTGCATCGTCAATGCCTCAGAATGAAGATCGGTTTTCAGTCGGCCATGAGACACCAATGCCCATATCGCATTCGCTAGTACGAAATACTCAATTTTAGATCGTGAAAGTGAATTGGCAAGATCGTAGGCACTAACGGCTTCCGTCACATATCCGAGAATCAATGCATCATGTTCGCTGCTTACATTTTGGGTCTTATACCGATAAAGAAAGTCCAAGTTTTTTATATAGACAGGTGAATACATCTCATCCGTAAAAAGCAAAAACTCCATCCCCATTGCTATCACCGCCGGTTCTATAAGTTTGAATTTCTTGTCAAGTTTTTCTTTGTCTTTTTGAAGTTCGCTGACATATTTTGCTTCGACTATAGAATCCTTTTTGCTAGAGGGCGTATACTTTATATGACAATCAAGGCTATATGTTTTTAACCTGTCGCCGTGTTTCACTTCGATCTGAGGCTGTTCCATATAGGATTTCACCGTATCGTCAAACTCCAATGTCAAAAAAAGCTGCTTTTCAAGCAGTGATTCAAAGGCTACAGAACGATTGTTCTTGACACTGGGGAAATGACCAGTAACGGATCGGTAGCTCTTTGTAATCTTGCGTTGAGGAAAGGAAAGAGATGCGTTTTCCATATAAATACTCCTAACGACAATTATACAATAAAGTTCCAATTTAATTTTATTATGCGCATTATCAATCTTTATGATATATTATCAAACTTTAATACACTTGCGTTTTGAAGATTTTGACATTGAGTTAATCTGCATTAATAGTAAAATGCGGAGCAATAAATTAGCATTGTTGTTTCATGTAGAAACCATTATCGAACTTTAAAACATATGACATCGGTGCTAAGAAATATTAATTTTGTGTGAAAATAAAAGCTTTTCGTGAAAATTTATG
Source organism: Sulfurimonadaceae bacterium (assembly GCA_050305515.1). Classification (GTDB taxonomy): domain Bacteria; phylum Campylobacterota; class Campylobacteria; order Campylobacterales; family Sulfurimonadaceae; genus JAFGUB01. Next base: position 109,055 of record JBNLFL010000040.1, read on the forward strand.
CTATTGTTTAAGATGATTTTGAATATTTAGGTACTTTCCTGAAAATAGCTTCTAGTAAGGTTTGATTTTGGGTAAATATAGTTACATAGATCTCTTCTCAGGTTGTGGTGGTTTGGCATTAGGCTTACATAATGCAGGTTGGCATGGCTTGTTTGCTGTTGAAAAAAGCCAAGATGCTTTTACTACTCTCAAATATAATTTAATCGATAAAAACTCTAATTTTGACTGGCCTCATTGGTTACCAAAAACAAATCATGATATTAATGAAGTTATAAAAAATTATTCTTCTGAGCTTGCAGCATTAGAAGGAAAAATAACGCTAATCGCAGGCGGGCCACCTTGCCAAGGCTTCTCAATGGCAGGAAGAAGACAAGAAAAAGATGAACGTAATAAGCTAATTGATTCATATATAGAGTTTATTAAACTCGTTAAGCCTGAATTACTTTTTTTTGAAAATGTTAAAGGCTTTACAATCGGCTTTAAACAAGGAAATAAGCGAGGACAAGCTTATTCAGTATATGTAGTAAATGAATTAAAAAAGCTTGGATATGATGTTCAAGGTGATATTGTCGATTTTTCAGAATTTGGTGTACCTCAAAAGCGCCAACGCTATATATTAGTCGGGACAAAGAAAGGAAATGCAACTACTTTTTTTGAGAAGATTGTTCAGAATCGTACAGCATTTTTTGCAAGTAAAAAACTAGCAGATAAAACATCATTAAGCGAAGCTATTTCAGACCTTTTGCAGTCAAATGGTATAGTTGAATCTCCTGATACAAAAAACTTTAAAGCCGGTATTTACTCAAAAGCAAATAGTAATTATCAAAAATTGATGCGCAAAGGGTTAGAAACAAATAATGTTGCAGATAGCCATAGGTTTGCTAACCATAAAAAAGATACTGTTATGAAATTTAAATTTATTTTACTAAACGCAAAACCAAATAAGAATATATCAGACAGTATAAAAGAAAGATACAATTTAAAGAAAAGAACTGTTGTCCCTCTATGCCACCAGTCATGTACACCAACACTTACAACATTACCAGATGATTATATTCATTATTGTGAACCTCGTATTTTAACTGTGAGAGAATATGCAAGAATTCAATCTTTTCCAGATCATTATGAGTTCAAGGGTAAATATACAACAGGTGGAGATAGAAGAAAAGTAGATGTACCAAGATATACACAGATAGGAAATGCAATACCACCTCTTTTTGCGGAGCAAGCTGGACTTATTTTAAAGGAGATGATTTGAGTACATTAGAAAAGTTACAATTTAAAATCAGCTCTGCCCTTAAGAATATAATAGGAAAAGATTTAATTATTGATGATTATATTGCAATTTTTGAGCTTGTAAAAAATTCTTATGATGCACATGCTTCTCAAGTAGATATTACCTTTAAAACCAATTCAATCATTATACAAGATAATGGAAAAGGAATGAGTAAAGATGATTTATTAAAAAAATGGTTATTCGTTGCTTATTCAGCTAAAGAATTAGGAATAGAAGACTTGGAGTTTAATGACGAGTCTATATTTAATGAAGAAATTGATTATAGAGATAAAATAGAAAATAATAGAATATATGCAGGTGCAAAAGGAATAGGTAGGTTTTCTTGCGATAGATTAGGAAAAAGACTGAGGCTAATTAGTAGAAAAACTAGTGAAAGCTCTTATCATCAGTTAGATGTTGATTGGGGAAAGTTTGAAGAAAATCCTGAAAATGAGTTTGTTGATATTGCAATTAATTATTCAAGACCTTCAGAAGAAAAAATATTAGAATATAAAAAATTTGAGCATGGTGTGATTCTTGAAATAAATTTTCTTCGTGATACATGGAAACGTGAACAGAAACTTGAATTGAAAAATTCTCTTGGTAAATTAATTAATCCTTTTGAGAATAAGTTGATGCCATCTTTTCAAATTATACTTCATGATAAAGATGAGTTATATGAAGACAAAAATGAAGAATATGATAGAAGAAAAGTTAATGGTCTTGTAAAAAACACTGTCATAGACATCTTGAATATAAAAACAACAAATATTGAAGTACATATTGAGAAAGAAAAAATCACAACAACACTTACAGATAGAGGTGAGTTGATCTATAAAATTGAAGAACAAAATATTTATAAATTTTTACACAATATTCATTTTAGATTATTCTTTTTAAATCGTGCAGCAAAAAACAATTTTAAAAGACAAATGGGAGTTCCTTCTGTTCAGTTTGGTTCAGTATTCTTGTATAACAATGGATTTAGAGTATACCCTTTTGGTGATGAGGGTGATGATTCTTTAAAAATTGATCGCAGACATCAACAAGGTTTTAAACGCTTTCTTGGAACAAGGGATTTACTTGGGAGTATTGAAATCCTTCAAAAATCTGACTATTTCAAAGAAACGACAAGTCGTGATGGTGGATTAATACTTTCGGATGCTACAGAAGAACTTTTTGATGCATTTTATGAGAATGTTCTAAAAAGATTAGAAAAATATGTTGTTGGAATTCAATGGGCATTCATTGATGACGAAAATTTAGTTTATGATAAAGATAGAGAAGATATTTCACTATTAAATACAGTAACTTCTAAAGAAAAGATAATACACTTAATTAGTCGATTAGTAGATGATCCAAATACTAAGTTATTACAATATAATAAAAATTTTTTAAATATAGTAAACGAAAAACTATCTTTGAATTCTCCAAAAATTTTGCAAACATTACAGCAATTGGCAATAAAAACAAATGATGAAAACTTTATAACTGAAATTGAGACAGCGAATAAAAAAATTTTAGATTTACAAAAGTCAGTTGTAATTGCTGAAGAACAAACAAAACAAGCATTTGAAAATCAATGGCAAGCTGAAAAAAGAGCTGATAAAGCTGAGCATAAAGTCAAGGAAGTTGAACGTGAAAAGCAAATTGTTGAGCAAGATAATATACAAAAAGAAAAACAAATTCTTTTTCTTCAATCAGAACGTACACTTAGCGAAGAAGACTTAATAAATCTTCAACACCATATTGGGATTAATGCTGAATTGATTGATGGATCTATAACAAACTTTAAAAGAAAAATGGATAAAAAAGAAATAATAGATAAATCAGAAGTTATGGAAATTTTAGATGAAATATCTATTACTAATCAAAAAATATTAGCGATCAATAAGTATGCTACAAAGGCTGATTTTATTACAAATTCAGAAAGTATTCATAATGATTTAATTGCTTTTATTCAACAATACATCGAAAATATATATAAGATTGTTTCCGATAACAAAATAAATATCCAAATAGAAAATAGCAATTTAGAGTTTGTTATTGATTTTAAACCGATGGAAATAACTATTATCATCGATAATATTCTTAGTAATGCAAAAAAAGCTAGAGCTAACAACATGCTAATTAGTTTTTCTAAAGATCAAAACAATTTAGAAATAAAATTTATAGATGATGGTATAGGGCTTGGCAATCATATTACAAATACGAATGCATTATTTGAACGAGGGTATACTACTACCAAAGGTTCTGGTCTTGGCTTGCATCATATTCAGCAACTTGTAAAATCGATGAATGGAATGGTCACAATTAACAAAAATAAAATTAAAGGTATTTCATTACTAATTAGGTTGGTAAAATGACTTTAGACTATAAAATTTTATGGATTGATGATAGAGATGATTTTTTCAAAAATCATGAAGAATACATTAAAGATCATATAGAAGATAAAGGCTTTGAAGCTAACATAGTAAAACATAAAAGTTTAGCTGAATATTTAGAAAAAGACACTAATCCAGAGTATCAAAAAAAGTATGATTTGTTTTTAATTGATTTAAATTTAGATAATGGAAATAAGGGGGATAATATTATTAATCAGATCAGATCAAATAATGTTTTGACTGATATTGTATTTTATTCAACAAATTTACAAGATGTTAGGAAGTCAATTAGTGAAAATAATATTGAAGGTATTTTTACTACAAGTAGAAATAAGGATGATTTTGAACAAAAAGTGACAGATTTAATAGATGTAACTATTAAAAAAGTACAAGACGTAAATAATCTTAGAGGTTTAATTATGGCAGAAGTCGCTGAGTTGGATCGACAAAAAGAACGTATTTTATTAAAATATGCGTTAAAAACAAACGATAGAACAATGGAAACATATATTCTTGATAAATTACAAAAGTCATATGAAGATAATCAAAGAAAAAGTGCACGTTATAAGGAAAAAAGTTTACAAGAAATTATAGATAACCTCTATGTAGATAGTGATAAGAAAGCGCGAGCAATTGCTAAAGTTGATTCCAGTTTTCAGGAAAGTGTATATCGTAGTACAGTTTTGAAAAAGCGAAATTTATTAGCTCATGTAGAAGCGATAGAAGAAGATGGTATTTTAATGGTAGGAAGCATTCCGTTTACTGAAGAAAGTTGTATAACAATCAGACAAGAAATTAGAAAATATAAAGATGAATTAGATCGCATAGAACAGCAATTATGAGTCAACTTATCATATATGGTGATATACATGGTTGCCATAAAGAGTTTATATCTCTACGCCATAAAATCAATCCTCAACAAAAAGATATTGAAGTATGCGTTGGCGATATTATAACAAAAGGGAAAGATAGTATAAAAACACTTGATTTTATTATTGAAAACAACATAAAGTCAGTACTTGGTAATCATGAAGATAAAATTCTACGTTATTTAAAACACCAACAAACTCAAAAAAAGAATCCTATAATACTTGATGAAGACGAACAAAATATTGTCCAAAATTTCTCACGAAAGCATCTAGCATATTTACAATCTTTGCCATTATTTTTACGATTTGAAAATATCGTTATTCTTCATGGTGGACTTCAAAACAGTATGAATTTAGACAATATAACGAAACGAGATAAAGATAAAATATTACGTTTACGCTATTTAGATCAAGAAGGTCATTTTGTTATGCATGGTAAAGAAGATGATAGTTCTGTTTTTTGGGCAGATGTATATGATGGAAATCAAGGTTTTGTCGTTTATGGACATCAATGGTTTCAAGAGGTACGTGAAAACAAATATGCTTTAGGTTTAGATACTGGTTGTGTGTATGGTAATAAGCTAAGTGCAGCAGTCTTCAATGGAATGGAGTATCAAATATATCAAATATAGTTGAAGTATGTTGAGTTTACGCTCGATAAATTGTTTGTAGTCGAACAGCCAAAGAAGATGTTTGGACATAACGCTTACTCCGATCCTAAGGATCTTGTTTGATGGAAGAGCACTGTGTAGAGCTTACCGCTCCTGACAAAGTAAACCGTAAAAAGCCAAAGACTTAGAACGGAAGAAATTAGGCCGCTACACCAAGTGCTGGAGGATGAATGACTCTTCGTATAGCTCTCAATCTACAAAAGAATACAGATCAGATAGGAATATCACCTATTAAACTATCAGGGATTTGTGCAACTGGACTGTATCCTGATTCTGATGAGGCATATATGAGATGGGTTCTAGTCAAATCCGGGCCAGGATGACAATAACGAAAGGCACCGGTTTCTTTGGTGCGCCTGCGGCATCAAAAACACCGCAGAAAGCCGAGGCGATCTCTTTGATCTGGGGTGCGGTATATTGATGCTCAAACGAAGCATCAAGCACCTCCATGATTTTATCCACAGCCACATCGAGACGTTCACCGTCTATCTCGGCAAATCCCAACCCTTTGTCCCATGAACAGCAATGCGGAAAGCTCTCGAATGTCTCTTTGATTGCCTCATCGCTCAAATCATCAAGAAGCTTGTACGTGCGCGTAAATTCGATTATCTGGTTCAATTTGCAGACCATGTGATTTCCTCCGGGAGTTAATTTTAGAGCCAATGCATATTCTGTGCACAACGGGTATGTTTGAAGCGGATTTAATCGTTGAAAATGTAGAATGCGGGCATTATGCAAGTATCGGAGACTATTAAATGAGACTGTTTTATTATGTACATACCGGGCACCGCATCGGTCTCGACCGGTTTCGGCGTGCAGCTGCCATCATCAATGGGCTGGGCGATGTCGACATTACGCTGTTATGCTCGGATTTTCGTATTGCTTCGATTGCAAGGGAGTTTGGTATCAAACGTTCCGTCGGTATCGACGTTGTACGCAATATTCCGCAGATTGCTACACGCGGCGACAAAATCATCTTCGATTCAGCAGAACACAATCCGACAATGCTGCATGATATGATCAGCTTCTTCTCTACATTTATCCGTATCAGTGATGATCCGGGTGATATCAGGCATCCCGGAGAGTATCTGGTGTCTCCTTACCTCTCGGGAGATGATATCTGCACGGGTGTCGTCGTGGATCCGCGTTATTTTGAAGCGCGTGAAAAAAATATGGATCGGGCATTTTTTTTCGGTGATGATGATTATGAAATGGATTTGCTGGCACATCTTGAGATGTTCGCACCGCATAAAATGACGCTGGGGGCAGGATTTTATTTCTTTTTCGATTATGAGAAAAAAGTGGCTTCGGCTTTTGAAGCAGTTCTGGAATCAGATGAGTACGACACTTTAATTCAACAGAGCCGGTTATTGGTCAGTGCCTCCCCGCAAGCCGTTTTGGAGCATCTTGCTTCCGGAGGACGCCCCCTGTTTTTACAGCGCCCGGACTATCCGCGTGATTTTCTGCCACTCTTTGAAGAATTGCGAATTCCGGTAGTTGATGGCTACAAAAGTGATGAATTAATCACACTTTTGAGAGATGATGCATCACATAATTATCACCTGCTTATAAATGAAACAGAAAAAATTATCACTTTCATAAAGAGGGCCTTAACTTTATAAAAGCTTAATACTTTCTCATGTAATATTGGGCGTTAAATTTCACCTAAGTGAGAGAAGTATGACTAATAAAAGTAGAAGAGGGTTCATCGGTAAAGCATTCGGTGCTGTTGCCGGTGTAGGCGCCGTCGCGTCACTCGTCGCGATGAAAAAGACCTGGGATCCGCTCCCGAGTGTTATGTCAGCCGGCTTTACGACGGTTGATGTATCGGCGCTTGAAGAGAATAAACTTGAAGTCGTTGTATGGCGCGGGAAACCGGTGTTCCTGCTCAAGTACAGCGCAGACATGGCACCGACAGCCGGACGTAATGTTAAAGTGGGAGACCACTATTATTCCGTGATGATCGGTCTGTGTACCCACCTTGGCTGTATTCCTGCCTACCGTCCCGAGAAAAAAGATTTCAAATGTGCCTGTCACGGTGGTGAGTTCACCGCTGCCGGTGTCAACACATTCGGACCGCCACCGCGACCACTGGATATCCCGCCATTCAAAGTGGACGGCGTAACTCTGGTTCTCGGTGAAGAGGGCGAAGAGTATAAAGCTCTGGTAGCAAAAGCGTAAGGGGGCGATATGGCTGAATTTAAAAAAGCAGAATCCACACTCGAGTGGTTTGATCAGCGTTTGGGTGTCATTAACTTCATGAAAGTGATGATGACGGAATATTGGGTTCCAAAGAACATCAACTTTTTGTGGGCAATGGGTGTCGTTATCACCGTGCTTTTCACACTGTTGCTGATCTCGGGAATTTTCCTTCTGATGTATTACAAACCGGATGTCAATATGGCATTCGACAGCGTCAACTTTACGATTATGCAGGATGTCGCCTACGGATGGCTGTTCCGACATATTCACGCAGTAGGTGCTTCGGTTGTTTTCCTTGTGATTTATGTGCATATGTTTACCGGTATCTACTACGGCTCTTATAAAAAAGGGCGTGAGATGATCTGGATTTCAGGAATGCTCCTGTTCGTACTCTTCTCTGCCGAAGGTTTTTCCGGTTACATGCTCCCATGGGGTCAGATGAGTTACTGGGCGGCATACGTTATTACTGAAATTTTTGGCGGTATCCCGGTTATCGGAGGCGACCTCGTCATCTGGATTCGTGGTAACTTCTATGTTGCAGATGCGACACTGACACGTTTCTTTATGTTACATGTATTGTTGATTCCTCTGGCAATTCTGGGTGCGATCGCATTCCACTTTTATGCGCTGCGTTTCCCGCACGTTAACAACGAAGAGGGTGAGTTTTTCGACTATGATGAAGAAGCCGAAAAATACAAAGCAGGCAATAAAAAAGAGTCTAAAGTCATTCCTTTCTGGCCGGTATTCCTTTCCAAGGACTTCATGGTTGTCGGATTCTTTATGATCTTCTTTTTCTACCTGGTGTTCTACCACTACGGTTTTGCGATGGACCCGATCAACTTTGACAAGGCAAACGGTCTGAAAACTCCGGCACACATCTATCCTGAGTGGTATTTCCTCTGGTCTTATGAAGTACTGCGCGGCTGGTTCTTTGATATTGCCGGTATCCATGGTAAAGACCTCGGGCTGATGGCGTTTGGTATCGCAAACGGTATCTTCTTCGTCCTGCCGTGGCTTGACCGTTCACCAATGGTGAAACCTGCCAATCAGCGCCCGATGTTCAAATACTGGTTCTGGATTCTGATGGCAGACCTGATTGTTCTGACGGTTTACGGAAAACTGCCTCCAACCGGTACCAATGCATGGGTAGGGTTCTACGCATCTGCAACATTCCTGCTGCTCTTTATCCTGCTGCCGGTTATTACAATGATAGAAGCAAAAAAAGTGGGGGGTAAATAATGAAAGAGTTTAAAATCTTAGCTGTCATTGTCGCCCTCGTCGCAGTGACTTATTACGGTATCGAACCGTATGCGCATCATGTAATGCACCCGGCTCCGGCTCCGGCTGACTATTCGTTTAGTGATCTGAAAAATGTCGATACGACACTTACGGGAAATCCTGAAAACGGTAAAGCGCTTGTAGAAGCTAACTGTGCAGCATGTCACTCAGTTGAAAAAGTAGGTCTGCCGCCGCTGATGAGCGACAGTGATCTTGCAGCATCGTACGGTGTGGTTCCACCGGATCTGAGCACAGCAGGACATCTGTATGAAACCAACTATCTGGCGAATTTCATTTTCGATCCGGTAACGGCTTCGAACCTGTCACACAAGTATCCGGAAGGGGGTGCCAAAGTGCACCCGATGCCATCATACAACTGGATGGCACCACAGGAGATTATGGATATCGTTGCCTTCCTGAAGTCTATTCCGGATGAGCATTTAGAAGGTATTGAAGGTCACCGCGCTGACTTTATCGACGCATGCGGACGCTGTCACGCTATGGCATACGCCGGCATTACGGCACGCACACCGGGCGATATCGCCAAAGGTTACCTCGGTGCAACACCACCGGATCTGTCTCAGTATATCAAGAGTCGTGGCCGCCACTATCTTGAAAACTTCATCAATGATCCTCAGCGTCTGCTGCACGGAACGGGTATGCCTCGTGTCGGTCTGACGGAAGAAGCTGAAGAGCATGTCATTGCGTACATGGAAGAGATCGGCGATTCGAAAAAAGCAGAGCGTGAAGACCTTGGTTGGAAAGTAATGCTTTACATGTTGGTATTTGCCATTTTGGCACTGCTCTGGAAAAAACAGATCTGGAGAGATATCCACTAAGGTGGATTCTCTTCATTGTAAGGAATGAGAAATGATTAAGACTTTGGCAATCACACTGCTTCTGGGCGGATCACTTTTTGCATCGGATGTACTCGCTGTCAATATGGCAAAAAGCGAAAACGGTCTGAACAATATTCAAAAAGGGTTCCTTTATAACAACATGGCGCTCGTTCGCAACGGAATCAAAGAAGTTCGTAGTGCCAATGAGATGTTTCATAACATGGATGAGATCAAAAAGTATCTTCCAAAAGATAAACAGCATATGGGCAACATCGCGTTCAATGCATCCAAACGCATCAATAACGCTGTTGACGAGATGGAAATCTATCTGGCAACGAATGAAATGAACAAAGCGCAACACACCTATTCTGACATTATCAATGCCTGTTCGGCATGTCATGCAGTAGTCCGCGGCTGGTAAGCCGGGATTACCTTCACGCTCCATAGATCGGTTAACTTCCCCCTTAAAAACTCAATTGTCTGACTCACGTCAACTGCATTAAAAGTTCGAGTAGCTATAATCGCCACAAATCATTACAAGGCGTAACTTGCTTGTAGACAGTTATGATCGTGTTGTCGACTATTTGCGGGTCTCTGTTACAGAGCGCTGCAACTTCCGTTGTCAATACTGTATGCCCGAAAAACCTTTTTCATGGGTTCCCAAAGAGAACCTTCTGACGTTTGAAGAGTTGTTTGAATTCATCCGCGTCGCCATTGACGAGGGGATCAAAAAGATTCGTATTACGGGAGGCGAACCGCTTTTGCGCGAGGATCTGGACCGTTTCATTAAAATGATCTACGATTATGCTCCCCATATTGATCTGGCGATGACCACGAATGCCTATCTTTTGAAAGATGCCGCACAGAAGCTCAAAGATGCTGGCCTTCGCCGCATTAATGTCTCCATCGACACACTCAAAGCTGATGTCGCCCGGCAGATTGCACAAAAAGATGTACTCTCCAATGTTCTTGCCGGAGTGGAAGCGGCACTGGACGCCGGATTGAAAGTCAAAGTCAACATGGTACCGATGAAAGGCGTTAACGACGGCGAGATCCTCGACGTACTTGAATACTGTAAAACAAGGGGCATGAGCATCCGGTTTATCGAGTACATGGAAAACGTTCATGCGGCGGTCGATATCAAAGGCCTGACTTCCGCGGAGCTCTTGCATGCAATCGGTGAAAAGTACCGTTTCGATGATGAAGGTTTTGACGGGCATTCACCGTCACACTATTATCGTATGGAAGAGGGTTATCGCTTCGGTATCATCGAACCGCACAAAGATGATTTCTGTACCAAGTGCAATCGTATCCGCCTGACTGCGGAAGGGCACCTGATTCCCTGCCTCTATTTCGATGAAGCCATGAGCATTCGCGATGCCATCCGTCGCGGCGACATCAAAGAGGCCGCACTGGTGCTCAAAGAGGTCGTTCGTACCAAACCTGAAAAGAATCGCTGGAGCGACCCCGAAGGGGAGGCGTCATCAAGAGCGTTTTATGAGACGGGTGGCTGATGCTGCCGCTGGTTGAACACTTTTACTCCATACAGGGCGAAGGACGCTACACCGGAGTTCCGTCACTCTTTTTCCGTTTCGGCGGCTGCAATATGCGCTGCGAAGGATTCGGATGCATCGAAACGGCACCTGACGGTGTTTCGGTAAAAGGGTGTGATACCGTCTATGCCGTAGATAAAAAACACTTTGGGGCGTTATGGCAGGTGATCGATACGCCCCAAACGTTGATTGATATCATGAGCTCCTACACGTTACCCCGCGATGTCGATGTCGTCTTTACCGGCGGCGAGCCGCTGCTGCATGCCCAGACGCCTGAGCTGATCGCTTTTTTGGAATATCTCATCAGCCATCACCACCGGGTGACTTTTGAAACCAACGGTGCGGTAGCCGTCGATTTTGAAAACCATCCCGTGTACAGATCCTGCGTTTTTGCGCTCTCCGTCAAGCTCTCCAACAGTGCGGAACCGCATGATAAACGGGTGCGGCCTGAAATTTTCAGTACAATCATCAATAATGCCGACGAAGTATTTTTTAAATTCACTGTCGATGCAGAGGGGCTTGCATCGGGACTGGAAGAGGAGATTAAAGAGATTCTTGCCCTCGCCCCGAAATGTCAGGTCATGTGTATGCCAAAAGGGGGCAGCAAGGAAGAGGTCGAATCAAACACCGAGGCGGTGATTGAGCTGTGCAAACGCTGCGGTTACAGTTACAGCGATCGGCTTCATATTCGTATCTGGGATCAGAACAAAGGAGTCTGAATGATAATTCGCAAGCAGTTCAAGTTCGAAAACGCCCATATCGTCCGCGGTTGCTCCTCACAGCGTTGCCGCGCTTCCATTCACGGCCACTCCTATATCATTGAAGTTCTTTTCGAATCAAACTTTCTCGATCACGGGCAGATGGTCTATGATTTCGGGTTGATGAAGCGCCATATCAAAGATTTGATTGACAGTTTTGACCATGCCATAACACTCTGGGATGGGGACGATACCGATTATATCGCGGCCATGCAGCGCTATTCCGACCGGTGGGTGATACTGCCGGTATCTCCCTCAGCCGAACAGTTCAGTCGCGTGATTTTTGTACTTATCGATCGTCTGATGCAGCTGACGACAACCATCAACGGCGAGAAAGCGGTACGGCTAAACAGCATCATCGTCCATGAGACCGCAACAGGATATGCACAGGGATTCAGGGAAGATGCTTACAGTGAGCAGATGGGTGTGATTGCGCTTGAACGTATCGAATTCAGCCCGGGCGTCATACGGGAGTGGCACGATGCGACACTCTTTGAAAAACTGAAAAATGGCGAACGCTTCGTTAACCCCGATACTGTTTAGCGCGTGACAAGATCCTGCGGTTCATCAGCGGTAAAGCTGTGTTGCAGGGGAATCATTTTCACGGTATGTCCCGCTTCAAGAAGGCTGACGCTCTCATCTATCATAACCCATCCGTTGGCCCTGGCAAGCGGCGTAATCATACCCGGGGCTATTTTTGCAATCGGTTCAAATGCCGCGCCGTCGTAATACCCGGGAATCAGGGTACGTCTGCCGCTTTTGAGGGCATAGTCGTTTTTCATGCTTACATGTAAAGGGTTCAGAAATCTGGAGCGCGTACCGCTAAGCTTCAAAATAATGCTTTGTGCGAAGAGCTCGAAATTGAGTGCCGCCGCCATGGGATTTCCGGGTAGATTGAGGACATAGGTTTTCCCGATACGACCGAATGTCGTCGGTTTTCCCGGTTTGATGTGTACCTTGTCAAAAAGGGTTTCAAAGCCGAAAGCATTGAAAGCCTCTTTGGTAAAATCCGCTTCACCGACACTGACCCCGCCTGAAGTGATAATCAGATCAAACCCCAACGCTGCGTGGATGCACTCTTCAATGCTTTTAAGCGAATCCAGTGCAGTACCGATAAATGTCACGTCACAGCCAAGCTCCCGTGCCCGGGAGAGGAATGTCGGACTGTTGGTATTGTAAAGTTGATGCGCCTGCAGGGTTTCGAAATGCATCTTCAGCTCGCTTCCGGAAGCAAAGACCGCGACACGCGGATTTTGATAGACGCTGACATGGGAGATCCCCTGTGAGGCCAGCAGTGTGAGCTGGTGGGCATGCAGACGGGTACCGGCCGGCAGGAGCAGATCACCGCTTTGAATGTCCTCGCCACACAGACGGATATGCTGACCGGGGCGGATGTTCTCGGGCAAGCGGACCCCTTTGGTTTCGACACTGCACTCTTCCTGAGGAACAACCGCTTCGCACCCTTGCGGGACTTTGGCACCGGTCATGATTTTCATACCGCTGCCACGGACAATCTTGTGATCTTCATGATCTCCGGCAAGAATGGTGTGCGCCACTTTAATGCGTCCTCCGGCATCGCTGCAGGCAACGGCATAGCCGTCCATGGCCGAGTTGTCATAAGGCGGCAGGTTGTGATGGGCGACAAGCTCGTGGGCCAGAATACGTCCGAGTGCCGATTCGAGACTGACGAGTTCGGTACTTTTTGCTTCTACCGATTCATAGATAATACGCAATCCCTCTTCGACGGTAACGGCCATGGATAACTCCTTTGTATAATTGAGGGCTCATTATAGGCAAGCTCTGGTAAAATTCGCTTTATGAATGAAATGTATAACATGGCGCTGGAAATCCACTTTTGGGGCTTTGCTGCAATGCTTGCCATCATTGTGGGAAATCTGGTGCATCTTAATCTCTCCACCGATATGTACCGCTTTGCCAAAAAGATGCGAATGGTGATGCCGATTATGGGATCAATGCTCTTTTTGATGCTCTTTACGGGAACCGTGATGATGGCGGCCAAACATCTGGATTTTTCTCTGGCCAATATCGTTATGATTGTTTTTAACATTCTCATGATCGTTCTGGAATCCAAGCGTTATGCCCGTCTGAAACATGCCAATATTACGCTGCCTGATGTCTTTGAGCGTTACAAAGCACTGGCAAACCGGCTTCTGGGCGCCGAACTTGCTGCTGTGGTCGTTATCGGGATGTGGATGCTGATATGATCTTCAGTTTCTGTGACGAAGCGGGAAGCGTGTCTCTGCGCTTGCGCGGCGAACTTTTTAAATATCTCATCAAGGTCCGCCGTCACAAGTGTGGCGACATGATACCCATGCGCCGTCCGACAGAAACGCAAACGCTTTACATGTACCGTGTCGAGACCATTGACGGGCGTGAAGCAATGCTGCAGCTTCAAGAGGAGCGCGTGTACCATGTAAAAGCCTCGCAGCGGCTCCATATCGGCTGGTGCGTTATCGATCCAAAATCCGTTGAAAAAGTACTCCCGATGCTTAATGAGGCCGGAGTGGAGCGGATCACGTTCATTACATGTAAACGTTCCCAAAAAGGTTTTGAACCGGATATCCGGCGTCTTGAGCGGATTACAGAAGCCTCTTCGCAGCAGTGCGGGCGTTCCGAAACAATGCGTTTTGACACGATGCCATCTGTTTCGGCTTTTCTAGAAGCATATCCTCAAGCGAGGGTGCTGGATTTCGGCGGTGCGCCTTTGCAGTCTCAAGATCGTTTCGAAGTTGTTATAATTGGATGCGAAGGCGGATTTGACCCACAGGAACAGGCACTGTTCAAAGAGCGTGCCATCCGCTTTGAGACGCCAATGGTTCTGCGTTCCGAAAGTGCGGCTGTCGCCATTGCCAACAAATTTTTGTTATAATATCTGATGACGCGAAATGAACGGGAGTTCCATGTTCAAACATCCTAAAACATATAAACTTGCCACCATGTTCTCCATCATGTTTTCAGTGGCGTTTATCGGTATATCCATAGTTTTTTACACTTATGATTATAAAAGTGAAAAAGAAGCACTGGATAACAATCTGCGCGCACAGGCAGAATCAATCCTTGATTTCGCCGGAGTGCTTCTTGAAACACGCAATGAAAAATTTTTCAGCGGTGCTTCCAGCGAGATTCCTCAGAATATCCAAAATGATGTGTTTGCCCGCTTCACGAAAATTTCAGATGGAAAAGTATTTTACAAAGAAGCTTCCAACAATCCGGTTACAGAAACCAACCGCGCCAAGCCTTATGAGAGTGATCTGATTGATTACTTCAAAAATAATCGTGATCAGAAACAGGTAGAGCGTATTGTACAGGATGACGAAAAATCCTATTATCTGATGGCGCGTCCGATAATCAGTGAAGAACGTTGTCTGATGTGCCACCCTACATGGAAGATTGACGATGTCATCGCGGTGGAAGATGTCCGTATTGACCGAAGTGACTATAACGATGCACTTGAGAGCAGTATTTTGATTACTACGGTGACGGCAGTGCTGAATATTCTGCTAATCCTTGTTCTGACGCATTATGTTTTCAGCCGCCATGTAGCTGCCCGTATTCATAAAGTGCTTGAAGTGATCTTCCGGGTCGAAAAAGGGCAATTCGTCATTGATGATCTGATCAAGGACGAGCCACTTGAAAAAGACTCGACACAGAATGAGATTGATCAGCTCTTCCGGCATCTCAATCAGATGGTCCAAACGCTGAGCCCGGTAATAAAAAACGTTGTCAATCAGAGCAAGGATATGGCATTTGAAGCAAGTTACGGCTATGTGAAAATTGATCAGACCAATGAGCATGTCGCATCACAGAACCATTCGCTTGAACATTCTCAGCAGAGTATTTCACGGGTCTTGAAACTCAATGACGAGATGGGGCAGAAGATGCAGGAGCTGCTTGAAGGGGCATCCCGCTCTGCCAAACACATTACCACGGGCAGCAAAGTGCTCAACACCAATTTGGATGAAAGTCGCCGTGCGGCTGTGGCAATGGATGAAACCGTCACTTCGATTACGGAACTGCGCAACTTCTCAAATGAGATATCCAAGACCATGGAAGTGATTACCGATATTGCTGATGAAACGAATCTGATAGCTCTCAACGCGGCCATTGAAGCGGCGCGTGCGGGTGAACACGGCCGTGGATTTGCTGTTGTTGCAGAAAAAATCCGCGAACTTGCCGAGGTATCGCTGAACAATGCCCAGACAATTTCGACGGTCTTGAAAAAAATTCATGAGCTTATTGATTCCGTGACGCAAAATGCGCAGCAGGCCAAAGGCGTTATGGATAATGTAGGTACTTCTTCCTTGGAACTTGGGGCGCGTTTTGAAGATATTCAGGCCAGTATTGACATGATTGGCAATGTTCTCGGTGTTTTCAAGACGCAATTTGAAAATGAGACCGAGGAGTTGAAACAGGTTGGACACGAATTGGTGAATGTACAAAATGCCAGCAACATCCTTGTTGAAAATGCCAATAACTCAAAAGAAGTCATGAATATTCTGGTGCAAAAAAGCGGTGATCTCAAATCGCTGGCAGACGGCTTTGAAGTAGTATTCAATAATCGCGGCGTCAAACGTTCGATTATTACCCCACCGATTCATGCCCATATCCGCAATGGCACTAAAATGCAGGAATCGGGTGTCTATCTTTTTGATAACTCCGACAAAGGAATCTCCTTCTACGCTGCAGAAGATGCCCTCAGCTTCAACCTGCGTAAAGGCGATACCGGAGAGTTGCTGCTTGATACACCGCTTGACGGGTTGCATTCCATCCGTTATGAGGTGGTTTATATCAGTGATGAAGTGATTGAAGGGGTATTCTTTTATGGCGCCAAAAAGTCTTAATTGCTTCAAAATAGTTTTTTCGATATAATTGCGACCCAAAATGTTCCGCACCCGTACGGACGTTAAACATATACTGTGTGACGTACACGACGTTGCACCAAAGGCAAACCTTATGAAAAAAGAGATTCATCCTACGAACATTCCTTGTGAAGTCAGCTGTGCGTGTGGCAACACGTTTACGATCAACTCGACAAAAGATACGATGCGTATCGATATCTGTAACGAGTGCCATCCGTTCTTCACCGGTTCAGAAAAAATTGTTGATACTGCCGGACGTATTGAGAAGTTCAACAAACGTTACAACCGCGGTTAAGTCGGCGGCTTGAGAGGGTAAAATGCTTACTCTCGCTCCTACTCCCATCGGCAATATTGCCGATATCTCCCTCCGTACCATTCAGGCTTTTTCCGAAGCAGAGATTATTTTATGTGAAGATACCCGTGTAACAAAAAAACTGATTCAGCTGCTTGGCGAACGGCATGGTTTGCAGACAGGTACCCCGAAATTTATTTCCCTCCATTCACATAATGAGCATGCTTTTTTACAGACACTGACTCCCGATTTTTTCGATGCCAATGTGATTTATGTGAGCGATGCGGGTATGCCCGGTATCAGTGATCCCGGAGCGGTTTTGGTGCGCTACTGCATTGACCATGGTGTTGTTTACGATGTTCTTCCGGGTGCTAATGCCGTACTGACCGCTTTTGCGGCAAGCGGATTTCTGACAACGCAGTTTACGTTTTACGGTTTTTTGCCGCATAAAGGCGGTGACCGCGATACGGCACTTGATCAGGCACTTTATAACGGGTTTACAACGATTCTTTATGAGGCACCGCACCGTCTGCATAAACTGCTTGAGGCCTTACATGTAAAGGTACCCAAACGCCATATTTTTCTTGCCAAGGAGCTGAGTAAAAAATTTCAGCGCTATTATCATGGCACCGCATCCGAATTGATGGCACAGCTCGATTCGGCAGTCAAGGGAGAATGGGTGGTTGTTATTGAAGCGGGGGAGCGGCAGCAGGGTGCCATTACCGAAGCCGATCTCCTGGCACTGGATCTGCCAAAAAAAACACTCGCGAAACTGATTTGCAAAATAACAGGCGAGAACCCGAAGGCGTGTTATGCGCGCCTTATCAATATTGAGATAGAATAGCCCTCATGTTGATATACGGCAAACAAAATATTTACCATCTGATCGAACGGCATCCGCAGCGTATCCGTACGCTCTATCTGGCCAAAGAGATTGAATCCAAAGAGTACAGTCGTCTGATGCGTATGGGATTTGAGATTAAACGTATTCCGCCCAACGCGGCGCAGACCATGAGCAAAAGCGGCAACCATCAGGGGTTTCTGGCTGAAATCGAACCTGTCGTACCGGTCTCATTCGCAGCGCTGGATGACCCTCAATTCATTGTCCTGCTTTCGGGAATTACCGATGTGGGCAATATCGGGGCGATTGTTCGCAGCGCTTACGCGCTCGGCGTTGATGCCGTTGCCGTCTGCGGCATCAAACAACTCGCGCTTGAACCTGTTGCCAGAACTGCTTCCGGAGCCCTTTTTGAATTGCCGTTGATCGTACAGCACAACATTCATGACCTGATCAATGAACTCAAAACGCACAGCTTTACACTCTACGGTGCCGTTATGGATGGCGAGGATATCCGTAGTGTTGAGGTGGCTTCGAAACGTGCCCTGATCCTTGGAAGCGAAGGCGAAGGGATTAGCGGCAGGGTTCTCGGGAAAATCGACAAGAAGGTGCGAATCGAAATGGCTCACGGATTTGATTCGCTCAATGTCAGCGCGGCCGGCGCTATATTAATCGACAGGATGCGCCATGAATGATCCGATAGGGTATTTAAAAAGCGTTGGTGTGGAGATGATCGTCGAACGGACCCGCATCTCCCAGCAAAATGTAATTCACTTGCTTGAGCGTGATTTTACAAAAATTCGCAAAGTACAGTTTTTCGGATTTGTTTCGATACTTGAACGTGAATTTGACGTCGATTTAAGTGCTTACAAAGAGGAATTTCTAAGTGCTATGGGGAGTGAAAAAGAGCTGGAATATGAAATTCCCGCGTATGTTTCCGCTCCTGAGAAAACGGCTGACTCACGAATATTATGGTTTGTCTTTGCGATGGCAGCTGTCCTCGTGGCAGGATATTTCATCTTTAACACCGAGTCTGATCACGCTCCCGCCGTTTCTGCTGAACCGGTTGAAAGCATTGTCATCCAGGAGGCACAGGAACGCCTTAGTGCTGCAGCTCAGCAGAAAGAGGCCCAACGGCAGCAGGCACTCGCTGAAGCCAATGCAACAGCGGAAGCTGAAGCTGCGGAAGCGAATGCCGCACTGGTACCTCCAAAAATTACCATACTTCCAAAACGCCGTGTCTGGTTGGGTATGATCAATCTTGAGACAGGGAAAAAGTTACAGACGATCACTGAGAGTGCTTATGAACTCAATACGTCACAACCCTGGCTTATCGTCTTTGGTCATGGGTATATCGATATTGAGACTGACGGAAAACTTGAAGAGTACAGCGACCGCCAGAAACTCTGGTTTCTGTTTGAAAATGACCATCTTGAAAAAATTGACCGCGATACGTTCCGAATGCGAAACGGAGGCAACGCTTGGTAGCACGTTTCGTGCTGCTGCTTTTTCTGGCAGTTCAGGGCTGGAGTGCTAGCGCACTTCTTGAAAAAGTCCGTGACTTTGTCGGAAGCGAGACCTATGAAAAGAATCGCAGTTTTATTGCGATCATTTTCAAAGATGAAGCAGCCTATTACCACAATGAGCACCTGGATGTGGTGAAAGTAGTAGAAACACTTAAAAATAATGGATTGATTCAGCTTTTTTTTAATGAGCCGAGTCATCTGACACTGACCTTTAAAACAAATGCCACACCGCTTTTCTTTGTCAAGCTTATGGGAGATACGTTGCGTGCGGTAGGTTATTACCGCTATATCACGGAATATTCAAAAAATGACACCGAAGGATTTGTCTGGACCATCGGATTGACTTCGGAATATGCCACTGATCCTGTTTTATTACGCAGGGAGCTCCTGAAACGGGGTTGCGACATCGTTGATATTGCACGTGATGATATCTATCACTGGAGTTACACGATCGATATGCAAAATGCCCGCATGGATGTCCGTCATATCAGCAGCGGCGAAGTTCTTGAGCTTAAAAGTGCCTTGAGCGAGCATTGGCTTGATGTCTCGGATGTCAAATTGCTCAAGATAACGAGCCTTCGGACGAACCAGTGGTATCCGGACCTTGCATTTTTCGATGCCCAGCTACATTTGTTAAAGTCATACAAACGTGACAAAAAAACATGGCAGATCAAGCTTGCCATGCCCCGTGACAGTGTTTATGTCCGAATCGGCGATCTTTATCATCTGAAAAATATCAAAGAGGGTTTGGACGTAGAAGCCATTGGCGTGAAGTAAAGGTTGTGCTAAAATGTCACCCAAATTTTACGCGGACGTCAAACGGCGTCCCAACAGGTACAACAGATGTTTGATGAAATCGAGTTTGATCGGATAAAACGCCTTCCCAAGTATGTCTTTGCCGAGGTTAATGATCTCAAAATGGCTGAGCGTCGTGCCGGTGCCGATGTTATTGACTTTAGTATGGGTAATCCTGATGGAGATACCCCCGAACATATCCGCGCCAAACTGATTGAGTCAGCGCAAAAAACAAAAACCCATGGCTATTCTGCCTCCAAGGGGATTTACAAACTGCGACTGGCGATTTGCGACTGGTATAAACGTCGCTATGACGTTGATCTCGATCCCGAGACTGAAGCTGTGGCAACAATGGGCTCGAAAGAGGGATACGCGCACCTTGCCTACGCCATTACCAATCCGGGAGATGTGGCGGTTGTACCTGACCCGACGTACCCGATTCATTCCTACGGATTTATTCTCGCGGGCGGCAATGTCCAGAAAATGAAGCTTCCGTTCGATGAGGATTACAACGTTGATGAAGATCAATTTTTTCTGAATCTTGAGACGGCATTCAAAGACTCTTTCCCGCGTCCGAAATTTGTGGTTGTGAATTTTCCGCACAATCCTTCAACTGCGACCGTGACCCCGGAATTTTACGAACGTCTGGTTGCAATGGCCAAACGTGAGCGTTTCTATATCATTTCAGACATTGCCTACGGCGATATTACATTTGGCGGTTATCAAACGCCATCCATCATGACGGTTCCGGGTGCGAAAGATGTTGCCGTCGAGAGCTTTACACTTTCAAAGAGCTACAACATGGCCGGTTGGCGTGTCGGCTTCTTTGTAGGGAACAGGAAGCTGATCGGTGCGCTGCAAAAAATTAAATCCTGGCTCGATTACGGAATGTTTACTCCGATTCAGGTCGCCGCGACAGTGGCGCTTAACGGGGATCAGCAGTGCGTCGCGGATATCGTTGCCAAATACGATGCCCGTCAGGATGTGCTGCTTGAAGCCTTTAACCGTGCAGGTTGGCCGATTCGCCGTAACAAGGCATCGATGTTTGTCTGGGCTAAAATTCCCGATTGTGCGGCTCATTTGGGATCGCTTGAATTTGCAAAACGCCTTCTGGTCGAAGCCCAGGTCGCCGTGGCGCCGGGAATCGGATTCGGCGAATATGGCGAAGGCTACGTGCGTATCGCCCTGATTGAAAATGACAAACGTATTCGACAGGCTGCAAAAAATATAAAACGCTTTCTCTGCCAGTTTGATGACAGCAAGGCGTGCGAATGATTCAGGTCGGTGTGATCGGCGTTGGTACGGTAGGAACCTCGGTTGTCAAGATTCTTGAAGAGAACAGTGACATCATCGAGGCGCGTTCGGGGAGCAAGATCGTTGTAAAGAGAGGCGTAGTCCGTTCTCTGGATAAAGATCGCGGTCTGAATATTATGCTCTCGACCGATCCCTATGATGTCGTCAATGATCCGGACATCGATATTGTTGTAGAACTGATGGGGGGTGCCGAAGCACCGTTTGCCGTAGTCAAGCAGGCACTGCAAAACGGAAAAGCGGTTGTAACCGCCAATAAAGCGATGCTCGCCTATCACCGGTATGAACTTCAGGACTTTGCCGGTGATTTGCCGTTTGAATTCGAAGCGAGTGTTGCCGGGGGAATCCCGATCATCAATGCGCTGCGTGACGGGCTCTCCGCTAATCACATCGAGTCAATCGTCGGGATCATGAACGGTACATGTAACTACATGCTTACCAAGATGATGAACGAAGGTGTAGCATTTGATGCGATCTTGAAAGAGGCGCAGGAACTTGGGTATGCCGAAGCGGATCCGACTTTTGATATCGGAGGGTTTGATGCGGCTCATAAACTTCTGATCCTCGCGTCGATTGCATACGGTATTGATGCCCGCCCTGAAGATATCCTGATTGAAGGTATCGAGAATGTGACACAGGATGATATCCGTTTCGCAAAAGAGTTCGGATACGCATTAAAACTGCTTGCCATTGCCAAACGTGACGGCGATGAAGTAGAGCTTCGTGTCCACGCAGCCCTGATTGATGCGGAAGAGATGATTGCCAAAGTTGACGGTGTGATGAACGGCATCAGCGTTGTTGGCGATAAAGTAGGCGAAACCCTCTATTACGGACCGGGTGCCGGCGGCGATGCTACGGCGAGTGCCGTGATTGCCAATATCATCGATATCGTACGCTCCGGAGGCAAGAGTCGTCCGATGCTCGGTTTTGACCGTCCGCTTGAACACGGTTTACGACTCAAAGCGAAAGATGCGATTACATCCAAATACTACCTGCGCCTGCGTGTTGTCGATGAACCGGGAGTTCTTGCGCAAATCAGCAAGATCTTTGGAGAAAACTCCATTTCGATTGCAGCCATGCTGCAAAACACGCTGGATAAAGATTATGCCAACCTGCTTTTCTCGACCCATACTGCTTGCGAATGCGATATTCAGAAAGTCATGGGCGAACTTGAAGCACTTGATTTTGTTGCTTCCGCACCCGTTATGATTCGCATTGTCTGAATCATAACTTATCTTTAATATTCCTTTTACCTTCCTTTAGATACTATACGCTTCCGTTTTGCCTTATCTGGACAAAGATATTGAATGTTTGTCGATATCTACAGGATATCTACAAGTATTGGTGATGCATTTGCACACCTACATGTAAGGCACTTCGAAAGCCAAAATTTTGGAGCTTACCATGAAAGTACGTTCTTCCGTAAAGAAGATGTGCGATGATTGTAAAGTCATCAAGCGTAAAGGTATTGTAAGAGTCATCTGCAGTAACCCAAAACATAAACAAAGACAAGGATAAGCATGGCACGTATTGCTGGTGTAGACTTACCTAAGAAAAAAAGAGTTGAATACGGTCTGACCTATGTCTACGGCATCGGTCTGCATACATCACGTCTGATCCTCGATGCTGCAGGTATCGATTACAACAAACGTGTTTATGAACTGAGTGAAGACGATGTTGCAAACATCACCAAAGAGATCCGTGCCAACCACGTGGTTGAAGGTGATCTTCGCAAACAAGTCGCTATGGATATCAAATCCCTGATGGATCTGGGTAACTATCGTGGTCTGCGTCACCGCAAAGGTCTGCCGTGTCGTGGTCAAAGTACGAAAACCAATGCGCGTACACGCAAAGGTAAACGTAAAACTGTCGGTTCGGCGTGAGGATAACAGCATATGGCAAAAAGAAAAGTAACTCGTAAAAAAATCGTCAAGAAAAACATCGCACGCGGTGTTGTTCATATTTCTGCGTCGTTCAACAACACGCTGGTTACCATCACTGACGAGATGGGGAACATGATCGCTTGGAGTTCTGCTGGAAGCCTCGGTTTCAAAGGGAGCAAAAAATCAACGCCTTTCGCCGCTCAGGCAGCGGTAGAAGCAGCTGTTGAAAAAGCGAAAATTCATGGTATCAAAGAACTTGGTATCAGAGTTCAGGGTCCGGGTTCCGGCCGTGAGACTGCTGTTAAATCTGTCGGTGCGATCGAAGGTATCCGTGTAACATTCATGAAAGATGTTACACCACTGCCACACAACGGTTGTCGTGCACCAAAACGTCGTAGAGTGTAAGGAGGTTCTAGATGGCAAGATATAGAGGTCCCGTAGAAAAGATCGAAAGAAGATTCGGCGTTAGCCTTAACCTGAAAGGTGAGCGTCGTCTTGCAGGAAAATCTGCACTAGACAAACGTCCTTATGGCCCAGGTCAACATGGTCAGCGCCGTAAAAAGCCTTCCGAATATGGTCTGCAGCTCAATGAGAAGCAGAAAGCGAAATTTATGTACGGTCTGTCAGAAAAACAGATGCGTGCAGTGTTTGCGGAAGCGAAACGCCGTACCGGCAACACCGGTACCAACCTTGTAACCCTTCTGGAACAGCGTCTTGATAACGTTGTTTACCGTATGGGTTTTGCCAGCACACGTCGTTTCGCACGCCAGCTGGTAAACCACGGGCACATCATGGTTGACGGTGCACGTGTGGACATCCCGTCTTACCGTATCAAACCGGGTCAGAAAGTGGAAGTTCACGAAAAGAGCAAAAAGAACGTACAAGTTGTTCGTGCCCTTGAGTTAACCAACCAGACAGGTCTTGCACCATGGGTTGATATCGATGCTGACAAAGTATTCGGAATCTTTACACGTCTTCCAGAACGTGAAGAGGTTGTTATCCCTGTTGAAGAACGTCTAATCGTTGAGCTTTACTCGAAATAATAATTAATTACAAAGGCACTGACGCATGAACAAGATCAAAACATCGCCGCTTCTTCCACAAGAATTTGTTGTTGAGCAGATCAGCGAAAACGAAGCGAATATCATCGCTTATCCTTTTGAGACCGGGTTTGCTGTTTCCCTGGCACACCCGATACGCCGTTTTTTGCTCAGCAGTTCTGTGGGATTTGCACCAGTCGCCATTAAAATCGAGGGAGCGCATCACGAGTTTGACTCGGTGCGCGGTATGCTCGAAGATATTTCTGATTTTATCATCAACCTTAAAGGTGTCCGTTTCAAACTGAAAGACGGTGCCAAAGAGGCTGAGATTGCCTACAGTTTTGTCGGTCCCTGCGAGATCAAGGGAAGTGACCTGAACGGTGAAGCTGTTGAAGTGGTAACGCCGGATGCATTCCTCGCTACCCTCAACGAAGACGCGACACTGAACTTTTCCATCAAGATCTATCAGGGTATCGGATATGTTCCTAGCGAAGATATCCGTGAGCAGCTCGATGACGGTTATATTGCACTCGATGCATATTTTACGCCGGTTCGCAAAGCAACGTACAAAATTGACAATGTTCTTGTCGAAGACAACCCGAATTTTGAAAAGGTTGTTCTGAATATCGTGACTGACGGACAGATTACTCCGCATGATGCATTTAAAAATGCGCTCGAAGTCATGTATGCCCAAATGGCGGTATTTAACAGTGAAATCAACATTCAGATGCCAACATCGATTGAGCGTTCTGAAGAGTCACCAGAACTCAAGAAGTTGATGAGCCGTATCGACGAACTGGGACTGAGCGCACGCAGTTTTAACTGCCTCGACCGCTCCAGTATCAAATATATCGGTGAGATCGTTATGATGAGTCAGAATGATCTCAAGAACGTTAAAAACCTCGGTAAAAAATCATTTGAAGAGATCGTGGAGAAAGTCGAAGAGTACGGCTTCAGCGTTGGTGCTGACCTCTCCGGCGATCTGCTTTCAACGTTGAAAAAGAAAATAGAAGCTGAATAAGGAATAGCTATGAGACATCGTCATGGATACCGCAAACTCGGTCGCACCAGTGCACATCGCGCGGCACTGCTGAAGAACCTTACGATTGCACTGATTGAAAACGGTAAAATTGAAACGACCGTTCCAAAAGCCAAAGAGCTTCGCTCTTATGTAGAAAAACTGATCACAACTGCCGGAAAAGGCGATGCAAATGCACACCGTGCTGTTTTCGCTTCATTGCAGAACAAAGAAGCAACGAAAAAGCTTCTGGGTGAGATCGGACCAAAATATGTTGAGCGTCAGGGTGGCTACACTCGTATTACACGCACACGTATTCGCCGTGGTGATGCCACCACAATGGCATTTATTGAACTCGTATAAGAGTTCAATAACCCGCACTTCTTAAATTACCTCTTCATATCAACGTTTTCCGCAAACAGCACTGTCAAAGGAGTCCTTTGAATCCAAAAATTATCTGTGGCACCTATCGTATGACGGATAGAAATCCTGAACATGTTAAGGCATTGGTCGATGCAATTGACGCTGGTGTACGTGTGATCGACACTGCGTCACACTATATGGACGGGACTGCCGAGTCTGCCATATTTGAGGCCCTTAAACAGTGCGATCCCGGAATTACAGACGCTGTAGAGGTCATCAGCAAATTCGGTTATATTCAGGGCAGTACACTTAAGCGTGTCATGATCGAGGGTGATTATCCCGAAACGGTTATCTACAATGAGCAGGTACGACACTGTATCCATCCCGATTTTATGCGTGCTGAACTCGATGCGACCTTGTCACGCCTTGGCAGAGCATCGCTTGCTTGTTATCTTGTCAATAATCCGGAATATCTCCTGCTGGATGCTTTGAAGCGAAACAGTTCGCGTACGGACGCTATCGCTGTGATACATGAGCGTCTGCAAACAGTTTTTACCGCACTTGAGCAGGAGGTCTCGTCGGGACGAATCGGCAGTTACGGCATTGCTTCCAACAGTATCGCAAAAAGCTCGGATACCCCTGATTTTTTTCCTTACGACATGCTGCTTGAATTGGCAGAAAATGCAGCAAGCGCCGCCGGCAATTTACATCACCATTTTACGACATTGCAATTACCGATCAACCTGATGGAGCAAGAGGGGCTCTCTTGTGCATCATGGGGAAAAAGCAAAGGGCTGCGTATCATTGCGAATCGTCCGCTTAATGCAGAGCGTGAAGGTTTGATGTATCGGCTTGCGGATTACGAGATAAGTGCGGAGTATTACCATCTTTTAAACGGCTTACTTGAAACATGCGACAGTAATGATACGCGATCACTTTTTAACCTCATCGAGACTATGGACGCAACGCGGCACCGTTTCGGATGGATCGGTGAATATGAATTATTTGCATATAAAGAGATCCTGCCGCATTTTGCAAAAGTGCTGCGTACGCTAGATGTGCAGCGGCGGGATTTTCTTTCGGAACAGCTGGAGATTTTTTTAGAGGCGTATGCAAAAATGGTAGCGTATGAGTGTACTTTGCAGACACGAAGCGTCCTGAAAGAGCAATTTCTTACATGTAAGAGACCCATGCAGCATGAAGCACTTGATTTTTTGCTGGAGCAGAAAAATATTGATTATATAGCAGTTGGAATGCGAAAACGACGCTATGTCGCCGATGTTATGAATCTCGCTTAGGTTACAGATTTTAGCGCCTGTTAAGTGAGATTACCCTATTTTACCGTTACAACATAGAGAAGGTACAACGAGATGATTCCATTTACAGATGAAGAGCTGATGGCACCGGTACGTACAGTGATTGATAAAGTACGTCCCTCATTAGCTCTCGATGGCGGTGATATTGATTTCGTTACTGTAAAAAACGGCGTGGTATATGTGCAGCTCAAAGGTGCATGTGTCGGTTGCGGCAGTAGCGGTAATACTTTGAAATACGGTGTAGAGCGTCAGCTCCGTATTGAAATTCATCCCGAGTTAACGGTTGTTAATGTACCATTCGGGATGGAAAATCAGATTGACCAGCTTTAAATAACTTTGCAGATTTTCCGATATTTTATGTAACAGAGTACTTATGAAGGAGCGAGAGATGAAACCTATCAACAAATATAAAACCCTCGCCACTGCCAATGACAGTTTCAGTAAAGCCGATTATGCGCAGGCATTGCGTAATTATGCCCTTGTGCTAAAAGATTTTCCCAACTCCAAAGAGGCATTTAATGGAGCCATCCTGGCAGAAATGGCGATGAGCGGTGAAACTACTGCTATTGCACTTTTTGACTATTATGAAGTGCTTCGCCGTGAAAATGCCGAAGAAGCCGATGCCATTATGAGTGAGATTTTAACCACTATGGACGGCACGATGGAAGAGATATCTGAACTCCTGGGCAACCCGGTTCGCGAACGTGTGGAGCTTGAAAACGGAATCACCTATGCAGAGTTTAAAATGATTGTCGATGAGGATGGCGATTTTAAAAAGATTTTTGAAAACATTATGTTTTCTACACGTGTCATCATTACCGAAAAAGAGGATTTCCTTGATTTCCTTGACCAGCTTGTAAGTCATGGTTTCAGCGAAATGGCTCTGGCTTACGTCGAAAGTGCCCTCAGCGTTTACAAAAACGATCCGAAACTCAACGATATGTTCAATATGATTGCATCGAAAGGGTCGGATTGAAAATTGCGCTCCCCTCGCAGGCGTTTTCCTACGTCAGCGAAAACTCTTCCGAGTGCGATAGTGAGACCGCATTCGTCCTCACGGAACTCAATCGCAAATATCTTGACGATGCCAAAGCGCGCCACGCGCATTCCGTCATCAGCGCAGCCGAGATCGCTCCGCTGTTCGGTGTCGATCGCATCAAAATCATCGGTATTACCGGAACCAACGGCAAGACTACAACGGCAAGTGCCATCTATTCGTTTTTGCTTGACCTTGGATACAGGGCAGCATTGCAGGGAACCCGCGGATTTTTCATGAACGATACCATCGTGGAGGGAAAATCCCTTACGACGCCGACCGTGCTGACGACGTATCGTCACATCTATCAGGCGGTTGCGGCCGGATGCGACTATTTCATTATGGAAGTCAGTTCGCATGCCATTGTTCAAAACCGGATCGAGGGGCTTCCGTTTGCACTGAAGATTCTTACCAATATTACGCAGGATCATCTGGATTATCACAAATCTATGGAAGAGTATGCGCGCGTCAAGAACAGTTTTTTTGCCGATGACGCGATGAAACTTGTCAATCGTGATGAGGCAAAATCACAGGTCAATACAAAAAATGCCTTTACCTACGGGATTGAAAACAATGCGACGTACAAGCTGATGGCATACTCGCTTAATGAAGGCATCAGCGGGATTGTGAACTATCTGGGCAACATGGTGCCGTTTCATGGCGAATTGCACGGTTTTTTCAATCTGTACAATACTCTGGCGGCCATTGCTGCGGTACATCTCGTCACCGGAAAGGATCTTGAGTCGATATGCGATGTCGTCAGCAATTTTGCCGGTGTGAGCGGGCGGATGGAGTGTGTCAGCCGAGAACCGCTCGTCATTGTAGATTTTGCGCATACCCCTGACGGCATGGTTCAGGTACTCAACGCCCTTAAGGAAAAAGAGCTGCGGGTAGTATTTGGTGCAGGCGGTGACCGTGATCGCAGCAA
Source organism: Sulfurimonadaceae bacterium (assembly GCA_050305515.1). Taxonomy (GTDB): domain Bacteria; phylum Campylobacterota; class Campylobacteria; order Campylobacterales; family Sulfurimonadaceae; genus JAFGUB01. Next base: position 138,111 of record JBNLFL010000040.1, read on the forward strand.
GCGCCCTCTGATGGGGAAAGTGGCTGCAGCTTATGCCAAAAAAATTTATCTTACCAGTGATAATCCGCGCCACGAAGATCCTGACGCGATTATTGCCGAGATCCTCTCGGGAATCAGCGATCATGAAAATGTTGTTGTCGAGCCAAACCGCAGAGCAGCCATCAAGCGGGCGCTTGAGGAGCAGGAAGCAGGAGAGGTGGTCGTCATTCTCGGCAAAGGCGATGAGACCACCCAGATCATCTACGATCAGCACCTGCCTTTCGATGACCGGGAGGTAGTGCGCTCGCTTCTTGCCTGCTCTTCATAGAAAACGAATCTTAAACCGTCAAGTTGATTAATCAGACTAAAATTATCCGATTTCAATTCCGATATAATGGCGCGAAATTTCACGTCAGTCAGATTAAAGGAGCAGCGTATGATTCCAGGACAAGTACCTCAACCCGCGTTTTATATTTTTAAGTGTGAGCAGTCATCTCCTCCGGGTATGCCAAAACCCAGTTGTGTCAATCCCCAGACACAGGATCTTTTCCAGTATTTAGCACAAACTTTGATGCAAAAAGGTATAATTGGGACCGTACAACCGATTCGTACCGGATGCATGAACCGTTGCAATATGGGGCCTGTAATGCTGGTTGAACCGGGCCATGTGATGTATACAGGAATCAATAAAGAAAAAATTGACCGTATCATCGAAGAACACATTCTCGGCGGTAATGTCGTTGAAGAGTTTGTCATTCCCGAACAGATGTGGGGAGAAGCTATCTCTCCGGCAGACATGGCCAGGCAGATGGGAAGATAAATAAAGGAATAGCTATATGACCATGGAAATGCTCTACAGCAAAATTCATCGTGCGACTGTGACCGATGCCAACCTCAACTATGTTGGTTCAATCACTATTGATGAAGAGTTGCTTGAAGCATCGAAAATGCGCGTCGGACAGAAGGTTGAGATTCTCAACATCAATAACGGCGAACGTTTTTCTACCTATATTATTCTGGGCGAGCGCGGCAAACGCGATATATGCCTTAATGGAGCTGCGGCACGCAAGGTACACAAAGGTGACAAAGTCATCATTGTTGCCTATGCGACGTATGATGCCAAAGATCTTGAAACCTATGAACCGACCGTAGTTCTTGTCGATGACAATAACAATATCAGTGAAGTCTTGAAGAGTATCTGATGTTTGGAAATCTGAATCTGGGAGATATGGGCAAGATGCTCGAAGGCTTTCAGGAACAGGCTGAAAAGCTTCAGAGTGAAATGGCGTCTCGTGAATTTACCGTTAAAACGGGTGGCGGGATGGTCAAAGTAACCATCAACGGGCAGGGCGAAGTTATTGACATTGATATCGATGATGCCCTGCTTGATGACAAAGAGTCGTTACAGATTCTACTGATAGCAGCATTTAATGATGCCAACAAGATGGTGGAAGACTCCAAAAAACAGAGCGCCATGAATCTTTTTGGCGGGGCCAACCCCTTTACACAGGGCTGATGGCACCGCTCCTCACACTTCTTTTTACCCTTTCAGTAACCCTTTTTGCATGTGAAGGAAATGGTGGTTGTTTGCAAAAAGCGGAGGACTCCGCTCTTTTCTCCGGTGGATCCCTTTCGGTCGCATTGGCAAAGAAATCACGTTTGTCTTACAGTCCTGTACCGCTTTCTCGTTTCCGTAAATATGATCCTTTTCTCGGTCTGGGCGTTGAAGCGGTAGATCACCCTTTTGAATTTCCTTATATTTTCCTTTCCAAAAGCGTAAAGAAGCTCACTGCCGTAACGCCGCAGGGAGTGAGAGCGGGAGAAATCAGCAAGCATCAATGCGGGTTGGATCGTCTTGGCCGTTTTAGCGGTGATGTCGGTACCTATGGCGTTATTGGTGACAGCTGCTGCGCGTTGGAAGCGATTATAACTCCTGCCGGGGTTATAGAAAAATCCTATCTGGAACATTTCTGGAAGAGCGAAAACGTCTTGTACGGTGATGCCGGCATCCGTCTGGCTGATACACTCCAAAGCCGTGTGGTCTCCGTTGATCCTTTTCTCCCTGAGAACCCCTTCTGTATCGGTGATGAGATCATCGCTTATGACGGGAAAAAGCTTTCCGAACGCTGCAGCGTTGAGGAGGCGATCCTTTTCAGCGTCCCTGGATCACAGCACAAAGTTACCGTACGACGCGATGGGAAGGAGCTGGTACTTAATGTCCGGATAGCCGAACGCCTCGGCGGAGGCCTGCTGGGCGATACTTTTCTCGAGCGTCTTGGACTTTATCTCGATGCACAGCTCTGCATTGTCAAGGCGAGTTCATTGTCGGATAATCTCGAACTACTCAAGGGAGACTGCCTCATTCAGCTTAATGGTGCCGATGTAGTGAGCATGGCGGAAATACGCCAAAAACTGCTACAAGGTGACAATTCTCTGCTTTTTGAGCGCCGTAATTTCCAGTTCTTTATTCATATAAAATCTAAAGATGCTAAAATTACGCAAAAAAAATAGGCATCGATGCAAGAGTTTGAAGCGTTCCTGACTGCCCATCTGCCGAAAGCTTCAAGCTTTCACCCGCACTATGAAGCCGCTTTGCACGCCATGCTAAGGGCAGGCGGAAAGCGTTTTCGTCCGGCGCTCCTTCTTGGTGTTGTCAAGGCATGTGCGCCCTTACTGCTTGAGAGTGCGTATCACGCGGCGTATGCGATTGAACTGCTGCACACCTATTCGTTGATTCATGACGATCTTCCCGTCATGGACAATGCCGACCTGCGACGCGGCGAACCGACATTACATGTAAGGTTTGACGAGGTCACGGCAGTGCTTGTCGGGGATGCTCTCAATACCCACGCTTTCGAGGTTTTGGCTCTCGCGCCTTTTTCGGATCGCATACGGGTGCGCCTGATCCGCGAACTGGCTCAAAACGGGGGTGTTGCGGGAATGGTTCTGGGGCAGGCGATAGACTGCCATTTTGAAAACACGCCGCTCTCTATCGAACAGATTCGCATACTTCACATTAACAAAACGGCCAAACTGATTGCCGCATCACTCAAGATGGGTGCCATCATCGCCGGACAGAAGGCGCTTGAAGCACCGCTGTATGACTTCGGGATCGATCTGGGACTACTGTTTCAGATTCAGGATGACATTCTGGACGTGACGCAAAGTACCCTCGAAGCGGGAAAAACAACCGGCAATGATGAGGCCAAAAACAGTTTTGTGACGATTCTGGGACTTGAGCGCGCAATGAAAGAGTCTGACGCTCTGGCTGAAAATCTGAGCGATCGTATGGCAGGTCTGGATGAGCGTTTGAAAAACGAACTCTCATCCATGCTTACCAAGTATATCAACAGACACAAGGAACACTCATGAGTAATAACATGCGACAAAAGATGGCCGATACCATCCGCTTTTTGGCGGCAGATATGGTTCAGGCTGCCAACTCCGGGCATCCGGGTGCCCCAATGGGTCTCGCCGACATCGCAGTCGTTTTAGGCGAACACCTGCAGCACAATCCGAAAAATCCTGCATGGCTCAATCGCGACCGACTCGTTTTCTCCGGTGGTCATGCGACAGGGCTTATCTATTCGCTCTATTATCTCTGGGGGTATGGTCTCGAGATCGAAGATCTCAAAAATTTTCGTCAGCTTGATTCGAAAACTCCGGGGCATCCTGAATATGGACACACTGCAGGTATCGAAATTACCACGGGTCCTCTGGGACAGGGTGTCGCCAATGCCGTTGGATTCGCCATGGCAGCCAAATACGTCGGCGCACAGGTCAACTCCGAAACCGCTGCCCTGATTGATCATAAAGTCTATGTCCTCTGCGGTGATGGTGACCTTGAAGAGGGCATCAGTTATGAGGCGTGTTCTCTGGCAGGCCACAACAAGCTGGATAATCTGATTCTGATCTACGATTCCAACCGGATTACCATCGAAGGCTCAACCGACCTGAGCATTTCAGAAAACATTCGCGGCCGCTTTGAATCACAGGGGTGGGAAGTTCAGGAGATAGACGGGCATAATTTCGATCAGATCGATGCCTCCATTACTCAGGCGAAAAAAGCGACCAGTCCTGCTATTATCATTGCAAACACCACAATCGCCAAAGGGGCGGACAAACTCGAGGGAACCCATCACTCGCACGGGGCGCCACTGGGTGACGAAGAGATCGCGAGCGCCAAACGCAAAGCAGGTTTTGATCCCGAAAAAACGTTTTATGTCGATGACGATGTGATGATCCGCTTCCGCTGTGCGATCGAGCAGGGCGACCTGGCCGAGCGCGAGTGGAACCACCGCAAGCTCACCCTTCCTCTGTCCGAACAGAACGAAGCACTCGAGCAGCTGCTCAACCCCGATTTTTCACGTATTGCATGGCCTGCGTTTGAAAAAGCCGATGCGACCCGCAATACCAATGGAAAAATTCTCAATGCCATTGCAAAAGCAGTTCCGGGCTTCCTTGGAGGCTCTGCTGACCTTGCGCCTTCCAACAAGACAGAACTTAACAATATGGGCGAGTTCCCCAAAGGTAAAAACATCCGTTTCGGTATCCGTGAACATGCGATGGCTTCCATTACAAATGCGATGGCGCTTTACGGTCCGCTGATGCCTTTTAGTGCGACCTTCTTTGTCTTTAGCGATTATCTGAAACCTGCGGCGCGCATTGCGGCGCTCAGCGGTATTCAGCACTTCTTCATCTGGACGCATGACAGTATCGGCGTTGGTGAAGACGGCCCGACGCATCAGCCGATAGAGCATCTCAGCCAGTTCCGTGCACTGCCGAATTTCTATGTCTGGCGTCCGGCGGATGGCAACGAAAATATTGCGGCATGGCAGGTGGCTTTGGAAATGAAGAAGAGTCCGAGTGCTTTTGTCGCATCACGCCAAAACCTTGAGGTTCTGCCTCAGGCGGTAGAAGGTTCGGCAGCTCGCGGCGGTTATCTTTTGGAGCGTCGCGATAATGCGACCGTGACACTCATGGCTTCAGGTTCGGAAGTTTCTTTGGCACTTCAGGTTGCAGCGGCACTCGCCGAGGAAGGAACGGCGGCTAATGTCGTGAGTGTCCCCTGTTTTGATCTCTTCATCGAACAGGATCAGAGCTATATTGATGCCATTATCGCACCTGCAACGCGTAAAGTGGCGATTGAAGCATCACGGGCCATGGAGTGGTACCGTCTGGCAGATCAGTTCATCGGTATGGAGAGTTTTGGCGCATCGGCACCTGCCGGCAAGCTTTTTGAAAAGTTCGGATTCAGCGTGAATGCCGTGCTTGAATCTCTGAAGTAAGTTTCGGAGTTTTGGGGGCTTCCATGATCGGGAAGTTGCGTAACACCCTCATCAATTTTCTGGGCAGCGGCTGGAAATTTTCATCCGAGGAACAGCTGCTCAAACACCGCTTTCACCTGATTAACTCCATTTTTCTGGTGGCGTTTGCCGCACTTTTTCAGGGAATCATTGTCAACAGTCTGTTCGGATATTTCACTCTGATAGCGCTTGAGGTCGGCATGATCTTCTTTTTCCTCTTTTGCATCTATATGCTGCGACTCAAAAAAGAGAATTACGATCTTGTGACGAGTATGATCGCTTTTCTGGTTCTTATTTTTTTTAATGCGCTGATTCTTTTTTCCGAACTGGAAAATATCAAGTTCATATGGCTCTTTTTTTATGTAGTGACCTTCATGTTTTTGAAAGGGAACAAAGTAGGATCCCTTTGGATCTTTGCGCTGTTCGCCTCTTTAATTATTGTACAGCTACAGCCGTTCTACCCCAGCTATTTGACATTTTCCCAGACCTATTATTTAATCTTTGTCATGGCAATCGTCATGGCCACGACATATTTTTTTCAACTTATGATCGATCGTGGATATGAGACTATTTTGCATCAAAACCGAAAACTCGAACAGCGTATGGCAACCATCAAGAAGCAGGAACAGATGATGATAGACCAGTCACGATTGGCGGCAATGGGGGAGATGATTCGCATGATAGCCCACCAGTGGCGCCAACCGCTCTCTTCCGCGACGCTTCGTATTACCAATCATCAGGTTTCACAGATGCTGCGGCATGAAGCACCTGATGAAAAAGACCGGCTTCTCTCCGAAATTTCGGAAACACTGGTTTATCTCTCCAATACAATTGATGATTTTCAGAGCTATTTTAAACCTGCGAGTCAGGTCGGATCGGTTGATATCAAGTCAGTAATCGAGCAGGCTATGGAGTTTATTGCACCGCGCACACGACATAAAAAGGTTGCCATGCATCTTACATGTAATGACGGGTATCATGTGCGCTCGAATGCCAATGAGCTGGTACAGGTACTGCTCAATCTTTTCAATAATGCGATCGACTCTATCGTTGAGCATGATTCTGAAGTTCGTGAAATTGTCGTAGATGTCAGAAATGAACGTCGCAAAATTATTATTGCGGTCCGTGACAGCGGCGGGGGCATACCGGAGAGTGTAACAGAGCGTCTCTTTGAACCCTATTGCAGTACCAAGGGAAAAAACGGGACGGGACTCGGACTCTATATGGTAAAAATGATCGTGGAGAAACAGTTTGGCGGTACAATTAGCGGCCATAACGCAGAACACGGTGCCGAATTTCTGCTCACGCTTGAGCGCAGCGACGGCATTATAGGAACGCTGGCATGATGCGTATAGGCAAAGACACATTGATCCATTTTTTCAAATTGGAGTCGGCAACCGGTATTTTGCTGATGTTCGCTACATTACTGGCGATGCTTCTGGCCAATTCTCGCTGGGAGTCGGGTTACAATGAGGTGATGGCGCTTCCGGTTGTTGTGAGTTTTGGCACGTTTGCCATAGCCAAACCGCTGTTGCTGTGGATTAATGACGGCCTTATGGCACTTTTCTTCTTTATGGTAGGGCTCGAAATCAAACGCGAGATTTTGGAAGGTTCGCTTCAGGAGCCTTCTAAAATTGCACTGCCCCTGCTGGCTGCCGTTGGCGGCATGGCGGCTCCTGCACTCATTTTTACGCTTTTCAACTGGGGCGACAGTGCCGCCATGCAGGGGTGGGCGATACCGGCGGCTACCGATATCGCTTTTGCTCTTGGTATCTTATCCCTGTTGGGTTCGCGTGTTCCGACGGCACTCAAAGTCTTTTTATTGGCATTGGCCATCATCGACGATCTGGGTGCCATCATTATCATTGCACTCTTTTATACTTCGGATCTCTCATGGGTCTCACTTGCTATTGCCGCGCTTGCCATTATGGTTCTTCTGGCGATGAACCGCTCAGGTGTTGTGAACAATACGGCCTATATCCTTATCGGTATTGTGCTCTGGACCGCTGTACTCAAATCGGGGGTTCATGCAACACTTGCGGGCGTTATTTTAGGACTGATCATACCGCTGCGCGGGAATAAAATGAGTTTTTATGCACTCGAGCACTCCCTGCACGCTCCGGTGAATTTTGTTATTTTACCGCTTTTTGCTTTTGCCAATGCAGGGATTGATTTTGGTGCGATGCATCCGGATGATCTCACCAACAGCGTGACGCTCGGCATTGCGCTGGGGCTCTTTTTCGGCAAGCAGGCGGGTATTTTTATTTTCAGTTTTCTGGCGATACGGCTGGGGCTGGGACGTTTGCCCGAAGGCGTTACATGGGTTCAGCTCTATGGCGTTTCGGTACTTAGCGGTATCGGTTTTACGATGAGCCTTTTTATCGGTTCTCTGGCTTTCGAGTGCAGCAGCGGGATCTGTTTTGACCTGGTTGATGAACGGCTTGGCATCCTTTTGGGATCGCTATTATCTGGTGTCTTCGGGTTTATGTTGCTGCGATGGACGCTTTCCAAGGAGGCATCATGAACGATTCCCAAGAGTACCGCAATAAAAAAAAGCTGTTTGATTCGATGATAACGCTCTACGGGCGCAACGTAGCGCAGGAAGTGCTTGAAGATAAAGCTGTGTCGGTGCACAAACTGCACCTGTCGCGTTCGAATAAACCCGACGGAATCATTGCCACACTCGAACGTCTGGCGCAGGAGCGGGGTATTGAGGTTGTGTACCATACCAAAGAGGCGCTCTCACGCATTTCAAAAAATGCCAAGCAGGATCAGGGCGTTGCCGTTGATATCCTCTCCACGAGCTACCGCGATGCCCAAACGCTTTCAGAACTGAAAGCGGAACGTATCCGCCTGCTGGCCCTTGATGGTATTCAGAATCCTCAAAATCTCGGCATGATCATCCGCTCCGCAGCGGCCGGAAACATTGACGGGATTATTCTGCCGCGTCGCAGCAGTGCCAAACTCTCGCCTCTGGTGATGAAAGCAAGTGCCGGGACGCTTTTCAAGATTCCCATCTATTATTGCGAGGCACTCGAACCGATGCTCCAAAGCCTGAATGAATACACGAAAATGGTGCTCTCATCCCATGCCAAAGCGGATCTGCATGAAGCCAAAATTCCAGAAAAGACAATCTTTGTACTTGGAAACGAGAGTGAAGGGGTTAGCCCGGAAGTGGCGCAATGCTGCGATGCGGCGATTCGCATCAATATGCGCCGCGGGGTTGAATCGCTCAATGTTGCGGTGACTGCGGCACTGCTGGCATTCCTGCCCTGAGTCAGTGCTGTTTTTTACCCAGTGAGGCGAGAAAGCTTTCCATATCGTACTTGATACGGTATTCCGGTGTCATAATGTGAATGAGAATGTCGCCGAGATCGACGACAATCCACTCGTCACTCTCATCGACATAAAGAAATTTTTCCGCAGGTTTGAGCTCTTTGCGAAGGTGATCGAGAAGGGCTTCAGTATGGCGGCTCCCGAGTGATGAGGCGATGATGACGTAATCGACAAAATAGTCGCGTTCACGAAGATCGAAAGCTTCGATCGCTTCGGCTTTGTGCTTGTCGAGGACATGTGTGATGTTTTCAATGCGTTTGAGCATGAGGCTCCTTATAATATTCAATAATTTCCGTAGCGACCCCTTCAGGCAAATCGTCACGGCAGGGCAACCGGCGCAGTGCCGTAGCACTGACAGGTTCGTTTACATGTAACGTCAAGTAAGCAGGATCGATTTTGATGCCCTCACGTGTGGCGACTACCCAGGTTACGAGCTTGTCCAGACTCTCAAAATCGTACCACATCGGCAGCGTTTTCAGGTTGTCCGCACCGATGATGACATAGATACGATCGGCCTCGCTTTGGAAGTGGCGCACCGTTTCAATCGTACGAACGGGACGCTTCTGAAGAATTTCAAAATCGCTCACTTCGATACGCGGATCATGAAAAATCTTTTTAAGCCATTTGAGCCTCAGCTCTGATGGTGCCCTTACGCTCTCTTTGAACGGATTGAGATAGGCCGGAACCACAATAAGCCGATCGATATCGAGATGTGCAAGTGCGGCGTTGGCCACAGCGACATGCCCGTTGTGAGGCGGATCGAAACTGCCGCCGTAGAGTGCTACGTTCATTTAATCGAAATTATAGCCCATATTGGATAAAATTTGGGCTATTTTGGGAAATACCACCTTCAGGAAGTGTGCATGCAACTCTTTTCGATCAAAGACCTCGATCTGGCTTACAAACGTGTTTTTATCCGCTGCGATTTCAATGTACCGATGGACGAATACGGCAACATCACCGATGACCGACGCATACGCGCTGCTCTTGCAACAATAAACTACTGTCTGGACCAGAATTGTGCCGTTATTGTTGCATCGCACATGGGTCGTCCCAAAGGCGAGCGCAGTGACAAATATTCGCTCGCACCCATTCAGCGTCGTTTACAACAGTTGCTCAAACGGGATGTGATTCTTGCCAAAGATGTTATCGGTGAAGATGCTGTACAAAAAGCCGAAGCCCTGCAGCCTTCTGAAATACTTCTGCTCGAGAACCTCCGCTTTGAAAAAGGCGAAGAGAAAAACGATGCAAAGCTTTCCAAAGCGCTGGCGGAGATGGCAGAGTTTTACATCAACGACGCTTTTGGTGTCAGTCACCGTGCCCATGCTTCCGTTGAAGGCATTACGCAATTTTTTGATAACGAGCACAAAGCGGCGGGCTTTTTGCTGCAAAAAGAGATTCAGTTTTTCGGGACCCTTCTTAAGCGTCCGGTCCGTCCGTTCGCGGCGATTGTGGGCGGGAGTAAAGTCTCCGGCAAACTTGAAGCACTCAGTAACCTGCTGCCGAAAGTCGACAAGCTCTTTATCGGCGGCGGTATGGCGTTTACTTTCCTCAAGCAGATGGGGTATGACGTAGGAAACTCGCTGGTCGAAGACGATCTGCTTAGCGATGCCCAGCACATTATGGATGAAGCGCGTCGACTGGGTGTCAAACTCTACCTTCCTGTTGATGTTGTAGCGGCACAGTCTTTCTCTCCCGATGCGGTGAGCAAACTCGTTACGGCGCAGGAGATTCCGGCCGGATGGATGGGTCTGGATATCGGACCGGCAACGGTACGTCTTTACCGCGAAGCGCTCAATGATGTCCAGACGGTACTCTGGAACGGACCGATGGGTGTTTTCGAATGGGAACGTTTCATGCGCGGATCGAGCAAAATTGCCCACTTCGTGGCAGACTCCTATGCAACGACGGTTGTCGGCGGCGGTGATACAGCCGACTTGGTGCAGCGTGTGGGGGTCGATGAAGAGATGACTTTCATTTCTACCGGCGGCGGCGCGTCACTGGAGCTGCTTGAAGGAAAAATCCTTCCGGGTGTCCAGCAACTTGTAATGGCAGAAGACTGATGATTCTTGCGGCTAACTTCAAGAGCAATCTGACACGTGCGAAAACTGCTGCGTATCTGGAACAGGTCGAAGCTTACTGCGCCGAGCATGATATCAGCGATACGGTCATGGTGTTTCCTCCTGCCTCCGCACTCCAGGAGAGTACATTACATGTAAAGGTAGGTGCCCAAAATGCATTCGCAGTTGCCAACGGCGCATTTACAGGCGAATTGGCACAGGATCAACTCGAAGAGTTTGGGGTTAAAACGATTCTTATCGGGCACAGTGAACGTCGCCATATCATTGGCGAGACTCAGGAATTGATTGCCGAGAAATTCGCTTATTATCAGCAACAGGGTTTTACCATAATCTATTGTATCGGCGAGCCGCTTGAAATTCGTGAAGAGGGCAATGATGCACTGCTGGCATATATTGAAGCGCAGTATGAAGGCATCGACCTGCATTACAGCCGTTTGATTATTGCGTATGAACCGGTGTGGGCCATCGGTACAGGATTGACTCCGACGCTTGAAGACATCGAACTCATTCACGGTGCCATTAAAGAACATTCCAAACGCCCTTTGCTCTATGGCGGCAGCGTGAAAAAAGAGAATGCCAGAGAGATTATGGCGCTTGAGAATGTTGATGGGATTCTGGTAGGAAGCGGGGCACTGAACGCCGTTGACTTCTGCAGTATGATCCATGATGCAAAAAATTTGAAACAGTAAATTTATCAGGAGAAAAAAAGCATGTTAATGAAGGGAAAAAAAGGTCTTATTGTAGGTTTGGCCAATAACAAATCCATTGCATACGGAATTGCGAAAGCATGTGCCGATCAGGGTGCCGAAATGGCGTTTACCTATCTGAATGATGCACTTAAAAAGCGTGTCGAGCCGATTGCGGAAGAGTTTGGAAGCAAATATGTCTATGAACTTGATGTATCAAACGAAGCGCATATGGCGGGAATCGCCGATTTGATTGCCAAAGATTTTGGAAAAATAGACTTTCTGGTACACTCGGTCGCGTTTGCTCCCAAAGAGGCGCTAAGCGAACCGTTTATAAAAACGACAAAAGAGGCGTTTCGCATTGCTCTGGACGTTTCCGTATTTTCGCTGATCGATCTGACAAACCGTCTTGAAAACGTGCTCAGTGACGATGCGTCCATTTTGACGCTGAGCTATCTTGGCGGTCCGAAATACGTTCCCAACTATAATGTCATGGGTGTCGCCAAAGCGGCGCTTGAGTCTACCGTACGCTATATGGCGGTTGATCTGGGGCTCAAAGGCCAGCGCGTCAATGCCATCAGCGCCGGTCCTATCCGTACGCTGGCTGCAGCAGGCATTGGAGATTTCAAACAGATTCTGACATGGAATGAATGCAACGCGCCGCTGCGCCGCAATGTTTCTATCGAGCAGGTGGGGAACTCCGCCATGTATCTGCTGAGCGATCTCGCATCCGGTGTGACAGGCGAAATCCATTACGTGGATTCGGGTTACAATGTTATGGGAATGGGCGCTGTAGAAAAAAACAGCGAGGGGAAAACCGTACTGGCGTGGGATAACCGCACCGAGTAAGCAATTACTTTGTTTTTCCGATGACCGGCATGGTTTCCATCCGGTCGTTGAGATATGCTTTGGGAGGTTGTCCCTCCCGCTCTTGTTCTTTTGCCTCATTATATTTTTTCCACTTTTCAACATAATGCTGCAATTTAAAAGAGTCAGCCTCATCGGAAGGTTTTGGCTCCACGAATGTATTATTCGTTTCATTAATATCAGGCGTTTCAGCTTTGAGGGATGAATTTGCAGATTCACTTTTCGAAGGGTTCTGTGCCGGTTCCCAATCTTTTTCAAACCAATTATCCAACTGCTGCTGCATAAAACCCGGCTGTTCCTTTTCGGAAGAGAGGGGTGAAACCGCTTGCAGAGCGCTATTTTGTGATGGTGTAACAGCTAACAGTGTGGTAGAGGCAACAAGAGATAAAGTGATACAGAATTTGTTCATTTTTATGATTCCCATAAGTTTAGCGTGAATTTTCGTAACACATAATCAAATGGTTATTTATTAAACAACCTATTTAATTACTTTAAGCTTTGGCAATGATACAATGGTTCTGGTTAAAATTTCTGACATTAAGGAAGTGACATGAAAATTGTGAAAATGAGTCTTGTAGCAGCGATGCTGATGGGTGCGAGTGCGTTCGCTATCGAAAACACCAAAATCAGTGGTACTGCTCAAGTGGTTTATCATACTCAGGATCAGGCTCTGGGTGCATTGAACAGCGAGTCTACTGAGCTTTTTGATAAAGATACAAGTGCAGCCGATACTGCACTGCACCTGAATGTAACAACAGACCTGACTCCAGGTATCAGCGCAGGCGCTTCATACACTGTAGTTTCTACTCTCGGTCTTGAAAACAACTTTGTTGGAAGCGTGTGGGGTGGTTCACACACACCAACAGCTGCTACTGGCGCTAACTTTCCACATGGTGCTACGGCTGCAGTGGGTGCACCAGGCGTAAAAGTTGAAAACGCTTCTTGGTTCGATGAGGCATGGGTTGCCGGTACACTTGGTAAAACAACAGTCAAACTGGGTCGTATGCAACTTGATACACCACTGGCATTCTCTGAAACATGGTCTGTAGAGACTAATACCTTTGAAGCTGCGGTTGCGATCAACCAGGATATTCCTGCTACAACAATCGTTGCTGCTTATGTCGGTAACGGCAATGGTACTGAAGGATTCGGTCAGGATCTTACAGCTGGTGTGACATTCCCAGCACTTGGACATGCTGTTGGCCCAATCGTCAATCCTGATGGGAAATTCACTACCTACGGTACTGATGGTGCTTATGCAGTTGGTGTTATCAACAACTCTCTTGAGATGCTGACACTTCAGGCGTGGTATTACGATGTAACACAACTGGCATACTCTTACTGGCTCCAGGCTGACCTCTCTATGGCCGGTATCATGGCTGGTGCACAGTACTCTGGTATCACTATTCAGGAAGACGCTCTTAACGGTGCAGTCGCAAAAGATATTGATTCTGACGTACTGGCAGTAATGCTCGGTTATGAAATGAAAGATATTGCTACAATCAAAGCATCTTACTCTATGGTTGGTGAAGATTTCTGGGCAGGACGCAACACAGCGACTGCTACAGGTGCATCTAAAGTGTATACTGAAGCATGGTGGATGTACGGTTTTGTAACTCAGGCTGATACAACTGCGTTCAATGTCACAGTATCTGGCTCTGTTTCCGGAATTGACCTTGCTGCTTTCTATACATCGGCAGATCAGTCTGACGATGCAGGCAACAACGATATGACAGAGCTTACAATCACTGCTGGTACTTCTGTAGGACCAGTTGATGTTACTCTCGCGTACATCAATGCTGATCTTGAAGCTGCTGATGACGCAATCAACATGGTTCAGGCTTACCTGACTTACAACTTCTAATTTTCCTTTCACGGAAATACAGATGCCCTTTTGGGCATTTGTCAATTTTTCTCCCTCTAGGCTATAATCACTGTTAAAAAGGCAGCAGATTTGGCACGACTTCTTTTCCAAAAAATCTTTTATCTCGCGGGCATGCTCTTATTGATATCTTTCATCTCATTTGTGGCGATTAATGCTGCCCCGAACTCTTTTCTTTCAGCCGGTGAACTCAATCCCAACATGACCCCGGAGGCGATTGCAAAACTCAAAGCTGTTTACGGTCTTGACAAACCGCTGCTCTCCCAGTATACAGGATGGCTGCTCAGCTTCATACAGCTTGATTTTGGAGTCTCTTTTGTGAGTGGACAGAGTGTCATCGATGAGATTGCCAAGCGCCTTCCCATTACGCTGATTATGAATGTCACAGCAATGCTTTTTGTTTTTGTCATCTCCATCTATCTTGGTATCAAGGCCGCCCTGGCGCACGAAACCAGAAGTGATCTCCTGATTCGCCAGCTCTCTTTGATCTCATTTGCGATGCCCTCGTTTTATCTGGCACTGTTGCTGATTCTCGTTTTCAGTATGTCCCTGGGTTGGCTGCCTATTGCGGGGTTGCATTCCATTGAACCCAAAACGGGGTTTGCCTACTATCTCGACATGGCGTATCACCTCGTACTTCCGGTAGGCGTGATGATCTTTGTCTCACTCGGAAGCATGACGGTTTACATACGCTCTTTGACACTCGAAATTCTTAAAAGCGACTATCTTTTTTTTGCACGTTCTCGGGGTGTAGCGGGAGTGATGCTGCTGCGACGCTATATTCTTCCCAATTTGATGCCCCCGGTCATTACACTGCTGGGGCTCTCACTCCCGGGACTCATTGGCGGAAGCGTCATACTGGAAGCTATTTTTGGAATTGAAGGGATGGGACAGCTCTTTTATCTGAGTGCACTCAGTCGCGATTACCCCGTGATTATGGGCATTTTGAGTGTGACCGCGCTGTTGACGCTGTTTGGAAATATGAGTGCGGATCTGCTGTTGTTGCGGTTGAACCCCTACATGAAGCGGTAGCGCTTACATGTAAGGATGAAAAAAGTTAGTTAAACAGTGCCTGCAGGGAGGAGATATCTTCTTTCTTCTCTTCCTGTGTCGTTGTGTGGGCACCGTCTTGCTCGATCAGTTCAATGTCATAGCCCGAGATCATCGACGCCAGGCGGATGTTGATGCCGCTTTTTCCGATGGCCTTTGATTTCTGATCGCTTGGAAGGGTAACGATGGCTTTGGGTGTTTCACCCTCGGCAGTCTCTTCAATACGCACACTTGAGATAATGGCCGGAGACATCACGCGGGCAATGAAAAGTTCCGGAACCGTGGTGTACTCGATACAGTCGATACTCTCGCCGCAAAGCTCTTCGCTGACTGCATTGATACGCACGCCCTTGACACCGACTGTGGCACCGATAGGGTCTACTTTAGGGTGGGTCGTATAAAGTGCAATTTTGGCACGCTCGCCCGGAATCCGTGCGGAACGTTCAATAATGACCGCTCCGTCTTTGATTTCGGGGACTTCCAGAGCCAGAAGTTCTTCAAGAAATTTCGGTGATGTTCGGGAAAGTTCAATCTGGATGCCGTTTTGCTTGTCAATATGAACGCGTCTGACAACAGCCTGAACCACGTCACCGACTTTGAAATGCTCCCCTTTGATACGACTTTTCATGGGAAGAATCGCGCGCACTTCATCCATTTCGATATAAGTGTTCTGATCCGGATCGATCCGCGTGACACGACCGGTTGCAATCGTACCGATTTTACTTTTGTACTTGTTGTAGAGTTCATCTTCAACGAGACGCTGGATATGATATTCAATTTCACGGTGGAGCGTCATGGCGGCGGTACGGCCATAGGTTTCAAGATCATGCTCGATCTGGAACTGGTCGCCGATCTCTATTTCGTCATCATTGTTTTTGGCTTCGCTTAGCGGCATGTAGGCTTCAGCCTCTTCGCCGCTCAGTTCAGGCGCATCATCCGCTACTACGGTGATCATCTGATAGATCTTGACAATTTTACGTTTTGAATCGATTTCAGCTTCAAAATCGTAATGGGGATTAATGACCCGTTTGGCAGTTTGAATAAAGGCTGTTTTGATACCTTCTTGTACCTGTTCCGGGGTCAGACCCTTTTCATGGGCGATTGAATCAATGATGTCCAAAATATGTTCCATAGCTATTCCTTCCGGTTAAGACGTCGTTTTCATAAAAAAAATGGCTGTTTGGGGGAGTCAATTTTATGAAGAGTGACATTGTAGCATAAGCGGCGTTACATGTAAACTTTTAGTCGAACTTAACGCGTGCTTGGCTATAATGCAGCCCATTTACTTCAGGGTGCCATGTAAAAAACCCTGCAACTCAAGGAACCTTATGGAACTTAAAATCGCACGGACTGAACCGACTGCCAAACCAAAAAAGATTGAAATCGAAAAAATTGACGAGCTGCTTGCAAAAAATGACTCGACCATTCTGTATTTTGATCGTGAAAATTCTCACAAAGATTTGCTCGAACTTCAGGACCATTATGAAAATGAGGGGAAAAGTTTCTACATGCGGGAAGTCCGTTTCGGACTCTCTGACAATGAGTACATGTATGAGGTGCACATTCTCTGATGGCCAAGAAGCTCTTTATCGAGACACTTGGCTGCGCGATGAACGTGCGCGACTCGGAGCATATGATCGCCGAGCTCTCCGACAAAGAAGCCTATGAACTCACGACCGATTCTGCCGATGCTGATCTGATCATCATCAACACCTGCTCGGTAAGGGAAAAACCGGTTCACAAGCTTTTCTCTGAACTGGGGGCATTCAACAAAATCAAAAAGCCCGGAGCCAAAATTGGTGTGGCCGGATGTACCGCGTCGCATCTCGGCAAGGATATCATCACCCGTGCCCCCTATGTGAACTTTGTTCTGGGTGCCCGAAACGTTTCGAAGATTACCGATGTCATCCATCGGGACAAGGCAGTAGAGACAGAGATCAACTACGACGAATCGCAGTATGCCTTCAAGGATTTCCGCTCCAGCCCCTATAAATCGTTTATCAACATTTCCATCGGATGTGACAAGCAGTGTACCTTCTGCATTGTGCCCCATACCCGTGGTGAAGAGATCTCCATCCCCTCAGATCTGATTGTCGCCGAAGCGAAAAAAAGTGTTGAGCGCGGTGCCAAAGAGGTGTTTCTGCTCGGGCAGAATGTCAACAACTACGGGCGCCGTTTTTCGGGTGAGCACGAGAAGATCAATTTTACCGAACTGCTCAGGCGCGTCAGTGCCGTAGCGGGGCTTGAACGCATCCGGTTTACGTCACCGCATCCGCTGCATATGGATGATGAGTTTCTTGAAGAGTTCGCCCGCAATCCTAAAATCTGCAAGTCGATGCACATGCCGCTGCAGTCGGGTTCGACGGAGCTGCTGAAAAAAATGAAGCGGGGCTATTCCAAAGAGTGGTTTCTCAATCGTGCCGCGAAACTGCGTGAACTGATTCCTTCGGTTAGTATCAGTACGGATATCATCATCGGCTTTCCCGGCGAGAGCGAGAGCGACTTTCTCGATACGCTTGAAGTCGTCAGCGCCGTGGAGTTTGATCAGGTGTTCAGCTTCAAATACTCGCCGCGTCCGCATACGGAAGCAGCCGCGTATGAGAATGTCGTCGATTCCGAACTCGCATCACGCCGTCTGGCACATCTTCAGGATTACCACAATGCCATTTTGGACCGACGCAGCAGCCGGATGCTGGGCAGGGAGGTTGAGGTCTACTTTGAAGAGCTCAAAGAGAACGGCACCGTTTCGGGGCGCAGTGACAATAACCTTCTGGTAAAGGTCAAGGGTTCCGAAGAACTGCTTGGAACGTTGCGCCGCGTCCGGATCACACACACCTCACGACTCTCTTATGAGGCCGAGCTGGTCTGATGCAACGGTTCAAAAAGCGACTGCTGCGCCAGCTCTCGCTCTGGATCGTTCCGCCGATCGGTACCCTGCTGATCCGTTTTATCTACCTTACATGTAAAAAAAATTTCCATGTGGCATCTGCCATAAGCGACAAGCCGGTTATCTTTGCCTTTTGGCATGGCGACCTTCTGATGCAGCCGTATCTTTATTATCAGTTTCGCAAAATCCCAAAGGCCAATGTTGTCATCAGCGACCATTTTGACGGGCAGATCATTGCCGGCGTCATGCGCTATTTCAAACTGGGAACGATTCACGGCTCTTCCAACCGCAGCGCGGCAAAAGTGTTGATCCAGGGAATTAAAAGCCTCAAAGAAGGGTATGATATCGGTATTACACCCGATGGTCCCAAAGGACCACGCCATGAAGTTGCGGACGGTGTGGTAGTGATGTCGCAAAAAGCCGGGGTCGATGTCGTGGTCTACAGCTGTGTTCCCTCACGCTACTGGCAGCTTTCAAGCTGGGACCGCTTTACGATACCGAAGCCTTTTGCCACACTCGATTTTTATGCCTCCGAACCGATAGCACTCGAAGGTATGGAACTCGAAGCCGCGCGAGCACGGGTGAAAGAGGAGTTGATGCGTTATGCGATGGAATAGCTGGTATCTCTTTACGGCCGGAGTCGTCGTCCTGACGATTGGGTATTTTCTTTTCAATCCCTCGTATGAGCGTTCGCTTGAAGCCAAGTTCTATTACACCTTAGGGGAGTATCGTCAGGCGGAAGTGCTGGCGACGGAGGCGTTTGAACTCAACCCTTACAACCGTATGGCCTCAACAATCATGACACAATCCCAGACCGCCATGAAGTTCGTTACCTATATCGAGGAATCAAAAAAATACATGCAGCAGATTTCAGCCATTGCCAGCGGCGAAGGTGTGAATAGCGCCGATCGTGCGAAAGTCAAGCTGATCTGTGAGGTGATGATGGACTCCTATGTCAAGATCTCCGCTACGGTTGTGACCGATGCCGCTTTGGTGGAAGAAGCCGCATCCTATCATGAGAAGTTTCAGAAGCTCCATGAAAAAATTGCTAAAAAAGGCTAGATCCGATTTTCTGGATTATCTTGGAGACATCCGGGGCTACTCGGATCTGACGCTTAAAAGCTATGACGAAGCGATCGGCGAGATGCTGACTTACAGCGATATTCAGGAAGATGAAGGCATCCTGCGGATCAATCTGATGCCGTTTCGGGTCCGTATCGCAGGACTCAAAGCCAAAACCATTGCCAAAAAGCTCAGTGCCATTCGCAGTTTTACCGCCTACATGAAAAAAGAGGGCATTGCCGTCGTTTTACGCGCCGATGAGAGTGTCAAAGTACCCAAAACACTGCCCAAGCCGATTGCCCACGAACATATTATGAAAGCGCTTGAAGGGGCGGATCTGCAAGAGCGTTTAATTGTTTTGCTGCTCTATACGCTGGGATTGCGCATCAGCGAACTCTCCGGCTTGAAGCTTGAACAGATCGGTACTTCATGGGTCAGGGTTATGGGAAAGGGTCAGAAGGAACGGGAGGTTCCGCTGCTCGAATCCGTCTCGGATATGATCCGCGTGTATCGCGAGCAGGAATCTCCGCGGCGCTTTCTTTTTGAACGTCGGGGTGCAAAATTAAGCGAAAATAGTTTAAGATATATGCTTTCGAAGCTGTTTGAAAAATCCGGTATGAAGGTGACGCCGCACCAACTGCGTCATGCCTATGCAACGGAACTGCTGGCACATCATGCGAGAATTGCCGACGTCAGTGAATTGCTGGGGCATGCTTCTATGGCAACAACGCAGATCTATACAAAACTCGGGTCTGCCTTGAAATTGGAAAATTACGTCAAAGCCCATCCTCTTTGTAAGGAAAATAGTGAAGCTAACAAGCCTGATTGATCTTCTTTATGCAACGATCTATATTGCTATCGTTGATCAGGGCAGCTTTAAAGATGTTTCCGTCATCATCCGTTCACGAGGAAAAAACAGCGAACCGCTCCAGCAGCGTTTTGATTCTCAAAAAGCTCTGGAGCGCTACATCCTCGATCTGATCAGCGACTCCCCCTATTTTTATATCGGCCTGCTCAACACCGTACCCGATCAGGGTGCTTTGCCAAGTTGCGATAAAACGAAAATGCGCGATCTGGCTGATGTCAGTCTCAGTGTCACACTCTGTATGAATGAACGTTGGTCCCTTTACAGTTCCAAAGGAGAGCTAGATCATCTGCAACAGCGCCATCAGGCGTACGGCATCGATTATGTGTTTTCTCCGTTCACGGTGCTGCAAAAGTTTTTTACCGACAAGATGCATAATGTTTGGGCTCTGTATGTTCTGATTCAGGAAGAGAGTGTCGCTATTGCCGTTTTTTCGAGCGAGCAGCTTGAATTCGCCAAATTCGTGACTACGGATGCAGAAGAGATCGCACTGCTTCAGGAGAGTGCGAATGAAGGTTTCTCTTTTGACAACCATGCTGAAGGGGCAGCAGCTCATGAAGCGATTGATATGGACGAGATTGACATTCTGGATGATTTTGATGCGCTCGATGATATTGAGAGTCTGGATGATATTGAAGAACTTGATGATATTGACAGTATCGAGAGTTTTGCGGATTTTTCCGAAGAGGAAGATGACGTTCCTGTCGTACCGGTTGCGGCAGAACCCGAAACGGCTCAGGATCAGGAGGGATTTAACCTTGACTATCACCGTTTTACCATTATTCAGAATGTTTTGGCTGAATATTACCATAACGAACATTTCCGGCAGGACTTCATTGAAACGATTTTTATTGCAGACGCCGTTGGCATCAGCAGTGATTTGAAGCTCTACATTGAAGAAGAGCTGTTTGTTACACCGATAGTGCGCCGTATTGATCTGAGCAGAGAAGTGATGCAGCTCATTCAAGATGAGGTAAACCATGCGTCATAGTTTTACCAGAGCACGGCGTAAAACTCTGGTGACGCCGGAACTGTGGCTGGTCTTCTTCTTCTTTGGTATAACGCTGTTGATGCTGGTTTCGACCTACGGATTTCTCTCCTACAAAAGCTACAGCTATGGGCAAAAACGGGAGCAGAGCCGGATGCACATTGCACAGATGGAGAAGGAGATTGCGGCGTTTGATACGGAGATCGCCTTTATTAACAAAGAGCGGACCCGCAGCGAGCAGGTTTTTACCGCCAATACCGTGCTGAAAGAGAGCATTAAAAATCTTTTCGATCTGGTTCCCGAGCGGATAACACTGACACAGGCCAACATGCAAAAAAATGCGTTGATTCTCTATGGGGTCACTCCAAACAAGGATGTGTACGAGTTTATGCTGCACGCACCGCTGCGCTCGATTTTTCATCGCAGCTACAGCAGCTTTTATCCGCTGGAAAACGGTTGGTTCCGTTTTGTTTCAACCAACTATCTCGATGAGGAAGAGCTGTGAAGCTGAATATGTCGCGTCAGACACTTTATGTGCTGGTCATTGCATTGGTGTTGTTGATCATTGTCTTTCTGTTTTCATTTCTCTTTTTGATTCCCAAGGGAAAAGAGTACCGGCTTGAGCGAATAGCCATGAAAAAAGAGTTCGCCAAAGAGCAGGAGTATCAGCAGTGGTATGATGAGACGCACACACAGTTGCAGCAGATGCGATCAGACAACAAGCATGTGATCGAAGCATTTGAAAACGATTTTAACCCGAAACGTTTTATTGCACTCTATCAAAACCGATTTGATGCTTTGAGCCTCACGCCCATGATGCCGCTTGAGCATAATGCAACCGATTTTGCACTTTTTGAAGTCAATACCACATCCCGCATCGACTCTCCGCAGGTGTTTTACGATTTTCTGGATCAGATCAATAAGAGCGAATGGATTATCAATGTCAATTTTCCCATCCATTTCGAGCGTGAAGGCGAAATGATCCGTTCGAGCTTCAGTATGGAAGTCTATACACTGCGTAAAAAAGATTCCAGCGATGCGAACGCTTCGGCATCTTCGTAAAGATAAGGCCGCAGTTTCGGCGATACTCCCAACAAACGGCACGCTTCTTTAAACGGTTTTGGCATGGTATGGCTGCGGTAGGGTGCAATACATGTAACGGCGGTTCCTGTTGTGACAACCCATTGTCGGCCTACAACGTGTTGCGTTTCTGACTTCAATGCCTCTTTATCTCCCCGGCGCATCAAAAAGCCGCGTTTTTTCAGAATGCGGTCAATCACAACCGCGTTGCGCCGCTTCTCCTGCAATGTTTTAAAAAAGGTCAGTTCGTTACAGTGATGCAGTTCCGGCAAAACAAATGCGGCATCTTCATCCAGATACCGAAAACTTCGCGAGATTCCCTCTTCATACATTTCAAGAAGCGGTGCGGCGAATTCGTGCCGGAAATGGTTGCGAAGATAAGCGGGATCGTTGTTACTCAGGTCTTCGAACCAGTGGTACCCGTTGGCATGAAGGTATTCCTGAAGCGTTGCTTTGCTTACATGTAAAAGCGGACGCAGCAGCAGATAGCCTTCACGCGCTTCCATGCGCTGCATACCGACAAGCTCATACAGACCGGCTCCTTTGGCAAGCTGCATCAAGAACCATTCGAGACGATCTCCAAGGTGATGGGCAGTCAAAAGGCTTTTATAGCCGTGAATGCGAATGAGTGATTCAAAAAAATCATAACGCACTTTTCGGGCATTGGCTTCGAAGTTCTCATCGGGGAGTCTCACGCTGTGGCTATGGCATGCTCTTTGATGTGCGGCTGCGAGTGTTCTTGCGGCTTGGGCTTCCTGCTCGCTTGTGTCTCTTGTCCGGTAATTGACATGGGCGATGTCAAAGTCAATTCCGGCAGCACGAAGCAGGTGGAAGAGGGCGGTTGAATCGCTGCCGCCGGAAAAAGCAAGCAGATGTCTGCCCTTTTCAAGATGTTCAAAGACTAGAGGATCAAGCAATCACGCAGCCCAGCAGTCTGTTGCCGGCGCGCTCGGTAATGCGGGCCGTGTAGATGACACCAAATTCCAGAGGCGCTTCACGTTCATTGTCGTTGATGTAAATTTCGCCGTCGATATCCGGTGCCCAGTTGAGTGCGCGTGCGCTGAGAAGAAACTCATGCTCGTCACTCTCATTGTCGATGATGACAAAAATCTCGGTGCCGACAAGCTTCTCAAGACTCGCTATTTCGACTTCGGCGGCAATCTCTCCAAGAATCTCGGCACGTTTTTCTATGATCTCTTCGTCAATGTGTTCGGCCATATCACAGGCGGCTGTTCCCTCCTCATTGGAGTAGGCAAAAACATTGACGCGGTCAAAACCGAATGATTTTGTAAACGCGCACAGCTCTTCAAACATCGCTTCACTCTCGCCGGGATGGCCGACAATGAAGCTGGTGCGGACGAAACTGTTTGGGAGTGAACGCATGTAGCGCAATTGCTCCAGTGTTTTTTCCTTGCCGAAACCGCGTTTCATCATTTTGAGCATCTCGTCGTTGATGTGCTGAACGGGCATGTCGAAGTAGTTGTGGAACATCCGTGATGCGGCGATGGTTTCAAGCAGCTTCATGCTTGTCGTCGATGGATAGAGATAGAGAATACGCGCACTTTTGACACCCTCGATGAGCTCGATGCGTTTGATGAGGTGAATCAGACCGTCTTTGATATTCTGATCACGCAGATAGGAGCTGGAGTCCTGGGAGATAAAGCTGAAATCGTAATAGCCTCTGGCAACCAGTTTTTCAACTTCCCGTGCCACCGAGTCGAGATCGCGCGAATGAAGTTTTCCTTTAAAAGAGGGAATCGCGCAGAAGCTGCAGCTCTGGTTGCACCCTTCGGAGATTTTGATATAGGCGTGGTAGTTTGAACCGGTGACCACCCGCTCTTCGCCGTCAATAAGATAGACCTGTTCGGTGAAACGGCTCTGTTTTTCAGCCAGAAGCTGGTCAATTTTGTCATAATCCCCGACTCCTGTGAAAATGTCGACCTCGCTCAGCTCCTGAGAGAGCTCCTCTTTATAGCGTTCGCTCAGACAGCCGGCCATCACCAGCACGGAATCGTCCTTGCGTGAGGCATCGAGATTCATCACGGTATTGAGCGATTCTGCTTTGGCAGCATCGATAAACCCGCAGGTGTTGACGATGATGACATCGGCTTCGTGCGAATTATCGGTGAGCTCATAGTTTTGCAGCCGGCCCATCATCACTTCGGTATCGACAAGATTTTTCGTACATCCCAGTGAGACGACGTGGAGTTTTTTTTGCATGAATGCGTTCCCTGTTATAATGGCGTCATTATAGCAAAGAGGCGATGTGAAGCAGTTTGATGTATTGATACTCGGGGGCGGTGCGGCAGGCTTGATGTGCGCCGCGGAGTTGAACCGTAATAGTGATCTGCGGGTAGGGATTCTCGAAGGAAATGATCAGCCGGCAAGAAAACTGCGTATTTCCGGCGGGGGCAAGTGCAATATCACCAATGTTGTGGTGGATGCGTCGCATTATCTGGGTGATGAGGCGTTTGTGCGCAGCGTTCTGGAGGCATTTTCAAAGGAGGACCTGCTCAAATTTCTGCTGCAGCAAGGGCTCAAACCTGTCATACGCAAAGAGCGCTATTACTTCTGTCCGGAGAGTTCGGAGGAGATTATCGGTATTCTCAGACGTCTCTCATCCAAAACAACCATGCTGCTCGGTCAGAAAATATTACATGTAACGCGTGATGTAGAGTTTGAAGTGACAACGCAGAACGGGGTCTATCGTGCAAAAAATGTTGTGGTTGCAACGGGTGGGGCGAGTTATCAAAGCATTGGAGCCAGCAGTGTCGGGCTTGAGATTGCGCGCTCCTTTGGGCATACGGTAACGCCGTTTCATCCGGTTCTTGCGGGGCTGACGCTCCAGCGTGAGCAGTTCTGGATGAAAGCGCTCAGCGGCATCTCCATGCCGGTGCGCATTCGGGTGGGCGATAAAACGCTTGAAGAAGATCTGCTGTTTGCACACAAGGGCATCAGCGGACCGGCGGTGCTGAGCGCATCGCTCTATTGGCACAAGGGAGAAATAGAAATCGATTTTCTTCCGGCATTACATGTAAACACACTTTGCAAAGGGACAAAAAAACAGATCAGCTCGGCCATTCCCCTGCCACGTCGCTTTATGAAAGCATTCATGGAGGCACTCAGCATTCAGGATGCACCCTGTAACAAGCTCTCGCCTCAAACAGTTGCGAACCTTGAAATGCTGCATCATTATAAAATGGCACCTGCCGGAAATTTTGGCTTCAGTAAAGCTGAAGCGTGTCGCGGAGGTGTTGTCACTTCAGAGATTGAAGCGGATTCAATGCAGAGTATCAGATGTCAGGGGCTTTATTTTATTGGGGAAGTGAGTGATGTCACAGGTGAACTCGGAGGGTATAATTTTCAGTGGGCTTTCAGCAGCGGAGTCGTCTGTGCCCGCGATTTGCTGAAAAAAGTTTAATATATTTGCGCTGTATGCCGATTTTGTGCTACTATTGAACTCTTTTATTGTCTGGTGTTGTAAACACCTGTATTGGTGTTTTTCAGTTAATATGAAGTCTTAAGGTACCAAGCTGCGAGTATGTTATGGCATGTTTGAGGGTTGGTACAACAAAAATATGAAGGTTGATGTTATGAACATAAACGCTTTTGTTATGAAGTTGGGTGTTTTTCTCCTTGCACTCTTTCTCTTTTCCGGCTGCGGAAGCAATAACTCGCAGACACTGCCGAGTACGGCGCCGGTAGTCCCTGATGGTAATGCAACAACTGCGATAGCGTCTATGTCAGTGAAAGGTGGCAGTGAAAAAATAGCGAGTGTTTCCGGCGGAACCGTAGATATTGAAATCCGTGGACTTACCAAGAGTAATACTTTGGCATCTGGAGATACGGTCGTTGCTGTTTATCTTGATCCAGATAGTTCAAACAGTGGTGATTTAACAGCCACAACCGCAGTTATGGAAAGTACTGGCATTGCCAAATTTACTTATATCGCTCCCAAAGACCTTCAGGCACAGATTGATGCAGGCAATACTGGTACCAGTTTTAAATTTTATTCCCAGAGCGACACTTCGATTTCAACAACGGTGCACATTCTTTTTGATACGACGATTGATACTGCTGGCGGGGACCCAATTGCTTCATTTACGCTTTCAAGTTATAACTTTTCAGTTACCAGTTCCTCTGATACGAAAGAGATTAAAGTAACAGCCAAAAACAGTGATGGCAGTTATGTAGCCAACGGTAAAGTAGGAATAAAACAGCTTACAAATGCAGGTAGTGTCGATGTAGGGAGCACAAATAGTGAAGCTGTTATCACTAAAGGGATTGGAACATTCACTTATACGCCTCCTGTTGATTTAATTAACGCTGCCAGCGCTTCCCCTGTTCAATTTCAGGTTTGTGACAAAGTCAATACGAGTGTGTGTCAGGTCTTTAGTGTGAGTTTTACCAGCGCAACGGTAGGCACGGTAAAACTTTCAGTTTCTCCCTACACTGGCACCATTGTTTCAGCTGGTGGGTCTTTGCCAGTTACTGTTCTTGTTACAGATTTGTCGGGCAAAGCAGTTACGGAAGGTTTTATTGAAGTTTATAATGCATCAGGAGCTACAGCTGGCTACTTCGATAAAGCAGAAGCACCAATCGGAGATGGAGGAATTGCTTCATTTCAATACACAGGTCCCTCTCCATTAAGTTCAGGTTATGGGCAATTTATATTTAAGTTGAAAGATTACCCTCAATATTACACAACGTGGCGTGTCAATTTTGTACCGCCTGCCGGTGAAAGCACTACGCCGATTGCTACGTTGGTAGTCGATAGAAACATCACTGCCAATAATACTAAATCAATTCCAGTCAATGTTGCAGCTTTTACTTCTGTCGGAGCATATGCGCAATCAGGATCTGTTTCCGTTCGACCGCAAAATGCAGTGGGTAATATTGGATCTTTCAAAGAAACACAAGTAAATGTCGGTAAAAACGGTATCGCCACATTCACGTTTAATCCGCCTGACCCACTTGTCAATCAGGCAGACCAAATTTTTATTTTTACAAGCGACAGTGGCGTTTCAACTCATATGAAGGTCAGTTATGTTCCTCAAATTGATGCAGCCAATCCTGTCGCAGATACCTTGGTGATTTTAAATGGAAGTGATATTAACATCACTAAAAATAGTGAGGTTGTTAACATTCGCATTCGTGTTTATGGTGTAGACAACAATCCGTTTGATGGAGGTAATGTAAAAATACAATTTCCTGATGTAGCGGTAAGTGGAACAGATGTCGGGTATTTTTCAGAACTGATTGTGCCTTGTGTCAATGGTATTGCCGATTTTACCTATAATGCTCCTAGTAACATAGCAGGAAGAAGTGATACGTTTCCCTTTGTCTTTTATCATGACAGTGCCGGAAGTTCTGCACAAAGTACTTTGAATGTCACCATGAATCCTGACCCGAATCAGATCGTCATCACAACATATGAACTAAATCTGCTTCCTTCTGATGGCAATTTAAGTATGGGACTTGAAACAATCAAGGCATTTACTGCCAAAGTAACGGATGAGAATGGAAATGAGATTAGCGAAGGAAACTATACGGTTTCTAATCTGAATACTGATTTGGCTGATATTCTTGATACCGATGGCAGTGCTTCAGATACGTTGACAAAAAACAATGAAAAAAATATAGTGTTTAGAATTCAAACTGGTCAGGTTTCCGGCTTGATTCCATTAAAAATCTCTGTTGTGTTCCGAGATGTTAATGGTGATATACAGACACTAGAGAAAGTGTTCAATATTGTAGTTTTCTCTGGACCGCCGACCTCGATCAGTATTAACTATACAACAACTGATTTTGATCAGGCATACTCTGAATTTACAGAACATTTCGTAGTTACTGTTGCAGACGAATACGGCAATCCGATCAATACACAACCGGGTATCTCTGTTGGAGCAATCGTAGGCTTTGCTACTTTGAATGCCGGTGATCCGTATAATCCTAGTAATCACATTTACTTTCAGCCTAATGGGACGACAACCGGTAGTATTAATACAACCAATGACCAATTTACAACAACTAATCCAATTTTGGGGAACCTAGTAGGTCAGTCCGGAGACTATAAGCTAGCCATTATCCCTCCAGAGTATCATTATGATGCAGGCGGAAAATGGGATTTTAACTATGTCTCAACAAGTGTATTAAATCTTGTAGATGAATACAACGGTGCCAATCGTAGCGGCCTTGGATTTGCGATTGGAAATAACCAACGTGTTAGAACATGTGAAATTGGTGCCAAAGAAAATGCTACAGTCACTATTTCAGACGGTTCTAATCAGTTGGATGAAAAAGGCAGAGCACTGATTGACATGGCATATCGCCCGTATCTGGTTGGAAAAGATATTGTTCTGTGGGTGAATATTGTTGGTTACAAAAACGAAGATGATTCGACTGGCAGAGTTGGTACGGGTCGAAAGTTTACACTTCAGGGTAATGGATTGGCAACATTTTTGATAACAATTCCAAAATATGCTTCAGGCCACAAAACAATTTACATAAGCCAAAGCGGCGTTAATCGTCAACCATATTTCAACGCTAATTTTTTGTCGAATTTGGAAGCTACCGGGGATGTGCAAGTCTCTAATGAAATACATTCTGCTGTTACTAATTGTTCTTCAGATATACCTGGTCAAGCGTGGGTAGGATTCGACTATAATTCTTCGGCGGAAGGCGGTACTATCACAATTACACCGGTCATCAGAAATGAAATTCAGTAAGGAGAGAAAATGAAAAAAGTTTTAATACTGGCTCTAATGATTTGTGGGTTAAATGCCTATGACGGAACATCAAAATCACTCGTCGGAATCGAAACCGGTTACGGACAGTTTGAATACAGCGCGGATGATGTCAATATCGGACGTAACAACAGCACCGAAGATTTTGGTATGCTGGGGCTTAAAATCGGTGCGGAAAATGAAGACTACCGTGTTTTCATTGATGGGCGTTATTACCATGTTACAGGTGCATTTGACTATGCGAACTCTATCGGAGGAAGTTTGCAGTATCTGATCAACTTCACGCATGATTTCAACCTCTTCTTGGGTATTAACGGCGGATTGATCAATATGAAATTTGCAGATGATGACATTGGAAAATCCTACGAAGTCTCAAATGCCTACTATGGCGGTGATATCGGATTCAATTATGCAATCCATGAACTCCTGGGGCTTGAAATCGGTGCGCGTTTCATGAACATCAATGCTTCAAATACACAGCTTTACATTGACGCGACTAGCGGCGAAACGATGACACGCACTTATAATATTGATCATATGATCAATGTTTATGCCAGTATGATCTTCAAATTTTACGTTGATTGATGCGTAAACGTTTACTTGCTTTCACAGTGAGTCTGGCGCCAGTTTTACTTGGCGCTGATCAGATTCTTGTACAATCTCTTGCGTGCCCGGATATTGCCAATATTGAAAAAGCTGCAGAACTCGCTGATGACATCATGGCACTCAATCAGTATGCCATTGCCAACGGTTGTAAGGTTCTCTCTCCCTCAAGCCAGATCGAAACTGTTGATGCAGATGCCGCAACGGAAAAAACACGTTTTGTTAAAGTACTCGACAAGCGTTCCGGCGATCGGCTCTTTGTACTTCGAAAACGCGTACAGATTGAAAAACCGGGTAACAAAAACAGTCTGCGCTTTTAACCTTTGGCTTTTTTTATCATTTCATAAGCAGCATTGATCTGCTGTACCCTCCTGGTTGCTTCTTCAATATACGCATCATCGGCACCCTGAGCCTTGATTAGGTCGGGATGGTTCTCTTTGACCGCTTTTCTGTATGCTTTTTTTATCTCATCCATGCTCGCATCGGAGTTTACATGTAAGAGTTTGTAAGCCTCATCAAGCGAACTTTGTGTCGTTGCATGGGAATACATCTGTGAAAATCGTGCCATCATAGTATCAAGTTCTGACTGGCTTACATGTAAGAATGTGGCAATCTTCATAATAAGATGTTCTTCGGAATGTGAAAAATTACCATCTGCAAAAGCGAGGTTTATCAGAAACATCAGCATCATATGCTGTTTTTGACGGTCGCGACGGATCAGAACATAGAGTGCCGAAGCGACGTCATCAATATTCCTCTCATGCTCTTTTTCTTCATTAAAGATCTCTTTGAGATAGCCTTTGGTGGTCTGCGGGTCGGGAAAAACTTTGGATATGTCACTCAGCATATTGCTAACAAGTTCGGCCTCGAGTTCGTGAACCCTGCCGTCAGCCTTGGCCACTTTTGCCATCAGGGCAACGAAAAGACCCAGTTCACTGTGATGCAGAGCCTCTTTGGTAATTTTAAAATCCTGAAACTGCTTTTGCGAGTAGTAAATTTTTGAAAAACGTTGATAACTCTTATAGACACGGTAAAAAATATATCCGAGTATGGCAAAAATGATAATCTGCGTCATGATACTCCTTTGTCGTGCGATTATAGATTCAAGGAGTAAATCAAGTGTAATGTCAACTTGGCTACAATCCGCGAAACGTGAAAGAAGAGGCTGATGAGAGAACGATTTGCTGCAGTGGATGCCGGTGTACGCTATATGCTTCTCTCTTCCCTTCTGTTTGCCTTTATGGGTGCGTTCGCCAAATTGGCCAGCGAACATATCAGCTCATTGGAAGTGGTCTTTTTCAGAAATCTGTTTGGTGTCGTTCTCATTGCTGCTACGTTGTTGCGCTATCCTCTCAAAAGTGTCGGCGGCCGAGCAATGCTTCTCTTTTTTAGAGGATTTATGGGTTTTGCCGCCTTGCTTGCATTTTTTTACAACATAGCCCATATCCCGCTGGGCGATGCCATGACATTTTCAAAGACCTCGCCGATTTTTACGGCACTGTTTGCATGGATGTTTTTAAAAGAGCAACTTTCATGGAAGGGATGGTCAGCGGTGATGACAGGCTTTGTGGGCATTGTTCTGATTACCAAACCTGCTGGCATTGGATTGGAACTGACCGACTGGCTTGGCATTTTTAGCGGTGTCGGGGCGGCTTTGGCCTATACCTCTGTCAGGGAGTTGAAAAAGTACTATGATACGCGAACCATTGTGCTTTCATTTATGCTGACGGGTACGCTCGGGCCATTGTTGTTGATGGTGATGGCATCCTATGTTCAGGTGTCTTCAGCATGGGAGTTCCTGCTCGCTCCATTTGTAATGCCTGCAGGAATTGAATGGATCTATCTGATTGTAATGGGTCTGTTAGCGACGGGGGCACAACTTTATATGACAAAGGCTTATGGCGCTTCACAGGCGGGGATTGTGGGTGCGGTAAGTTATACAAATATTGTTTTTTCTATCATTTTGGGTCTGATGATGGGTGATGTTTTGCCTGATGGATGGAGCAGTATCGGTATCATCCTGATAGTCGCAAGCGGAATTTTGGTTGCCCGAAGCAAGCCGACGCAATAAAATGCTATAATCGCGGAAAAAAGGTTCTGGTATGGATGGCAATCTTTATTACGTTATGCTGGGTGCATTTGGTCTTGCGTCGCTCCTGTTATTTCGCAACGGTCACTTCTGGCCGGGAATCATTTTCGCATTGTTGACGGGATGGACCTACTATTCGCATGAGACAGGCACGAGTTATTCACAATTGAAAAATGAGCTCAACCATGCCGTTGATGAATCAGTTGAAAAAACTCCAACCCCAAAATTGGATAAGTTGAAATAAGAAAAGGGCATCAATGATTTTGATTGCAGGACCCTGTGTCATCGAGAGTGAGGGCAATCTGTTCAAGATTGCAAAAGCGCTTGAAAATTACCATTACGACGAACGCTTTGATTTCCATTTCAAAGCGAGTTTTGACAAAGCCAACCGTACTTCGCTGGAGAGTTACCGCGGACCGGGTCTGGATGATGGCCTGAAGCTGCTTGCAAAGGTCAAGGCAGATTTCGGGTACAAGATTTTGACCGACATTCATGAAACGCAGCAGGCGGCAGCTGTGGCAGAAGTAGCGGATGTTTTGCAGATTCCTGCATTTTTATGCCGTCAGACCGATCTGCTCGTTGCCGCAGCGAAGACAAAAGCAGTTGTCAATATCAAAAAAGGGCAGTTCATGAACCCGCATGATATGCGCTATTCGGTTCTCAAAGTCCTTAAAACACGCGGCTGCGAAGATTTGAGTTTTGAAAATGCACGGAAACACGGTGTTTGGCTTACCGAACGCGGCAGCAGTTTCGGCTACGGTAATCTGGTAGTCGATATGCGCGCACTGCCGATCATGCGCGCATTCGCTCCGGTGGTGTTTGATGCAACCCATTCGGTTCAGATGCCCGGCTCCGCAGGTGGGAAAACAGGCGGTGATTCCGGCATGGTGCCTTATCTCTCACGTGCTGCCGCTGCAACCGGTGTGGACGGCTTTTTCTTTGAAACCCATTTCGATCCGGCGGTGGCGTTAAGCGACGGACCCAATATGATAAAATTAGACCAACTTAAAACGCTGAGCGATACGCTGTTTGAGATCAGCAACATCATCAAGGAGTAACATGAAAGTCATTGAAGGAAAACTGCAGGTTCAAAACGGCAGAAAAATTGCCATTGTCAATGCCCGATGGAACCATCTGGTCACCGACCGCCTGGTGGAAGGGGCGAAAGACGCCTATCTGCGTCATGGCGGCGATGAGGCAGATCTTGATCTGGTGCTTGTTCCCGGCGCGTTTGAACTTCCCCTTGTAGTGGAACGTTTACTGAATACAGGAAAGTATGACGGAATCTGTGCGCTCGGTGCCGTCATTCGCGGTTCAACGCCCCATTTTGACTATATTGCCGCAGAAGCGACCAAGGGCATTGCATCGGCGGCACTCAAAAGCGGCAAGCCGGTTGCATTTGGTCTATTGACGACCGATACAATCGAACAGGCGATCGAACGTGCGGGAACCAAAGCCGGCAACAAAGGATTCGAAGCGATGACGACCGTGATTGAAATGATGAATCTCTATAAAGCGATCGAAGCGTAATGGCGACACGACACCATGCCCGTATGGCGGTTGTCAGCCTGCTGTATGCTTTTGACCTTGGAAACGGCGATATCGCCAATCATACGGATGAGATTCTGGAAGATAAAAAGATCCGTAACAGGCAAAAAGATTTCGCCCTGAATCTTTTTTCCGGGGTCATGGCGCATCTTGAAGCGATCGATACGGCCATCATCAAACATCTCAAAGAGTGGGATTTTGAGCGACTTGGCTCCATCGAGCGTGCGACACTGCGTCTGGGAGCCTATGAAATCATGTTCTCCAAACTTGATGCCGCCGTGGTTATTAATGAAGCCATTGAGGTGACCAAAGCGTTCGGGACGGAACAGTCCCCAAAATTTATCAACGGTGTGCTTGATGCCATCTCCAAAGACGGTGAGGCGGAGTGAGCGCACGCAATAAAGGAGCGGTGATGGAGCGTCTGAGCAAAGAGGCTGCACTCGATCTCATTCGTCATGCTGACCTCAAAGAACTCGGTCTTATGGCAAGTGCACGTAAAAAAGCGCTGCATCCCAAAGGGATCACAACCTTTGTCGTAGACCGTAATATCAACTACACCAATGTCTGCTGGGTCGATTGCAAATTTTGTGCTTTCTATCGTCAAGGCAAAGATGATGATGCCTACGTCCTGACATTTGAGGAGATCGATCAGAAGATCGATGAGCTGCTTGAAATCGGCGGTACGCAGATACTGTTTCAAGGCGGTGTACACCCCAAGCTCAAAATCGAGTGGTATGAGGATCTGGTGGAGCATATTCATACCAAATATCCCACGATTACCATCCACGGTTTTTCTGCTATTGAAATTGATTATATCGCCAAAGTTTCCCGTATCAGTGTCAGTGAAGTTTTGCAGCGTTTACATGTAAAGGGGCTTGCATCCATTCCGGGTGCCGGAGCCGAGATTCTCAGCGATCGCGTCCGCGATATCATCGCACCCAAGAAGATTGATTCGGAAGTGTGGCTCGACATTCATCGTCAGGCTCACAAGCTTGGCATCAAATCGACAGCGACAATGATGTACGGTACGGTCGAAACCGATGAAGAGATTATCGAGCACTGGGAGATGATTCGACGTCTTCAGGATGAGACCCAGGGCTTCAGAGCGTTTATCATGTGGTCGTTTCAGGGAGCCAACACGCAGCTTCTTGAAGAGTTTCCCGATATGGAAAAACCCTCATCGAACCGCTATCTGAGACTGCTGGCGGTATCACGCCTCTTTTTGGATAATGTTCCCAATATTCAGAGCTCCTGGGTAACGCAGGGGCCTTACATCGGGCAGATGGCACTGCTTTTCGGAGCGAACGATCTGGGCTCGACCATGATGGAAGAGAACGTTGTCCGTTCCGCCGGTGCGGGCTTTCGTATGGCCAAAGAGGAGATGATCCGTTTGATTCGCGACGTTGGGGAAACCCCAGCGATTCGCAACACCGCTTACGAGACGCTGGAGCTCTTTGCCTGATGCGTCTTGTAGCGGCTATTTTACTACTGGGACAGGTGATTATGGCAGCAACTTTTGAAACTCTGCAGGTGGGGAGCGTGAGCGTACCGCTTATTTTCGAGCAGGAAACACGGCTTCCTATTGCATCGATGCAAGTGGTTTTTCGCAACAGCGGCCATATTGAAGACGGTAACCTTTCGGGCCTCTCGCGGCTCAGTTCCCAGATTCTGAACGAAGGCACCAAAACCATGGGTTCAAGTGCTTTTGCAGAGGCACTGGAGCAAAAAGCGATTCATCTAAGCGTTCATACCGGAACGGAGACGATGGTAGCCGAACTGAGTTGTCTCAAAGAGCAGTTTCATGAAGGCGTAGGAATGCTTGGCGCGCTGCTTGCAGACCCGAATACGACGGATGAGGCACTTGAAAAAATCAAGGCGATCACCATCGGCGCTCTCAAGCGCAAGGAGAGCGATTTCGACACGGTGGCATCCAATGAGCTGCGGAGGCTGCAGTTCCCGGAAACACCGCTGGCGTTTCCTCCTGAGGGGAGTATCGACTCTGTGGCCTCCATGAGTTTGAGTGATGTGAAACGTTTCCTTACAGAGCATCTGGTTCAGGAACGGGTCATCTTTGTGATTGGCGGAGATCTGACTCTGGATGCCGCCAAAGATGCCGCAAAAGAGATTCTGGGCATGTTGGCGCATGGAAAAAATGAGGAGGTGCGTTCCATTCCGGTTGCCGCAAAAGTGCGTCAGAGCACTCTGAAGCGTCCGACGGAGCAGGCGTATATCTATTTCGGTTCTCCCTATAATTTGTCCGTCGATGATGCCGAAAACTATCAAGCGCGCGTGGCGACCTATATTCTCGGAGCGGGCGGTTTCGGAAGTCGTCTGATGGAGGAGATCCGTGTCAAACGCGGTTTGGCTTACTCGGCCTATGCCCGTCTGAGCATCAACCGCTCGCACAGCGTCTTCAAAGGTTACCTGCAAACGAAGAATGATTCGCTTGAAGAGGCGCAAAAGACAGTCAAAGAGGTTATTGCCGATTTTGTCGCAAAGGGCGTGACGCAAGCGGAACTCGATCAGGCCAAAAAGTTTTTGATGGGCTCCGAACCGCTGCGTGTGGAGACACTCTCACAGCGTCTCTCACGAACGTTTATGGACTACTACAAGGGGCTTGAACCCGGAGCTTCCGAAAAAGAGCTCGAGCAGATTCATACGCTCACGCTTGAAGAGCTGAACCGGTTTATTAAAGCGCATGACGAAATCTTGCAATTGAGTTTTGCAATTGTGACAGAGTGACATATTTTTACATGTAAGACGGGTATTGGTATAAAATAGAACCCATGACCCACATTGCCCCCGCCGATTTGGAAAAATTCAAAAAACTTGGAGTCCATTCGATTGGGGCGCTTGCGCTGCTCATTCCGCAAAAATTTGAAGACTATCGCCTCAATCATCAACTAAGAGATGGCTCTGAACAGGTCATTGATGCAACGGTAGAACGTATAACCCGAACTCCAAAATCCCTGCAATTGACACTTTTTGCCCATAATTTCGGGCACAAAATCGATGCCGTATTTTTCAAGCCAAAACCATTCATGCTGCGTCAGTTTGTACAGGATGCGCGTTATTACCTCTATGGCAGCGTTACATGTAAGGCGGGACACTGCCAGATCAGCCATCCCAAAAAGATTACCAAAATCGGTACCATGCATCCAAAATACAAAACACTGCTACGCAGTGATGTCATGGAGCGTTTGACGCTCACATATGTGACCCCTGAAGCGCTGATGGATGAAGGTCTTCCCGAAGCGATCGCCAGAGACCTCAGTGATGCCCATAAACGTGCCCTTGAGAAAGAGCCGCTGCTTTATGCGCTGAAGTTCACGGAACTTTACATGTATATGCGTTCGCTGGCAAAAAAAAGGCGTCATTTCCCGGCGCTGCAACGTTTAAAAGGCGCGTGGAAACCCTGGAGCCAAACATTGCCGTTTGCGCTGACGCAGGAGCAGCAAACGGCCATTGAAGCGATAGCGGAGGATATGGCACGACCTGAAGCGGCGCGCCGTATGATTGTCGGGGATGTCGGATCAGGAAAGACGATGGTGATTCTTGCGAGCGTCATGATGGCCAGACCCCATCGTGCCATTTTAATGGCACCGACGACCATTCTGGCCAATCAGCTCTTTGAAGAGGCTCAAAAGTTTTTACCGGACATTCGCACGGTGCTGGTGAGTAATGCCGTGAAAAAAGCGGATCTTTCCGGCTACGACTTTATCATCGGTACTCATGCACTGCTTTATCGCGAACTTCCCGAAGCGGCACTGGTAATGGTGGATGAGCAGCACCGTTTCGGCACCGCGCAGCGCCAGCAGCTGGATAAAATGCTGCGCAGCGGCAATGTCCACCCCCATTTTTTACAATTTACCGCAACGCCCATTCCCCGGACGCAGGCCATGATCGACTCGGCGCATATCGACGTCAGTCTCATTACAACGACACCATTTGAAAAAGATATTACGTCAAAGGTCATCGGCAAAGCGGATTTTTCCGGCTTGCTCGAACACATCAAAGCCGAGATTGCGCAGGAGCATCAGGTGCTCATCGTCTATCCGCTGGTAGAGCAGAGCGAGAGTATCAACTACCAGAGTATCGACGAAGCGCGCGGCTATTGGGAAAATCGTTTTGAAGGGGTGTATGTGACCCACGGCAAAGACCGTGACAAGGAAGCCATATTGACGGCTTTTCGGGAGTCGGGATCTATTTTGCTGGCCACGACGGTTGTCGAGGTGGGTATTTCGCTGCCGCGGCTGAGTACGGTGGTCATTGTCGGTGCGGAACGGTTGGGACTTTCAACGCTGCACCAGCTGCGCGGGCGGGTCAGCCGCAACGGGCTCAAAGGCTACTGCTATCTTTTCAGCCATCAGCGCAGCAGTGAGCGTCTGGAAGCTTTTGTCAAAACGACGAACGGATTTGACATTGCCGCACTTGATCTGAAATTTCGTCAAAGCGGCGATCTGCTTTTGGGACGTGAACAGAGCGGAAAACGTTTTGTCTGGGTGGATATGGCGGAAGATGAAGTGGTGGTGGCCGATGTCAAAGCCCATCTGGCCTTGACACACAGCCTTACATGTAACGATTAAAAAAGACCGAACTTTCCGTCGCTGCGTTTATAGAGCAGGCGGGTTTTGCCGTCGTGGTCCTGAAAGAGTTCAAAAATCTTTTCACTCTCTTTAAGCGACTCGAGAACATCGGCAACCTCCTGAGGTTTGTAGAGGTCAAGTTCCATCGGTACAATCTCATCTTCAAGCGCTTCTTGCTCCTGTGAGAGGTTAATGGAGGATTGTGAGGCTTTTTTGGCATCATTGAGCGTTTCGTTGTGGTGGTCATTGAGACGGTCGTTCAGGCGACGGAGTGCTTTTTGCGCACGCTCAATGGCAATGTCGACTGCAGCATAAAGGTCGTCGTCACGCTGTTTGATGACAATGGTGTTCTTTCCGGCAAGATTGATGGTAAATTCAATGCTCACACCGTGTTTGCCCTTGCGCTCTTCAAGCGACGCTATGGCGCTGACGGAGATAATATCAAGGTTGTATTTCTCCAGGGTGTGAATGGAACTGTTAAGGTGTTCTTTGATGGTTTCAGTGAGTTCTACATGACGTCCAACGAGTGAGATGTTCATGATAAGGCCTTTAGTTGAGATAGTGATTGATTATAACCAAATTCTTTTTAGAGTTTCTGCAGTGTGCGACGGTGGTAGCGTATTGGTTCACTTGTAAGGTTTGCATCGGTGACAATAACATCCATAAGGACAGCACCAGTCGAAGGTGGGGTATTAATATTTGCAATATAGTCAGCATTCGCAATACCATTGCCAATACAATTTAATCCTATATAGCGTATTGTGATACTGATATCAAACATTTTTGTTGCTCCTGTCGCTGGGTAAACAGCATTTAAGGCAGTTACAGGAGTGGAGGTTGGGTTACAAAGATTACTTCCAGAAATTTCCAATAATGCATACTCCGTAGCGCTTCGTGTAAGCAGCATCGCCTGTTCATGCAGATAGTTATCCAGGGTTCGCTTGTCTGTGTCAGCACTCATGCTCAGCATCATGGCCATTAAAGTACCCAGAACGACAATAGCCGCAATGGCCATGATCATGGCAATACCGCGCCGGTTATTTTTTAAAAAATGACTTTTTCTTTGCATACTGAGTAGTTCCCATCATCTGTATTTTGAAAATTTTGATCTTTGGTACAGACCTGTATCCAGATCATCTCTCCCCGTGCCTGAAAACGGAATTGATCGACGTTCTCCATTAAGACCGTTTGTGTTGCATTGAAGTTGTTGTTCCATGGCTGATAATTGTAACGGAGCAGCAGTTGGTTGGTGACTGTATTGTGGACGATTGCGTACGCACTCCATGCCAGTTGGTAGTATTCGTAAACATCGACACCGGAAAAATCAACACCTAAAGCTGGACGTGGAAGCAATTGATCGTTTCCAGTCATAGCAACAGGGTGTGCCGTGCCGCTCTGGTTGGCAACACCTCCTGCTGCCCAGCCGTAATTATTGAGATTGGTATTGGCACCTATAAAAAAGATAGCAGCGCTGTTAACGGTGCCACCATTAGAGAGTGCACCAATAGTCTGGTTGATGTTGCCGAGATTACTATTTGGGGTGACAAGACCGGCAGCGGTTCCGGCGTCAACATCAATAAAGCCGCTCCAGTTGGGAAGATTCATAGCTGCTGCGCCATTCCATGTTCCGCGCCACCCGTCAATATCATAGCCTACCCATTCAAGCACACGATCGGTAGGGGCTGCATTGGGTAATGAATTAAAGACTCCGCCGACTGCCTGACGTACGATTACCGAATCACGAATACGGTATTGCAGTCGCGAGGCAATCTGGGTTACGGCCGCTTCAGACTGGGCCTGCATGCGATTGTAAACCGTAGCATCCACAAACCCCCGATAGGCGCTGGCCATAAACTCAACCCCGTACGTTCCAATAAAAGCCATAATGATAATGACGAATATCAGTTCAATCATTGTAAAAGCGTTATGGCGTTTCATCAATAAATCCTGCTGTAATAATCGACTTCACCAATATTGGCGGCGTAACCATCAAGGGCAACTGAAGCAACATTGTTCTGGTCATTCATTTGCACGCGAATGTGGCGCATGTTTGAACGGGTGTTATTGGCATCATTGAGTCCAAAAACATAGGCATTTGCTGCATTAAAAGGGCTGGCCGGATCGCCGATAGAACCGACACTGACACGGTAACTTCCTATGTCTTTATAGGAGTCAATACCAAGTGCCCCGATAATATTCTGGTTTCCGTGCCCACGCTCATCCATGCCAATGGTAGCATTCGTATCATTGCCGAGTGTGGCCGATACATTAAAAAAAGCGCTGGTATTGTCTTCATGAAACCTGCGATGCAGATCCTGCTGTATATGCCCCATGCGATAAATGGTTGTGTTGGTATCAAAGCGAGCATTTTGCCCGGGAATTCGAACGACACGCTCCAGAGACTGCGTTGTGTTCGGATTGAGCGAGTTTTCATCCCAGGGATGCGAAAGTACTTCCAACATAATGGAAGCAGCAGCATAAATCGACTCCTGCGTGACCGAATTTTCGGCACTATTTTGGGAAACCTGCATCATCATGGGGAGTGAGAGCGCTGTGAGACTTATGATGACAATCGCAAAAATAAGTTCGATCATCGTAAAAGCAGCGCGTATCACCACATAATCCTTTTGTTGGCATTGGGTGCAGCACCTTCATTTGTCTGTGCGGCATTACCTTTTCCGCCAATGTTGCCGTTACCGACAAATTCGATATCAAAGCTATTGGCTGTCGCGTTGCTGTCAAAACGATTGTAAATCAGCCAGCTGGGTGCATTGACATTAATGGTTGTTTTGTATGGGAGTGCAATGTTATTCTGGAGCTGGAATCTTCCTCTGCTCGTATTGGTGTCATGGGTGAGTGCAATGAGTTGAAAACTGGCTGCATTTCTC
The DNA here is from genome assembly GCA_050305515.1 of Sulfurimonadaceae bacterium. Lineage (GTDB taxonomy): Bacteria > Campylobacterota > Campylobacteria > Campylobacterales > Sulfurimonadaceae > JAFGUB01. The sequence continues at coordinate 178,640 of JBNLFL010000040.1, forward strand.
GGAGTAAAACCGGTGATACTGCCATTGGCTGCTGTATCGTGGAAGACATTCTGATACCAGTCAATGCTGTCAACACTGGCTATAGGGGTTGTGAGAAGATTGTTCAGGTTGCAAGCAGCATTTCCATCCCAGTATACTTCATAATATTGTGTAGCATTTCCATCGCTTCCGTTGATACGATAACGCGGTGAATGGGTACGTCCGTAGATGAACGTGATATTGCTGTCCAATGGGGCAGTCTGGCCGTAGTCGTAATTATTGTTTTTGTCAACACTGATCGTACAATCAGCGGTCTGATTGCAATCAACCGAAAAGTCTATAATATTTACACGTTTTGGGTTCATCGGAGTCGTAACGTTTCGGTCATAATTATAGTGGAGCCGGATATTCATTGTTCCCGCCATTGGCTCGGTAAAGTTAGTATCTGACAAACTCACCGTATTACTTGTGAGGTTATCGCTGTATAAGACAGTACCATTATTATCAACATTGAAAAAACTGTAACCAAACATGTTCGGATCACACGCTGGAAGTGTATTATTTAGTGTCAGATTAATGTCTTCAGCATAACAATTACCCGTATAGTTTGTAAGGATTACACCATTATTACCACGAGCTGCAATCGTACCTACGGCATTGATTGATGTGTTGTTTTCTTCACTCAAAGCGGCCATGTAGAGGAAAAGATCACGTCCGGGAGGTGCTGTAAAATTGGTGTCAAAATTCGAGCCATGTGACAACGTCAGGTTATTCAAACTCAACGCATAAGGATGGAATGAGATGTTCATGTCCTGGTATGTAGTCGCGGTTCGATTTGTAAGCTGTGTATCTACCGTATGAGGCGTGGCAATGATACATCCTACTTTTCTGATGTCATATGGTCCGGTTAGGTTGTCGTCGCTTACAAGAGTTGCATCAGGGCGGCAGTCACTGACATTGGTTATAAAAAAGTTTGCAGCGGTATGGTGCGGCTGTACCCCCTGATCTGCTGCAGTCCAGATGGTATCTCTCATTTGAAGTGAATATAACCCGACATTGTCTCTTTGCAGGCGAATATCTGTTCCCATGCCATTGGTAAGAAGTGCGTCGATAGAAACATTGTTTTCATCATTACATGTGACGGCTGCAGGTTCCTGCCACATTAGTTGTAGTGTTGCAGGAGAGGCATTCTGGAATGTCTGCTTATACCCGGATGTATTATTATTGTCGCGGTGATTGGTTGCATTGATATCTAAGTTATAGAGATAACCGGCAGAGAGTCTGGCTGTAGCGTTTGCATCGGAATTGCGTCTGATATCAAATCCCAAATCAAGAGGATCTGACAGATTCTGATCTTGCAACAAGACATGATAGCTTTCTGGTCTGATAGCGAAATTGTCCCGTGAACAAAGGGCATATCCAAAGAATTTTTTCAGACAGTTGTAGCAGTTTACGCTGGTATTTGTTGCGCACTCTGCAGAACAATATGTAGGTGCATTCGGAATTTGATTGTAAAGGTTCGATATACCAAGTAAGTTACCATTACTGTCGGTTGTCGCCGTCCAGTTTGAAATCAGGTGCGATGTGTTGCCATCATGCATATACCAGATTCTAAGCGCAGCACTTTCTATAGCACTATTACTCGTCATATCCGGTACATTCAGACGATTGTTCTCGCTGAAATTAAGATGAACAATTCTTGAAAGCACGAGATTGGTGTCCTGATCATTACAGGTATTGTTTATATCATGCATTTCTGATGCATCAAAAATTTCGACAGAAACGGATGTATTTCGATCCTGCGGTTTTGTCGGCGGATTTTCAGATGCATCTAGGGAGACCACATCGATAGTAAAGGGGCGTGCCGATACCTGTGTGAGAAGATTATTGAAATACTCATTACCGCTTTGTCCGGTGCGGTTGCGGTTGATCTGAGCGTCAATGGCGTTAAAAATTCCCCATTCCGGCATGTAGTAAGGATTTGGCGGACAGAGTGTCATCCGTCGTGGATCACCGAGCGGAATGCCATAAACCGGAGCCAGATCTCCACCGCTTCCATCAGCAAGTGCATATTGAATATCAACATACAGATCTAAGGGTGTACTTAACGGATCGTGGTTCTGGGGCATAAGCGTATAGGTAAATCGCATTTCGTCCCCACTCGAAAAGGATCCCGCATTTGCTAAAGGGTACCCCGTAGTGTTTCGACCTAAACCTGCCCTGAAATTTTTTGCAGAAGTGTAACAAACACTGCTGGCGGTGCTGGAGCCTTCATTACATGTAAGTGTAGTTGTTTCAGTAACCGGCATATAGTAGGATGCACCAATCTCCGTTTTTGAAAAATGTCCTGGCTGGTATTTCACTTTTGAGAGATTCATATCAGAGTAAATTGATACATGACTGAAGTCAACATCACTGTCCATACTTCGGATCAGAATTTTGACATCAATCGGTCCCCCGCTGTTATCCTTAATATCTATATAAGGAACCTTGCTGCCGTTATTATCTTCTGTGTAGGAGTATCCATTTTGTCGATAGTTGTAGTCATAACAGAGGCGCGGAACATAAAGCTGTGCAGAAAATGCGACCATGCTTGGCGTAATGTAGTCATTGTTAGAGTAGAGTTTGATAAAAATTTCATCGACGTTTTCATTTCTGTCTCGGTATTCTTCCATTTTGTCTGAAACGTCGTAGGTATCGATATCAACACCGTCGTTATTCACTTGAAGATCATTACTCTGCCCGTCGATGTGTGCACGCAGAATGCCGTCAAGGCGACCATCAAAAATATTTTTATCATTTGTAGCTCCAGGCATATAGCTGTATCCGCTAGTCTCCTGGTCACTGATTTCCATGGTGTCTTTACTGTTATGATCGTTTTCATTATATCCGTAGAGGTATTCACCTTCGCCTGAAAAAACAGAAAGCTGGGCAGAAATATCTCCCGCTTTTGGCAGTTTGAAACCACTGATAGGTATAGGAGCAGTATTTGTCCCGATAGAGACAAAACCGTTATAAATTGAGATGTTACGCGCTTCTCCATAGAGGAGATCTTCCAGATAGATAACAACCAGGGACCAACCGCCAAAGACACCCGGCGTACTCTCCCGCCCTTCATTCGTTGTCAAATTTGCCACTGTAAAGGTATGGTCACCCGCACCCAGACCCGCTTCCTGCAAATAACGTGTCACATTGGCAAATGCTGCGTACGTTGTACCATTACTGCTGCTGTAGCTGTAAACGGTTTTAGCCTGCACCTGATTGTAAGCGCCATTGTCTATTTTCAAGCGGATAAGATTTGCTTCGACATTTCTGATATCAAAATTATTGCGAACAGTGGAAGAAGAATCTTTTCCTATCTCAATGAGGTTATAACCTGTACCATTTTCGATACCGTAGTGCATAGGATAGTCCGTATCTGTCGAAATGCGTCCCTGCCAGAAAAGTCCAGCCCAGACGATACCACGGCTCGGGTCATAAGTGCTAGCAGGTATATTGATGTATGAAGAGGTTGAGTTCCATGTTGATGCATCACCGTCAATATCGATGTATTTACTGATTTTCAGGTTACTTGTCTGCATCGCATAATTGGCATCCTGACAGGTTCCGCCATAAGTTGTGCTGTGATCAGTGAGACACATAACCGTATTACCAGCAATTTTGTAATCACCTACGACATTTTGTGCATAAGGATTGACCAGTTCAAAAGGTTGATAATTCGTCTGATAATATTGGGTTGCAGGCTGGATCATGGTTATTGTAACAGTCGCTTCAAGAATACCGTTCGGGCTGTTAATAGTGTAGACAAAGGAATCTGTGCCTTCATATGTGGAATCTGGCTGGTATACGACAACGCCGCCTGCCTGTATGGCGGAAATGATCCCGTGCAGCGGTTGAGTTTTTATGCTGACACTGTCACTGTAGACACTGACATCGTTGGCAGCTACATCGATTCCGATCGGTTCACCAATATCCGTTGTCGCAGTGTCGGGGTATGCAGCAGGTACTTGTGCCACTGCAAGGTCAACATCAAGGCGGTGTTCAATGTTGGTGTTGGTGCCATTGATATAATAAATTAATATATAAAGTTCGGTTCCGGCAGCGACATTGTTCAGGGTAAGCGTTGAATGACCCTGAAAACTTGTCGGACAGCTGCCAATTCCTACACTGAATCTTGCCTGATTGTTATCGACACGTGACAATGCAATGGTGACATCACCCAGGGAATTGATTAAAATCTTATAGGGACGCTGTAAGACGCCACCTGTGGAATTTGGCCCGACATTCCAGTCTGAATTGTTATAAAAAGAGTTGTTGTTGTAGTTGGTATTGGCGCCATCGAGTGTCGCGGTGTCACGTAGTGGAGTACAAGTCAAAGTCATTGGAATATCGACAATAAAACTTGTATCACCTCCGATTGAAGCTACACTGGCACCATTCGTATCTGAAACAGCGCCAGAACCTAATGTGATAGTGTAGTTTCCATTATCCGCATCATCCCAGCTCCCGCCAGGAGGCGTGAACGTATAGTCCACAACGGTCGTATCTGTACCGGAACCTGAAATGATAGTCGCAGATGCAAGGCTCAATCCAGAGATAGAAAGATCATTGGTTCCAATAGAGCTCGCATTTACCTTACCGTCAGGATCATGATAAGTAACCCGGATAGTATAAGCTGTTCCCCCGGCTGCAGTGATGTCTAGAGCAGAATTGATTGTAGCACTTGGCGGTGTATTGGATGATGCAATGTAGACATTATCGATGTATACATTTTCTCCTGAACCGGTTGTATTTGGATTTACGGAAAGTGTTAGCCTTCCTGAAGCATCAAGCGTTGCCGTAATTGTAGAAATACTTCCGGTAATAGAATTGTTGGATCCGCTACCGTAAAAACTTTGTTCAAAGGTTACACCATTCGCAGTGATGTAGAGATGGTCGGTACTTGTGGCACCACTTTCCCAGCCCCCAACAAGATTATAATCAAAATCGATTGTTACTTGTGCATTGGCATAAGCAGAACCGAAATCATAAGTTTTGCTACCTGTAGTGTCTTTATAAATCAGGTATTGGTTGTTATTTCTCGTTCCACCGGACCAACCGTTGCTACTAGAGTTAAAGTTGTCTGTATCAGGTAAGGTTGCAGCAAAAAGCACAGAGGAAAAGAATATAAAAAAGAATATAAAATTTAAAAAAGAACCTTGCGTCCAGGTTTTTCCTTGGAAATATGACCTTTGGGATTTCATTGAGATACTCCTAATCTGTAACATGAAGATGACTTTATTTCGTAGAGACACCTTGTTCCGGCGGCCATAGCTCGCGCCTAAAATTTCATATTATATCACCATACCACAGCTTTAAGAATCAAAAGTTAACCCAATAAACAAAAAAATTAAACTTTTGTACGAAAATAGGCTTTCTCAATGGCATTGATACAAGCATCTCTGACACTACCTGCCTCAAGCGCCGCATATCCCTGTGCCGTCGTACCGCCCGGACTCATGACACCGTCTTTAAGCAGGGCGGGGTGAATATCCTGAATCATGATGCCAAATCCATTAAAAAGCCCGCGCATCAGTGTCATGGCATCGGCACGTTTGAGTCCCTGTTTGACGGCACCGTCAGCAAGTGCTTCGGCAATAAGGGCGAGGTAGGCGGGACCGCTTCCGGCAAGGGCGGTGGCGATATCGAGCTCTTTTTCGCTATCGACCCAAAGCGTAGTGCCGATAGCACCGAAGATTTTGAGGGCATCCTCTTTACATGTAACGTCTCCGGTCAGTGTCGTCATCGATTTGAAGACACTTGCGGCGAGATTGGGCATGGTGCGCACATAGGCATCGGCTTCAATGTAGGTTTTTAGTGTTTCAAGTGACGTGCCTGCCAGAACGGAGTAGAGAACTTTGGCACGTCCCTGAAGCAGGGTGCCAACACTCTCTACATTGGCGGGTTTGACGCAAAAAAGTACGGTTTTATCTTGAAGGCTACACTGAGAAAGCAGCGTTTTTTTACAAGTAACGCCCAGTGCCTCTTCAAATTTGGTAAGATTTTCAAAATTACGACCCGTCACTTCAATCTCGTAATCTGCTTTGAGACCTTGGGCCAGCGCCAGCGCCATGGCGCCGTTACCGATGAAAGTGATGCTAGGCTTCATGTGCGTCCTTTGAGAAAAACGAGTCGATTACTTCGGTCACACCGTATTCGGGGCGGTCATTGATGATGTGCTGGGCCATGAGCTGCACATCGGTGTTGAAAATGAGCGGTGCGGCAAAATTGATGGTTGATTTTTCAATCGGGTTCTGGATCATGACAATGTTGAATATCAGCAGATTGCTTGCGTCATCGATCTGAAGTTTCTGCTGCAGCGACGAGGGAATGTCAAATTCGTAGTTGCGAAGCACAAAAGGGTTGATGAGCGTGAATGAAGGCTCCGGGGCATTTACGCATTGCAGGCGCATGAAAACCTCGTCGATCTTTTTGAGTTCGAACTGTTTGATATGTTCGAATCCCAGAAGGGGGGCTTTTATGTCAAATACCATAGGACTCTCTTACATGTAAATTGTGTCCCATTCTAGCATAACAACATTTAAACTGATTTTGCTAGAATATCCCTTTTCAAATCGGACCATAATCATGAAATACATTTTTCTTCCTTTCACCCTGCTGTTACTGTTGCTTTCAGGCTGTTCCAAAGAGGTGGATGAGTACAACAAACCCGCCGCTTACTGGTATGACAAAATGGTTGAGTCCGTCGCCAAGGGTAACCTTGAAAAAGCGGACAGCTATTACAGCTCGCTACAGAGTGAGCATATCGGTTCACCTCTTCTGCGTGAGGCGACGTTCATTATGGCTCAGGCACATATGTATTACGAAGAGTACCTGCTCAGCGAGCACTTTCTCAACGAGTACATCAAACGCTACGCCAACCCCATTGAACGTGAATACGCCGAGTATCTGAAGATCAAGGCCAAATACATGGCGCTGCCGCACCCAAGACGCGACCAGGGGCTCATTAATGAAGCGATTGATGCGGGCGAAGATTTTAAACGGACCTATCCGCGTTCTTCGTTTATTCCCGTAGTTGATACAATGGTAACGAGACTGGTTCTTGCACGTGCCTCGCTGAATGAATCGATCGCATCACTGTATGACCGGCTTGACAAGCCAAAAGCAGCGCAATATTATCGAAATATCAGACCGGAGTCATGGATCGACTGGAACGAGGTTGAAAAAGCGGAAGTACCGTTTTACCGCGGTATCTTTGAAGGTGACGGCAGTGAAAGCTGGTACGCGTTTTTGATTCCCGATACCCAGAGCGTCGTGTCACGTAACTCCATTGATGACACTGAGAAGCCCGTGCATGAAAAAAGCTTGCAACAACGGCAGCAGCAAGAGAGTGATATGATGCGTCCCAAATCCGAGAGTCTATAAATCAGGAGTCCCATGCAACTTAGCAACTACAGTGAATTTCCGACTGATCTTCCCATAATCGCGGAAGATGACCTCTTTTTATACCCTTTTATGATTTCACCGCTTTTCCTAAGTGATGAAGGCAATGTAGCCGCTGCAACCGAAGCGATTGAGAAAAATTCGCTCATCATCGTTTGCCCGACGAAGCCCGATCATGAAGGTGAACGCGACTTTGACGCTATTTACGATGCCGGTGTCGTCGGTTCGGTTATGCGTAAGGTTTCACTTCCCGACGGTCGTATCAAGGTACTTTTCCAGGGGCTTGCACGCGGACGGGTGCTTTCAAAAATTGACGGCGATATCCTCAAAGGCAGGGTGGCGATTATTGAGTCGAGCAGTGCGAATGAACTGAAAATGAATGCCGTTTTGGAAGTGGTGCGTGAAAAAGTGCGTACCCTTTCGCAGATCAGCAACTATTTTCCGCCGGACCTGCTGCGCACAATTGAAGAGAACCATGAATATAACCGCATTGTCGATCTGATTTGCAGTTCCATCAAGCTGAAAAAGCAACAGGCTTACGCACTTTTTATTGAGAGCAACGTTGAGAACCGCTATCTGACACTGATTGATTATCTGATGGATGAGATCGAAGCAAACAAACTTCAGCGCGAAATCCGCTCCAAAGTACACAGTCACATGGACCGCGTCAATAAAGAGTATTTTCTTAAAGAGCAGCTCAAGGAGATTCAGCGCGAACTCGGTGTCGATACCCAGCGTGACGAAGAGATCGAAGAGTATCGCGCAAAGCTTGAGAAAAAGAAAGACAAAATGGGCGAGGATGCCTACAAGGAGACGCACAAGCAGCTTGAGCGTTTTGCCAGAATGCATCCGGATTCGGCCGATGCCGGTATGATTCAGACCTATCTTGAATGGGTACTTGAGATTCCTTTTGGTGATGAAGCAAAAAAAGCGCTCAAGATACAGGATGTTGAAAATCAGCTCAACAACGATCACTTCTCACTTAAAAAACCAAAAGAGCGGATTGTCGAGTTCTTCTCGGTCAAAGAGCTTCTTGAATTACGCGGTATTTCCGATAAAGAGGGACGCGGTGCGATTCTCTGTTTCGCCGGACCTCCGGGTGTCGGTAAGACCTCGTTGGCAAACTCCATTGCCGAAGCGCTGAAACGGCCTCTGATACGGATTGCTCTGGGCGGGTTGGAAGATGTCAACGAATTGCGCGGACATCGACGGACCTATATCGGGGCAATGCCGGGGCGTATCGTTCAGGGGCTTATTGACGCCAAAAAGATGAATCCGGTGATTGTTCTTGACGAGATTGACAAAGTGGCACGAAACGGGCGGGGCGACCCTACGGCAGTCCTGCTTGAAATTCTTGATCCCGAACAAAATACCAGCTTCCGGGACTATTACCTGAATTTCAACATCGATCTCTCCAAAGCAATTTTTATTGCTACCGCCAATGATGTGGGACGTATCCCCGCACCGCTGCGTGACCGTATGGAATTTATCGGGGTCAGCAGCTATACGCCGCAGGAAAAATTTGAGATAGCCAAGCGCTATCTGCTGCCTCAGGAGATCAAAAAACACGGGCTTAAAACACGTGAAATAACTATTTCTAAAACGGCATTGGCAGAGCTTATCAACAAATATACCCGGGAAGCCGGAGTACGAAATCTGCGACGTCGTATTGCTGATATCGTCAGAAAATCTGCCAGAATGATTCTTGAAGACCCCAGTTTGGAAAAAGTGAATATATCGCTTAAAAACCTCAAAAACTTTGTCGAGAAGAGTGTTTTTGAAATTGACAAAACCGATCATATCGCTCACATCGGTATTGTTAACGGTCTGGCATGGACAGCCGTTGGCGGTGATGTTTTGAAAATCGAAACCATCCGTATCAAGGGTAAGGGCAATATGCAGATTACCGGCAGTCTGGGTGACGTTATGAAAGAGTCGGCCCGCATTGCCATGAGTGTGGTTAAAACGCTTATTGATTCGGGCACCCTCGGTGTCGATCACGCGATTATCCCCCTCAGCCCGAAAGAGGAAGAAGAACAGCAGCCTGTGGACGCGAGTGAGGTGTATAAGCGTTATGACCTGCATATTCATGTCCCTGACGGTGCAACGCCCAAAGACGGTCCCAGTGCAGGCATTGCCATTTCAACGGCGATTGCATCGATACTCAGCAATAAAAAAGTACAGCCTGATATTGCAATGACCGGCGAAGTTTCTTTGACAGGAAACGTGTTGCCAATCGGGGGGCTCAAGGAAAAATTGATTGCAGCCCATCGTGCCGGAATGAAAAAGGCTCTGATTCCGCAGAAAAACTATCAGCGTGACCTGGATGAAGTTCCGGATGAGGTGAAAGAGAATCTTGAAATTATTGGAGTATCACGTATAGAGGAAGTACTTAAAATCATGCTCGTCGAAGCATGATTTTCTCTGCCTTACATGTAAGGCACTTATTTAGAAAATCAGCTGCTCGATCTTTTCGATAACATCTTTTTCGCGAATCGGCTTCATCAGAAAACCGTTTGCACCGCATTCGAGCGCTTCAGCTTTTTTCGTTTCATCCGTAGTCAGGACTATAATAGGAAGTTCCTGAAGTGTTTCGTCGGCACGAACCACTTTTAGCATTTCGATACCCCCCATAACCGGCATAATGATATCAAGAAGAACAATATCAATATCCGGTTGCGTTTTCAAAATGGCAAAAGCATCAGCACCGTTTTTGGCTTCAATTACTTCACTGACGCGGGCTGATTTTTTCAACATGGACTTGAGCAATTTGAGGTTGATCATGTCATCATCAACAGCAAGCACTCTTAACGCTCTGTCATTCATCGCTCAATCCTTAAATAAACTTCTCTATCATGAGACGGAGAAGATCTTTGTTCATTATATTTTTAATGATTTCATCTGTATAACTGCGATCGTCCTGCACTTCATCAGTTGCCGTGTCTATAAGCATAACTAATGCTGGCTTCATGCTGATACCAGATATGATATCATGTAGTTCCTTAAGACTCATCCCCAGGGAATCTTTATCAAAGAGGATAATTTTATATTGATTGTTCTGCAGGCGATCACGCAGCTCCTGATCCGTTGAGACACTCTCATAGGAGTTGTGTAATTCATCAAGCAGATGCGAAAAGAGTTTTCGTTCAAGAACACTGTTTTTATACAACAAAACATCCCTGCCTACTTTGGGCACTGTTTCCTCAGGAATCGGTTCAGGTTCAACCGCAGCGGCTATCGGTTCCTCAATTTCTTCAATTTCCTCCGTGACATTTTCTTCTACAGCAGGCTCATGCGGTGGTGTAGGTTGAGGTGTTGAAACTTCTTCCGTGGGAGCGATCTGGTTTGGAACCACCTGAGACGCTGTTGCAGGAACGACATCAATGATTTTGTGAGCTATGAAGCGGTTGAGTAGCGTGATGATCTCGGTTCGTACGAGCGGTTTGGTCGTGTACTCATCCATGCCAACTTCCATAAAGCGTTCACGGTCACCTTTAAGGGCATTGGCAGTCAAGGCAATGATAGGAACATGAGGCTGATTGAAGTCTTCTTCGTAATCGAGGATTTCCTGTGTGGCTTCCATACCGTCAAGGACCGGCATTTGGATATCCATGAAGATGACATCGAAATCGTTGTTTTTGCGTTTTTCGAATGCTTCGAGTCCGTTACTGGCGAGGGTGATTTCCAGACCAAGGTCTTCAAGTGTACGTTTGATCAGCTTCTGGTTAATGATGTTGTCTTCGGCAACAAGAACTTTGGCTGAGAATTTTGATGTCTTTTCATTGAATTTTTTTCGTTTGCTCTTTTTGTCTTTGGCAACTACAGAATTGGGATCATAAGAGTCCAGAACGGCTTTGACCTTCGTACTGTTGATCGGTTCATACATGACTTTATGCAGATTGAGTTCAAGAGAATCGATCTGCTTCATGTAATAGGATTTTGTAATGAGAACCAATTGCTGATTGAGTTCTGCGTATTCGCGCAGCATGGCTTCGTCAACGTCATCGTAATCGATAAAGAGCATGTCATATTTGACCTGCTGTTCCAGCGCATGCAGTTCGGAAATATTGTGGAATGCCGTAAAGTTGACGCCCAGGAACGTAAGATACTCTTTGAGGTAGCTGTTCTGGGTTTTAAGTTTGGTCCCATTTTCAAGAATGAGTGTATTGATATTGCCGTAAGTGCCTTCAATAGACTCGTTAAGCGTTTCGATCTCTTCAAATTCCAGAGTGAAGAAGAATGTGGTCCCCTGTCCGGCTTCGCTTTCAAGATCAAGCTGTCCGCCCATGAATTCCACAAAACGGCTGGAGATCGTCAGCCCAAGGCCGGTACCACCGTATTTTCTGGTAATAGAAGTGTCTGCCTGAGAGAACGCTTCAAAGATTTTAGCTTTTTGTTCGTTACTGACACCGATACCGCTGTCCTGAACCGAGAAATGTACTTTCGCACGGCCGGGGTTTTCAGATTCGATACGTCGGATATCGACATTGATGCTACCGCCGCTGTTGGTAAACTTGACCGCATTGGAGAGCAGGTTGATAACAACTTCTTTAATCTTGGTCGGGTCACCTTTAAGCGGACGCTCGAGTTTCGGATCGATAAAACAGCCAAGATTGATATGCTTTTCGGATGCGCGCACCGCATAGACTTCAACTGCACTTTCAAATTCATCAATCGGGTTAAAGACGATTGATTCAATCTCGATTTTATTGCTTTCAATTTTAGAGAGGTCAAGAATGTTGTTGATGATCTCAAGCAGGTTCTCGGAGCTTTTTTCGATAATATCGATAAATTCGCGCTGCTCATCCTGAAGATCGGTGTCTTTGAGCAGTTCGGTAAATCCGACGATACCGTTAAGCGGTGTACGAATTTCATGTGACATATTGGCGAGGAACATCGATTTGGCTTCACTCGCTTCCATCGCATACTGTTTGTCGCGTCGGGTCTGTTCAATAATACTTTCAAGCAATGCATACGCCTGAGCCGTACCCTGAGTGGTTTCAAGGTTGATATCCTGCGAAAGAATATCGGACATATCGGTATCCTGTGCATTTTCAGCAACGTGTGAAAGTACCGATTCAAGGTTTTTGATGTTTTTCTGAATTTCGTTAGCCAGAATCATACCGAGCAGGCCAATCAGAACGGAGACGATCCAGATAATAATGGCCGTGACAAGGATTTTAACCGCTTCATCCTGAACAGCGGCCGCACGTGCATCCATGGCAGCAAGCAGCAGCGCTTCGGCATTATCCATAAGATTGGCTTTTTCCGAGATCATGGCGAACCAGATACCGGCATTTGTTTCATAGTCGCCGTCTGCCGCCATTTGCATAATGTCGGCACGTACGGAAGCAATATCTTCAAAAAGCTCGAGATTGTCCTCATTTTTAAAGATGTCGCGCATTTGTGCTTTCGCAACAGGGTTGATCAGGGCGTCATAGTTATAGGAGTCGGATTGTCCGATGAAACGCAGCCATGTAGTAATATCTTCGGTTTCCAGTGCTGTTTTTCGTGCCAGCGGATAGGCAATCAGGTCACGTTCAGAGGCACTGTAGGCTTTGGAACGTGCGATAGAAAGATAGGTGGTGGAAAGGGAGTTGATCTCGGCATCAACCTGAAGTGCCGCGATCTCTTCAAGCATCGCCAGAATACGGAGCTGGGCATTGCCGTAGATATCAAAGAATATTTCCGTAAATTCTACTTTCTGTTCATCAACTTTAGGGCGGATATCATCAATACTTTCTCTGATCTCCCGAATCGCTTTAAGGTTGGAAACGGTTGATTTTTCCGTACTGAGAATAACATTTGAACCAATGGTCGAAAGATATTGCTGAAGTTTTTGGTCGACAATATCGCGCTGTGCTTTGAGCGATTTGAAGGTAGTAGGGGAGGAGTTACCCATATACATAACGGTCATACCGCGTTCACGCGAAATATTGGTGATTACCTCATTAAGTTCTTTGTTTTCCTGTAGCTTTGCCTGAAGCAGCTGTGCACGCTGATAGCTGTTATAGGAGTTGTAAACGTAGTAACTTGCAAGTGTAAACAGAATCAGAATTGGAAAGAGACTGATTAGTCGGAGTCGGTTTTTAAGTCCAAATTGCATGGCATTCCCTTCTTAAAGTTGAGCAATCAAGCTGGAGTAGTTTTGGAGCGCTGTTTTGGCTTTTTGCGCATCATTTGTTTGAGACAATACCTGAAGCTCGGCAGAGATTTGTGTCAGTCTCAGGTTATCGCTGATTCCTTTGAGGTTTCGTGCCGGTTTTTGCCACTGTTGCGGTTCAAAAGCTCCGATAGCGCTTTGAAACAGGGTTTCGCTCTGCTTGGCTTCATATGTAAACTCTTCCATCAGATCTCTGACAATGCTTTCAGGCAGTCCAAGTTCTCCGGCTGTTTTTTGAATATCGTATTGCAGCGCATTGAGAGCGATTTCACTCTGTAGAGGTGCTTCAATCGTTTCAGGTTCTTCTGAGAGTTCGATATCGAGAAGTTCCTTCTTCAGCACTGGTTCATTGTGAGGTGTATAAGGTTCTGGCTCCACGATAAGCATTGGTTCGTCATCCATCTGCTTGAGGCCGGCAAACGGTTCTTCTTCATTGATTGTCGGAGCAAAAGGCTCTTCAGATGATACGTTATCCGATACGGGTGTTTCAAAATATGCGGGATTTTCCGGAATATCAAAAGCCTCATCCGTTACACGCTCTTCGGGTGAATCAACAGGTTCTATGGGCGTGTCGTAGGATTTGATTCCGATAAGCATGTCATCATCGGAATCTGCGCTCTGCTCCGGTTCGGTTTTAAATGCTGGTGCAAAGGGATAGATATCGTCATCCGAAGCTGATGGAAGTTCGGGTTCAGAGGGGAGCTCCTGCTCCGGTGTCATAATGGCTTCTTCCTCAGGTTCTTCATAGCGTGACACATCATCAGAAACGTCACTGCTCATATCCAGTTGGGCTGATTCATTGCCTTCGAGTTTGGCAATTAGGTGATAGTAGTATTTCAGATTGGCCGAGATTTCATCAAAATCCTTGGTCGTATTGATAATACTCAACACTTCAAAGGAGTCTTCAATGCGCAGATTCGCTGCAACGCCTTTGAGTTTGTGCGAAAGGGTTTTGATGGTTTCAAGATCGTTGGACGCAAGGGCATCAAAAAGCGGATCATGAAAATCATGGGATTGCTGAATAAAGTCGCCGATAAACTCCTGGATCAGGTCAACAGGAAGCCCTAACTCCTGCGCAGCAATATTGGGATCGTAGCTGTAGTCACGATTGACGCTCAGGTTATCAATGAATGATTTGTCATTTGCTGTCAGGCGGTCGCCAAGCATTGGAATATCAGGGAGGTTGGATCGTTTTGGAGATGATGGCATACTGACCGGCTGAGGCGCCGTTTCGGTTTCGAAAACAGGTTCTTCTATGACTGGGAGATCAGCCGGTTCCGGCATGACGGCTGCTGGTGCGGTATCTTGATAGATATCGTCAACATCGAGTTTAAATGGCTGGTTCTCTTCATAAGAAGGCGTAATAGAGAGAGGCTCCGGTTCATATGAGGTATCCGGAACGTCAAAAATATCCGGTTCGTTCAGTTCTGTACCCGGCATGTCATCAAAGTTGGGCAATGTGACATCTGGAAGTGATGTCGCAATTTTAGATGGTACCGGTTTGGTAGCAACCGTTGGCATGGGATGCATCTGCACGTCTTGCGCTATTTTGGCATCTTCTTCCGCACTGAGGGGTTTGAGGCCCTGAAGTTGAATCAGATACCCCTCGTTTGAAGGAGTAGCCGAAAGATAAAAAGGGCGAATGACAAGGTTACATGTAAAGTTGCGCGAAGGTGTATGAATGATGGCCTTGGCATCTTCAGCATCCGCGTGCAGGACAAAGTCAATCCATTCAAAGTTTTTGAAGTTGTGAATGTACCCCGGACGTTTTACGAACAGATCGGCAAAATCATTGCAGTGTTCAAAGAGTGATCCGGCGGTACTGAATCCCAAATGCTTCAGGTCGTCATCATCAATTCCGAGAAATTTTTTGTTATTATCGTAGATCAGCATCCTGCCTCCTTAGCGTTCTAGTTCACGTAGTTTTTGGTATTTTTCTTCTGCTTCTTCAATATTTTCGTGTGAGGTTACTTTACGGGCTGCTATATAGCCGGTACGCTCTCCCCTGTCATTGACAATGGGTGCGACTTCTGTTTCAACCCAGTAATATCGGCCGTCTTTGCGAAGGTTTTTGACCAGTCCGTGCCAGGTTTCACCGTTCTTGATGGTTTGCCACATCTGCGCGAAAGCAACTTTCGGCATGTCGGGGTGGCGGATGATATTGTGGGGTTTGCCGACAAGCTCATCGGCGCTGTAGCCTGAAATCTCGCAAAACTTCCGATTGGCATAGGTGATAGTGCCGTTCAGATCGGTTTCACTGATGATGACCCGTCCACTAAAGTGAAACTCTTCATCTATGGGTTCGACGCTGCTCATGATGGTTCGACCTTGGAGGAAAATGTTACAAAATTTCTATAATATAGCATATTAACATCAAATCGCAACTTATTTATATAGGTTTTTGATGATTTGAGCATCTTTAACGTTAAGCAATGCCGCGATTTCAGATTCTGATACCGTGCGAAGCATTTCAAAAGTGCCAAAATGGTTGAGCAGTTTTTTTATTTTTGCTTCTGAAATGCCGTGAAGTGTCAGAAGTTGTGACTGTTGATCTTTTTTCAATTTTGTCTTTTTGTGAAAGGTGATGGCGAAACGATGGGCCTCATCACGAAGCCGCTGTACCCATTGCAGCCGCTTATCGGATTCACTTAGTTTTATAGGGCCCTGAATAGTATGCAGGATGTCACGGGCTTTCCCTTTTGCCCGGTGAGATCTGGCATCAATCTTCTCTTTGGAAATAGCGATAACATCGAGTCTGACACCGCTTGAATCAAGCAGTTCTTTCGCCAGTGAAAGAAGTGTGGCACCTCCATCGATGACCCAAAGATCCGGAACCCCTTCTTTAGTAAATGCTTCGATGCGACGCGTGAGGGTTTCGCGCATCTGGGCGTATTCGTCACGGCTTTTTAAATGATAGTGCCGATACGCACTTTTATCGAATATTCCCTCTTTACATGTAATCATAGCCCCCACCGGTGCTTCGCCGGCCATGTGGGAGTTATCAAAGGTTTCAACGACGGACGGGTAGCATTCAAGTGCACAGAGCTCCATGAGTGCCGCTGCTATGTCATTTTGCGGGGAATGCGATGGATTGGCAAGCAGTTCCTGCGCATTTTTGACGGCAAGGGTTATTAGCTGGCGTCCGTCGCCGCGTTTGGGAATCCGGATCTGCGCTTTTTTCTCGAAAAGATGACTCAAATGCGTTTCAATCAAAGGCAGGGTTTCAAAGCTGTTTGCAACAAGAATCGGTGCGACAACCGGCGGTTTTTCGTTCTTATAGAATTCAAGCAGCATGCGTTCGTAGGCTTCGTCGCGATCGAAATGCTCTTTGATGTTGAGAATGTCATAACTGCTTGAAACGATACGCCCGTGGCGCATGAAAAGTTTGACGATGGCAGCCTGCGTCCGGTTGTGTTCGATGGCGAATATGTCGTAATTACTGGTATTGGCGAGGTCAATCTGCGATGCGGTTTCTATTCTTTTAATACGTTCAATCCGGTCGCGCAGCTCCTGCGCTTCTTCAAAACGGAGCCGTTCGGCATATTGGTGCATTTTCATTTCAAGTGCAGCGGATAGTTTTTTTCTGTCCTGAACATATTCGAGCGCTTTTTCGACAATCTGACGGTACGTTTCAGTCGAAACCTCTTTTTCGCAGGGGGCCAGACATTTGTCTATCTGGTAAAAGAGACAGGCTCTTTTCCCTTTGAGACAGCTTGCTTTCTGAACCAGTTTGCACAGTTCGTAAACCGAGTCGAGAATATCGCGGGCTCCCGATGAATAGGGACCAAAGTAGTCAATGTGTGTTCCCTGGACAACTTTGCGTGTGATTTCAAGCCGGGGATAGGTCTGTGCATGATCAATGTAGATATAGGGGTATGTTTTATCATCGCGCAGCAAAATGTTGTATTTTGGTTTGAGTTGCTTGATCAGAGAATTTTCAAGAATCAGGGCATCGTGTTCGCTTTCAACCAGAATATAGTGCAGCGATTCCGTTTCAATGATCATCTTGCGAATGCGCGCAGAAAGCGTCGTATTGGGTCCAAGTGAAGGGGTGAAACGAAAATAGCTTTTGACCCGGTTGGCAAGGTCTTTTGCTTTGCCGATGTAAAGCAATCTGCCGTCTTTGTCAAAATAGTGGTAGACACCGGGTTGATGCGGAAGGGACTGGATCTTGTGCTGAAGGAGCTGTTGCGTCTCGGACATGGCGGCTTAAGGTTACTTTTTTATCAATTTTTTAGAGAAGCTGTATTACCATCATTTTCTTCGAAACTACGAGGCGGTTCATTGGCAAAGATACTCATCAAAGGAGTGATTATAGCACTCCTGTCGTTAAGCGTTACCGGGTGCGGTTACAAGGCCGATCCGTTTTATCCCAAAAGCGAGGAAGTACGCTGATGCAGTATGATGTCATAATCATTGGTGCCGGAGTCGCCGGACTCTATTCGGCCCTCAATCTGCCCTCGGATAAAAAAGTCCTGATTGTTAACAAGGCGCAGCCGTGGGAGTGCAACACCTATTATGCACAGGGCGGTATTACCACAGCGTATGACGATGAGGATATTCCGAGTCATATCAATGATACCCTGCTGGCGGGAGACGGACTTTGCGATAGTGAGGCGGTAAAGATTCTCAGCGGCGAAAGCCAGAAGATTATTGCCGATCTGATAGCACGCGGATTTATGTTCGACAAGGATAAAAACGGCGCATTGATCTATACGCAGGAAGCGGCACATTCGCGTCGCCGCATTCTTCGGGCAGGAGGTGATGCGACCGGACGCTGCCTGCATCTGTTCCTGCTTTCGCAAACAACCCATCCGATGCTTGCCGGTGCGACGGTGACGGACCTGCTGATTGACCAGCAGAAAATCTGCGGTATCGAGGTCTATTACCGCAACCGGTTCATGCATATTTTTGCCAATCAGGTCATCATCGCAAGCGGCGGGGTCGGATCGCTCTTCAAATATCATACCAATGCTTCGAGTATCAGCGGAGAACTTCATGGGATATGTGTTGAAAAAGGGATCCCGCTTGAACGTATGGAGATGACGCAGTTTCATCCGACGGCGTATGTTGTCGGTCATGCTGCACGTAAACAACTGCTTACTGAAGCACTTCGCGGCGAAGGCGCCTGTGTGGAGGATGAAGACGGATACCGTTTCCTTTTTGAATATGACGAACGCGGAGAACTCGCGTCGCGCGATATCGTCAGCCGCGCCATTTTTGATTATCGGAAACGAACCCGAAAGAAAGTTTATCTCTCTTTCGGAGCGTTCGAAACCGAGGAGTTTCGTCACCGTTTCCCGAACATCAGCCTTAATCTTAAAGCACTGGGATTCAACGTGCCGAAAGATCGCGTTCCCATTTCACCGGCTTTCCATTATTCGATCGGAGGCATCCGAACCAATCTGGACGGGGAAGTTGAAGGAATTGCGGGACTCTATGCGGTAGGCGAAGTGGCTTCGACACGCGTACACGGTGCTAACCGTCTTGCCAGTAATTCCCTTCTGGAAGGGCTGGTTTTTGCTAGACGGGCTACCAGAAAACTGATGCAGACCGCTTCGAAACCCTGTAATGTGAGTTTTAAAACGTGCAGTGAGCCACTGGTACTGCCGACAGATAAAGAGAAAAAAGATGCCTTGAGAAAAATAATGTGGCACAATGTTTCCATAGTGAGAACCCATGAAGGTTTACGAGAAGCAAAGGATTTTGTGGATAACCTTTTAACAGAGAAGCTAGGCAGAATGTTGCGGCTTCGGCTATTGACTGCAAAGGCCATTATTGACTCTGCGCTGGAACGCACAGAGTCAGTAGGGGTGCACTATATATCTTGAAGGAGACTTAATGACACAGGCTGCAGATGCTGCACATGCCATTGATTTGGCTACAGAGCCATTTGGGTGGTTCATTCTTGCCATATTTATCATAGGGTACTATTTTATTGCGGCAGAAGAGAAATATCATATCAATAAAGCGAAACCGGCGCTCTTTACGGGTACCTTTCTTTTTATGCTTTTGGGTGGATATTACGCATTACATGGCATAGATTTTTCACCGTTTGAAAATGAAATTGCGCATTTAATTCTCGAAATTGCAGAAATTTTCTTCTTCCTTTTTGTTGCGATGACCTACATTGAAGCATTGATTGAGCGCGGTGTTTTTAATGCGCTTAAAGCCAAGCTGATCGCAAAGGGATACGGATACCGTCAACTTTTCTGGGTAACCGGTTTTCTCGCATTTTTTATCAGTCCGGTCGCGGATAATCTGACGACGGCATTGATTCTCTCAACCGTGCTTGTCACTATTGAAAAAGAGAATCGTTCTTTCCTCGTTCCCGGTGCGATCAACATTGTCGTAGCAGCCAATGCCGGCGGGGCGTGGAGTCCATTTGGCGATATTACCACTTTGATGGCATGGACAGCCGGTAAAGGACATTTTGTAGATTTCCTGTATCTCTTCCCGGCCTCATTCATTGGCTGGGGGCTGACCGCTTACCTGCTCAGCCGTTATGTCCCAGATGAGTTTCCCAATAAGGAAAATCCCGATAAAGCTGAAAGTATCGAGATTCTAAGAGGTGGCAAGACAATTATCTGGTTGGGTATCCTGACCATTGGCATTGCGGTTGTCTCCAAACAGTTGATGCACTTGCCTCCAATGTGGGGCATGCTTTTCGGCCTTTCATTGTTGAAACTCTACATGCATTTTCTTAACAAGCGTCACAATGAAAATGTTAACATTTTCCATTCGATCAGTAAAATCGAAAATGATACGCTGTTGTTCTTCTTTGGTATTTTGGCGGCTGTGGGAGCGCTCCATTTTGCAGGATTTCTGGCGCATGCCGTTAAACTTTACGAGATTTTTTCTCCAACGGCCGTCAACATCGGTGTCGGACTGCTCTCTGCAATTGTGGACAACGTTCCGGTTATGAGTGCGGTGCTAAAGGCCAGTCCTGATATTTCCGTATCGCAGTGGATGCTGGTGACTATGACTGCGGGTATCGGGGGATCTCTGATCTCATTCGGTTCCGCTGCCGGCGTCGGTGTTATGGGAAAACTCAGAGGTATCTATACATTTAGCTCACACATGAAAATGGCCTGGACCATTATGGTGGGCTATATCGTTTCCATCGCAATCTGGTATGTCCAGTTTGAGATTATGGGGCTTTACTAGCGTCATATCTGTCAGGCTCACTTCGGTGGGCGCTCCGCAACGGCTTTCTTCAAACCGTTCTTAATCTATTTTGATGTAACCTTTCACAACTACTTTATAAAGTAAAGGCTTGCCAGTGAAAGACGTTAGCATTATCGTACTCGACTTCGGATCGCAGTACACTCAGCTCATCGCACGCCGATTGCGTGAAGACAAAATCTATTGCGAAATTGTCCCTTATCGTACGTCTGTCGAAGAGATTCAATCCAAAAATCCCAAGGGTATTATTTTAAGCGGCGGTCCCGCTTCGGTTTATGACAAAGATGCGTTCGCAGTCGATACCGCCCTTTACAATCTCGGGCTTCCGGTTATGGGAATCTGTTACGGAATGCAGCGTATCGCTGTCGATTTCGGAGGTTCGGTCGTTCGCTCCAATCATCATGAGTACGGGAAAGCGGAACTCACAATTAATGTTGAACATGGCAAGAGTTCTGTCTTGTTTGAAGAGTGTGAAGACGGACGTACGGTCTGGATGAGCCATTCAGATCGTGTGGAAGTACTTCCCGAGGGCTTCAAGCCAATCGCTCATTCCGATAACTCTCCTTATGCTGCGATTGCTGATGAAGAGCGCCGCATTTATGCGATGCAGTACCATCCTGAAGTGCAGCACTCTGAAGAGGGGTATCTTATGCTTCGAAACTTTGCACGTAAAATCTGCGGTGTCAAGGAGAAGTGGGACATGGGACACTTTCTCAAAGAGCAGATTGCAAAAATTAAAGCGCAGGTTGGGGATGGCAAAGTACTCTGTGCGCTGAGCGGCGGTGTCGATTCTTCTGTTGTTGCTGCACTGCTGTATGAGGCAATCGGCGATCAGCTGATTCCTGTATTTGTTGACAACGGTCTGTTGCGCAAAGGCGAACGCGAATCAGTTGAAAACGTTTTCAAGGTACATCTTAAAGTGCCGTTGATTACTGTTGATGCTTCGGAGAATTTTTTAGGAAAGCTTGCCGGCGTGACCGATCCGGAGCAGAAACGAAAAATTATCGGCCATACATTTATTGAAGTGTTTGAGGCCGAAGCGAAAAAACATGACGGTATTAAATTCCTGGCTCAGGGAACGCTTTATCCCGATGTTATCGAGTCGGTATCGGTCAAAGGTCCTTCGGAAACCATCAAATCGCACCATAACGTTGGCGGACTTCCGGACTGGATGGATTTTGAGCTGATTGAACCGCTGCGTGAACTTTTTAAAGACGAAGTTCGCAAACTGGGACTGGAACTGGGGCTTCCCGAATCCCTTGTCTATCGTCATCCGTTTCCCGGACCAGGTCTGGCGATCCGCATCATGGGTGAAGTCAACCACGATGATCTTGACATTTTGCGTGAAGCGGATGTTATCTTGCTTGATGAACTCAAAGTCAGTGGGTATTACACGAAAACATGGCAGGCTTTCGCCGTGCTACTGAATGTCAAATCGGTAGGTGTCATGGGAGACAACCGTACCTATGACAATACGGTCTGCGTCCGTGTTGTAGAGGCTGTGGACGGCATGACCGCAACTTTTGCACATCTGCCGCATGACCTGCTTGAACGTATAAGTCGCCGCATTATCAATGAAGTCGACGGCATCAACCGTGTGGTCTATGATATCAGCTCCAAGCCGCCCGCAACAATCGAATGGGAATAACGCGCCCGCTTTATCTCTTTTCCAAAACCCCTTATGAAGGGGTTTTCCACATTCCCCTTCTCGATATTGAGTTCTTACATGTAACGTTTGATGTGAATGATTTCGACCTGATCGTTCTGACATCCAAGCAGGCGTTGCTGGCCCTTGAACGCGTAAGCCCCGAGTGGACGAAGCTTCCCGTTATCGCGGTTTCGGAACCGACAGCCGCATTGGTGCATGCCCATGGCGGCAGCTGCATTGCACAGGGGGATGGGTATGGCGAGAGTCTTTACGGTCTTATTCGCGCCGATTTTGCCGATAAGCGATTGCTCTATCCGAGCGCGGAAGTTCTGGCAAGCGATTTTGCACAAAGGCTCCAAAGTGAAAATGTGAAGATAGAGCGGAACGTTCTCTATCGCACCCGGTGCAACACTCAGAGCATTCCCGAAGCACTTGAAGCCAATGCGGTATTGATCTTTACGGCACCTTCGGCAGTTTCTTGCTATTTGCAGTGTCGGGAGCTGCTTCCGACACAGCAGGTGGTTGCCATAGGGACGACGACCGCAGCCACACTTCCTGAAAATGTACCGGTGCTGATGCCGAAAACACCTTCTGTTGCCGAAGCCGTCGCCCTTGCACAGGCACTTGATTAAGTTTTTACAGGTTATAATTCTTTAAAGCCTGGATGGTGCGAGTCATCGCATATCAGGGGGTTCTACATTACTATCTAGTGGATGACGTAGACAAAGCTGTGTGTGGCTGATCCGTTGAAAAGCGCTGCTTGGAGGATTGGCCCCTGATGCAATGCTCAATCTGCTAATTTTTTCGGCTTTGAGAACCAAAGCTAGGTGTGAGACGCCCATCCGGACTGAAACAGAGACAAACCCGGAGTGTTGATGCAAGAGGTTGCTTTTGCGTGAACACTCCCCTCACCTGATACTATCACGGAGCAATGTATGAATGTTATGGTTATTGGAAGCGGAGGACGCGAGTATTCCATCGGACGTGTTCTGGCTCAGGACAGCGCGGTCGAAGCGCTCTATTTTGCGCCGGGCAACGGTGCAACGGGGCGGTTGGGAACGAATGTCGCTATTAAAGATTACGAAGCGCTGGCGCAGTTTGCCAAAGAAAACCGTATCGACCTGACGATTGTAGGACCGGAAGGACCGCTGGTAGAAGGTGTTGTCGATATTTTCAAAGCGCAGGGTCTGACGATTTTCGGACCGAGCAAAGCGGCAGCACGGCTTGAAGGTTCAAAAGTCTATATGAAAAACTTTTTGGCCAAATACGCTATTCCGACGGCGCGCTACATCGAAACCGATCACATTGAAAGTGCCTACAAATTCATCGAAACGCTTGGAACACCGGTTGTCGTCAAGGCTGACGGGCTTTGTGCCGGAAAAGGGGTTATTATTGCCCAGAGCCACGATGAGGCAAAAAAAGCCGTAGGCGAGATGCTTAGCGGCGCGGCATTCGGAGATGCGGGAAGAAAAGTGGTGGTAGAAGAGTTTCTTGACGGCTATGAGCTTTCCATGTTTGCCATCTGCGACGGGCAGGATTATATTCTCCTTCCTGCGGCGCAGGATCATAAACGTCTGATGGATCAGGATCAGGGCCCCAATACCGGCGGTATGGGCGCCTATGCTCCGACACCGCTTGTTGATGATGTCATTTATGAAAAAGTAAAAGAGCGTGTGGTACGTCCCACACTTGACGGGATGCAGGCAGAAGGGGCGCCGTTTGAAGGCGTGCTTTTCATTGGATTGATGATTGTCAACGGAGAGCCCCTGACACTGGAATTCAACGTACGTTTCGGTGATCCCGAGTGCGAGATTCTGATGCCGCTGATGCAGACACCGGCGAGTGAACTCTTTTACAAAGCTGCTACGAAGCAGCTTGAGAGTTTACATGTAAGCTTTTCTAAACAGTATGCGGTGGGTGTTGTTATGGCAAGTCGTGACTATCCCTACAAAAACTCCGAACCGGCCGAGATTGTGGTTGATGAGATCGTACATGAAGAGATAGCGCAAAATGCCCATATCTCCTATGCGGGTGTGAGTGAAGAAGACGGCGTGCTTTTTGCCACCGGCGGGCGTGTTCTCGTCTGTGTTGGCCTTGGTGATAGTATTCAGGAGGCGCGTGACCGCGCCTACATGCTTTGCGGTCAAGTCCATTTTGCCGGAAAAAAACTGCGTACGGATATCGCATATCAGGCACTTTAATGCAAGAAGAGATCGAAGACCTTCTGCACCGTGAGCATCTGCAGTTGGCAGATCCGCGCCGACGTGGTCTGGCTTTTATGATTGACGAGATGCTGCTCTCCTTCCTTCTTATGATCATTCTATGGGATCAGTTCGCTAATGCGACCAGCATGGAAGCCGTGATTGAAGTGACCAACACCTTCGTTCTGGAATATATGCTGATGAAAGTACTCTATCAAAGCTTTTTTGTTATGCAGTATGGTGCGACCATAGGCAAGATTATGATGAAGATCCGTATTTTGGAAATCAAAACCCTCTCTTATCCTTCGTTTATGAGTGCGTTTAACCGTGCCATTTTTCGGGTGATCAGCGAAATGCTTTTTTATCTCGGATTCCTGTGGGGTATCATGGACCCGCTTCGGCGTACCTGGCATGATCGCACGGCACAGACTCTGGTAGTGGATGTTTAAAACACTCCTTTTCTTTCTCCTTTTCACGGCGGCAGCCTTCGGGGCATCCCAAAAACTTGAGCTTTATGCCACAACCGTCGATTCAAATGCGACACATGTTCGGGCTAAAGGTGACGTGGTGATTCTCTATGGAGATCACTACCTTAGTGCCAGTGAGGCACTTTTTGACCGGGTCAACAATGAACTGCAGCTTTTCGGACATATCACCGCGATGCAGGGGAGTGAATTTCATGCACTTGGAGAGTACGCCAAAATCAATATCAATCAGGAGTTGCGTCTTTTCGCCCCGTTTTATTTTATTGACAAGAGCAGCCGTGTCTGGATGAGCACGGCCGAAGCCAAAGGCGAGGGACGGAGTTTTTCTTTGCAGGAGGGGATGGTGTCGGGCTGCAACCCCAATCATCCGCTGTGGAAAATCTACTACAGTTCGTCGGATTATAACTCCGAGTCGCGCTGGATGAATGTCTATAATGCCAGACTTCATATTTATGATATTCCCATATTTTATTTTCCCTATTTCGGCTATTCGCTTGATACTCGCCGACGCAGCGGGCTTTTGACCCCTGCATTTGGACTTTCAAGTGCTGAAGGCCTTTTCTATGAACAGCCGGTTTACATCGCAATTCAGGATCAGTGGGATATTGAATTGCGTCCTCAGGTACGTACCAACCGCGGGGAAGGAGTGTACGCTTTGGGACGTTTTGTTGACTCCCCCGTTGCACATGGATCGGTTTATGGCGGTTATTTTCAGGAAAAAAACTCGTATGTGTCCGAATATGATCTGGCCCATGAAACCCATTACGGTTTTGGTCTCGATTACGAGAATAATGCCCTGCTATGGGACTGGTTCGGTTTGAATCTTAAAGGACAGTCGGGACTTTTTGCCGATGTCACCTGGATGAATGATGTCGATTATATCAACCTTTCCGACAATGACGAAACCAAAAATGCGACCTCCAATCAGGTGGATTCGAAGATCAACCTTTTTTACAATGAAGGGAAAAACTATTTCGGAAGCTACTTCAAATATTTTCTTGATCTGAGCAAACAGGCCAATGACACCACGATTCAGAAACTCCCGATTGTGCAGTATCACCGTTATCTTGAGACCCTTTTGGGAGACCATCTTTTTTACAGTATTGATACGACTTTCAATAATTTTTACCGTTCGCAGGGCAAGCGCGCGATGCAGAGTGATATTACGATTCCGGTGACCCTTCAGGACACTTTTTTTGATGGCTATCTGGATCTGGGCTATCAGGGAAATCTTTACGGGCGTCACATCGACTTTGATGGAGAAGCGACGATTCCCAATCCGAATGTACGCTATAAAAGCGGTAATTACGGGCGTTATTACCATCAGTTCAGTGCGGGGAGCTCTCTGACAAAAGGATACGATTCCATGGCGCATACCATCGGCTTCGCCGTCACGTATGCCAAAGCGGAAGAGGATTATCGCAGCGGCTATTTTGAAGATTATGAAGCACTTTGCGGCGGCGTATCGGGGTGGAATGCCGAAGTGTGCGATTATTACACCATCAGTGATGTCAAGGATGCGACCGAACTGAAGATGACACAGTACCTTTTTGAAGAGGGCAAGCAGAAGCTCTACCACAAACTGGCTCAACGCATCAGTTACGATATCAGTGAAGAACGCTTTGGAGAGCTGGAAAACGAACTTGAATTTGATGTGGGAAGCGGATTCTCTTTTTACAACGATACGTTCTACAATCATGACCTGCGAAAGGTGACCAAACTGCTCTCTTCGGTACGTTATGAAACGCCGCAGCTCAATCTCTCATTCAACCATCTTTATGAGGATGTCATCCGCTCACGAGAAGAGATCAAAAACAGCTATGTGACTGCCGATGCAACGTACCGTTATAATTCGCATTACCAATACTTTGCCAAATATGCCTATGACTTTGAGTATGCGCTCAAGAAAAATATGGAAATCGGATTTCTTTATTCCAAGCGTTGCTGGGACTTTGGAATGCGATATATCGAGAATAATCGGCCGATC
Source organism: Sulfurimonadaceae bacterium (assembly GCA_050305515.1). Classification (GTDB taxonomy): domain Bacteria; phylum Campylobacterota; class Campylobacteria; order Campylobacterales; family Sulfurimonadaceae; genus JAFGUB01. The sequence goes on from JBNLFL010000040.1 coordinate 205,731, forward strand.
TTAACCAATAATGAATCCGCTTCAGTGTATGATAAGTACATCTATTTCACGATTGCGCTCAAACCCATGGGCGGAACGGAACTCAATTATAAAATCAGCAATGTGCTAGAGGGCTCGTAATGAAACTCGAAGCGAAGATCGGTCTTTTTGTTGTTATGGGTCTGGTGGCGCTGCTGCTGCTCTCAACGCAGGTAAACAACCTCGGAAGCTGGAATCAGAAAGGGTATGAGATTCATGCCTATATCAATGATGCTACGGGTCTGGAGCGTCAGGGCGATGTCTCCATGAACGGAGTAGCCATAGGTGAAATCCGTTCCATCGAGATGGAAGGGCGGCGTGTCAAATTGACGCTTTTTGTCTCCGAAGGTGTCGAAATATCGAAAGATGCAGTCGTTCTGGTGACGCAGGAGAGTATGCTCGGCGCCAAAATGGTCAATATTGTTCAAGGCAGCAGCAGCGAGAATATTGCTGCCGGCGGTACGATTGAACAGTTTAAACAGTACGCTGCACTCGATGAGACCAGCGATTCGGTCAATGCCGCAGCACGCGAAATCGAACTGTTGATGAAAGATCTGCGCGAAGTACTCAATGACGAGCAGAAACAGAATCTGCGCGAGATGATCACCTCTTTCAAAGACGTCGGGAAGCATCTGGATCTTCTCATTGTCGAAAATCGCGTGGCTTTGGGCGATGCAATCAAAAACTTTCGTGACATGGGCGCGGGTTTTACCCAGACTGCCGATACGATTAACCGTGACCTTCCCAATATTATGGCACGTATTGACTCGCTTACCGCGCGGCTTGACAGTATCAGCGCGTCGCTGGAGCATTCGCTTCCCGAAGCGGTGGACAAGTTTATTGCGATTGAAGACAATGTCACAAGCGTAATTGAAGAGAACCGCGAATCACTCAACAATGCACTCACCTCCGCAGACAGCTTTTTTGACAGCGGCCAGCACGCTTTTGACAAAGTGGATTCCCTGCTTTCCAACTTTACGGTCAGTGAACTTCAGGTTGGGATGCACGGAGAGTATCTCTTTAACGATACCGACTCGAAAGTCTATTTACATGTAGCCTATCTGCCGAATCCCGAAACGTATTATCTGCTTGATGTCATCTCCATGGGTGACTACACCCGACCGGGAATCGAACCATCGATCCACGAAAAGGGCAAGACCTATATTTCCGCACAGTATGGCAAGCGTTTTGGCGATGTAATGATGCGTGGCGGTCTGATTGAGTCAACCGGCGGGATTGGTGTTGATTACTTTGCAGACAAAAACCGCTTCATGGCTTCTGCCGAGATATTTGATTTTAATGCCGTCAATGATGTACGCGGCGAAAACATGCATGCCAAAGTGACAATTAAATATCGTTTCCTCAAACATCTGGAACTCTATGGAGGATGGGATAATTTCCTGAATTCCGAATCTCAAAATCTGTTTGTCGGGTTGGGCATCCGCTTTATCGATAATAATCTGAAATACCTTATCGGTAGTTCGGCGACGTCTTTTAAATAGGAGATGAGATATTGAGAGTATTTAAAGATCGTGCGGAAGCTGCTAAGGAACTGCTTGAGTCGCTGCCGATTGAGCGCATGAAAAGCGAGCAGTGGCAGCTGGTTGCCGTCTCTTCGGGCGGACTGAAAATGGCCTCGCTCATCAATCAGCGATTGCATCTGCCCATCGACTTTCTTTTTTCAGCCTCCATTACGGCACCGCACAATCCTGATTGCGAAATCGCCAGGGTATGCGAAACGGAAGAGATTGTTATACATGAAGAGCTCTGTAACGCTTTTGATATTCAGGTGGATTATGTTTACGGTGAAGCGACCCGAAAACATGAAGAGCGGATTCTGTCGCAGATTTACAAGTACCGTAAAGGGCGTCCCTTCGAGTCGAAACGCGGTAAGACGGTTTTAATTGTTGACGAAGGTGCCGAAAGCGGCCTGCGGTTGATGATGGCTCTTAAAGCCATCTTGACACAGCGTCCGCGTGCCGTCTATGTTGCCGTTCCTGTGCTGCCTGAAGAGGTGCTTGAAGCGGTTGACCGGCTGGTTGACAAAGTTTTTTATCTGATAGATCTTGAAAATTATAAAGAGACATCCTGTTATTACGAAACATTTGAGAATGTGGATGATGTGACGATCGAACAAATACTGAAAATAGAAAAAATTGACAAAACAGAGAAGGAAAATTGATGCAGTACAGTGTTGAACTGGAGTTAGAGAATAAGAGTGAAAGTTATGCGTTTCATCAGGTGGCAAGGCAGTCCAATGGCGCCGCATGGCTCAAATGCGGTAATACCGTCATTTTAGCGACGGTTGTTATTGACGAAACCGAGTGGGTTGATGAAGATTTTTTACCGCTCACCGTTCAATACATTGAAAAAAGCTATGCGGCCGGAAAGTTCCCCGGCGGTTTTATCAAGCGTGAGACAAAGCCAAGTGATTTTGAAACTTTGACATCCCGAATCGTCGACCGTTCATTGCGTCCGCTTTTTCCAAAAGGGTTTGCCAATCCAACGCAGATCACCATTATGGTTCTCAGTGCCGATGCCGATGCCGATTTGCAGGTACTTTCACTCAACGCCGCTTCCGCAGCACTTTTTACTTCGGATATTGATATCAACACTTCGGTGACCGGTGTTCGTGTTGCCAAGATTGATGACACATTGGTGCTGAACCCTTCCATTCAGGATCTCAAGCGTTCCACGCTGGATCTGTATCTTGCCGGTTCAAAAGAGGATCTGCTGATGATTGAAATGCGTACAATCGGCTCAAGTGAAGTCGAAATGATCGGCGCATCGATGGTCGATCCGATGATCGATCCGACGCTGGGACTTGATGCCATCACCCACTACAGTTCCAACGCCATGAGCGAAAGCGAATTGATTGAGGTTCTGGCTCAGGCACAGGCCTATCTCAACCGCGCGAATACACGCTATGAGAGTGCCTTTGCCCCTCATGTCGCTGTCAAACAGCCCTTGGTACTGCTTGAAGAGAAACACGATGATCGGATGGACGCCTATTTGGAGCAACACTCCGGTGATGCCATCAAGGCGGCGATCAACCAGATGGCCAAAACGGAGCGTTCTACCAGTCTGCGCCAGATTCGCAAAGCGATTATGGCAGAGCATCCCGAGTGGGATGAAAAACTGCTCAAGCATGCGATTGAGCGTGCGAAACGGGCCATTGTACGCGAGCAGATCCTCTCAGAAAAGCGTCGTGCCGATGGCCGTTCGCTGAATGAAGTGCGCCCCATCAGCATCGAGACCAACATGCTGCCATCGGCCCACGCTTCGGCACTCTTCACGCGCGGACAGACTCAGGCGCTTGTAGTGCTGACGCTCGGCGGTGATAAAGATACGCAGATGTATGAAGATCTCACCGACAGCGGAACCCAGAATGAAAGTTTCATGGTGCATTATAACTTTCCGGGATTTAGCGTGGGAGAACCCTCCCCGGTAGGACCGCCCCGCCGTCGCGAACTCGGCCATGGCAACCTTGCCAAACGCGCCCTCGAAGCGGCGATGATCGACGGGGGACATACCGTAAGGCTGGTCTCCGAGATTCTTGAATCCAACGGTTCCTCTTCCATGGCGACAGTATGCGGCGGTTATATGGCGCTGCGTGCGGGTGATATCGCCATGACCGATACGATTGCAGGAATTGCCATGGGCATGGTCAGCGAAGGGGAGCGTTATGCCATTTTGAGCGACATCATGGGACTTGAAGATCATGACGGCGATATGGACTTTAAAGTGGCAGGCTCCAAAGAGGGCATCACTGCGATGCAGATGGATATCAAACTCGGCGGCATCTCTCTTGAGATTCTCAAAGAGGCACTCTATCAGGCCAAGGAAGGGCGCGTGCACATCATTGACATCATGCAGTCACATGAAGCTTCGATTGAACTCAATGAGGGGATATTGCCGACGAGTGATCTTTTCCATATCGACCCGGGCATGGTCGGAGATATCATCGGTCAGGCCGGAAAGACCATTCGCGAAATCATTGAAAAATTTGAAGTTGCCATCGATATTGACAAGAAAAAGGGGCATGTCAAGGTTTCGGGCAAAAACCGTCAGGGCATCAAGGATGCCCGAGCCCATATCGAAAGCATCGCCAAAGCGGAGAAAGCTCCAAAAGTGGAGTATCAGGTCGGGGACAAAGTAGAAGGAACGGTTAAAAAAATTGTTGATTTCGGGGCATTCATTGAGCTGCCCGGCGGCGTTGACGGTCTGCTGCACATTTCCAAAGTTGCGGATCAGCGGGTAGAGCGTGTCTCTGATGTTCTGAGCGAAGGTGAGAAAATAAATGTCGAGATCCTCGAATTCAAGGGAAATAAAATCAGTCTCGGACGCGCGTAAGCATTTTTTTATTACATGTAATATAATATTCGCTACTCAAAGTGATAAGTAGGGATACGCAAGCCGAACGGACTTTGAACCAAAAATTTAATAATGGAGAAACATATGAAAAAAATTCTTTTCGTACTGTTCGCACTGACTGCTGCTGCATTCGCCAACGATGGTGAAGTTGCCAACCAAACGCTTAAAGCTTACTCTATGATCGCTGCCGGTGTTGGTCTTGGTCTTGCTGCTCTTGGTGGCGCAATCGGTATGGGTCACACTGCTGCTGCAACTATCGCTGGTACAGCGCGCAACCCAGGTCTTGGCGGTAAACTGATGACTACCATGTTCATCGCTCTTGCTATGATCGAAGCTCAGGTTATCTATACCCTGGTTATCGCTCTGATCGCTCTCTACGCGAACCCGTACCTTGGCTAAGCCTTCCGGCTTAGACCAATTTTCTAAAATCCTCTAAATTTAAACTAAATCTCAGAAACCGGAAAGTATAATTCTGGCCTTCAAACAATACATTGTTAAAACGCGACCGTGGTGGAATTGGTAGACACGCTATCTTGAGGGGGTAGTGCCGCATGGTGTGCGAGTTCAAATCTCGCCGGTCGCACCACTTTAAATCCCTAAACTCCTTTCTTTCAGATCAAAGATTTTTACTTTGTGCAGATTTTGTGCACTTTTACTTTGTCCAAAATCAATGTAGTTTAACATGAGTCTCGTTTAAGCCACAAGCATATTGCGCTGGCTTGTCGAGAAATTGATAGAAGGTTCTTTCTCCTGATAGGAGTAAGCGACTAAGGCTGAAACCCAATTGGATTGCAGTGTCTGGTGTGTTCAAGCTGCACGATGTTCTTGAGCCGATCATTGATCGATTCGATCAGAGCGCGTCTTCTCAAGAGCAGTTTGTCGAGTATGAGCATCAATACATTCTTATGGAGCGTCTGCTATGACAGACGACGATGCTCGTCGAATCCACGAAAGAGATTCCCGTACCCTCTCCTGTCCGTCGACTTTTCATGTAAGCTGCCAGCGGCAGCAGTGCTCTGGACTTCAGGGCTACGTAGTGTTTGTAGGAGAGCAGTTCAGGAAACGCGTCACGAAAATGTTTGGATACATGCCGGATGTAGTAGTCTTTGAAGTTTCGGTATCCCGACATCTGAAAGTAAACAATGATGGTCATGATTTCGCTCATGCTCATTCGCGTATCGCGGTTGCGCGTCATCACACCATGGCCAATCAGTTGCTGTTTCATCTCTAAAGCAAATTCTTTCATGTAATCATCAATCTCTACAAACAATCTGGTTAAAATCACGGGTGTCATCCTTGGTAGCCTGCAAGCTTTTTGGATGACACTCAAGCAATACCCGATCCCTCTGTAAAAACTCATAAACTTTTACTCCCTTATCCGAGACTTACGTTAAATAATGTTTTTCTTCTTTTTCCAGTAATTTAATTATTCCTTAATATTCGTAATTTTATACTTGCTGGCAAAGGATGTAAAAGGCGAAAGATGAAAAATACCTCTTCCGAAGAGAAGCGGGCAATGATATTGACTCTGGCATCTGTGATGATAGAAAGCAAGGGTTATGAACAGTTCAAAATTGCGGATTTAGCCCGTGAAGCATCGGTCTCAATCGCAACGCTTTATGCACTTTTCGATTCAAAAGAGGGTCTCTACGCCGCATGCGTGCGATACAAGCTTGAAGTGATGATGGCATCTGTACGACGCCAGGCCACCGAAGGGGCAGCAGAACGGTTACGTTGCTTTATCGTTCATGTGTTCCATATCGCCAATGAGGGAAAATTGGTGCTCTCTCAGGGAATGAAAAACAATCCGCTTTTTTTTAATGCACATAACAATGAATTTTTTGAAACCATTGAAGAGATACGCCGCTTTTTAAGTGACTGTTTCAAAGAGCTTAATCCCGATATCGATGAAGAGCGTGCCCGCCGATTGGCTTATGGATTTTCAGGGCATATTCACGGATATATGCAGTATTGGCTGGAAGGAGATATGCCGCTAGATATGTGGATTGACGAGGCGTGTGAGAGCTATGTATGTCTGAGTCGTCACTGTAACAGTGCTCAAGGAGGGCAATCATGAAAGTAGGTTGGTTCATTATCATCAGTCTGCTGGCAGTCTGGGTACATGTAGCTGCAGAAGAGGTCGTGGTTGGGGTTGTGACTGATCATTCCGGAAGTGTATTCGAACAGGAAAAACGCGATCTTGAAGTAGAACTTCAACGCCTCGGTGCTCCGGATTTCACGATGCGTTTTGACGCATCCAAACAGGTGGAAGAAGATGGAGATATGCAGCTCGAAACGGGAATAAAAAAGCTCCAAAACGATCCTGCCGTGACGTTAATCGTCGCCTTCGGTGCACGCTCCGCTCGGGCCGCACTAGTGATTCCACACACAAAACCTACTTTTATTCCTTTTCTTTCAGATCCCGTGATGCTTGGAGTTCCTGCGGTCGATACCGGCAGCGGCATAGTGAACGTCAACTACATTGCACACAGCGTCTCTTTCGAAGAAGCGTTTAAAACGTACACTAGAATCATGTCGATTGGGCACGCTGTTTTGGTGGTTGATGCCGGTGTGCCTGAAAAGTTCCCGGCGTTTAGACAACGGGTGCATGAACTTGCTCTCAAGCAGGGCATGATGCTTGATATCGAAAGCCCTGATGCAGAGGGAAAGGTATTGCTTGACAAAACGGTTCAGGCGGTGTTTCTTGATACGTCGGTCGGTATGCAGGCTCCGGTTCTGACCTCTCTTTCAGAATCAGCGAATGCGCAAGGCGTGGCGCTTTTCTCAATGGGTGATGCACCTGAGATTGGCAGCGGTCTGCTGGCGGCTATCGAGATTCCGGAGGGGCGTCAGCGTCATCTGCGTCGGTGCGCGTTAAACATATTGGCCGTCTTACGCGGTGAAACGGCGCAGTCGCAGCCGGTGACACTTGAGGCCCCATCGGTTCTGCATATCGATATGGCTGTTGCGCGTACCCTGAATGTGACACCACCGTTTCGCGTGATGCAGCATGCCCGGTTATTGAATAAAGATGCTATGCAGAGTGTTCCGCTGCATCTTGCAGATGCAGCGCGCGAAGCACTCAAAAACAATCTGCATGTCATCGCCGGAAAGCTTGGGGTCGAAGCGGGGATTCAAGGTGTGGAAGAGGTTCGTTCGGTACTTCTTCCACAGCTGCGTGCGGAACTCTCCTATACCCGCCTTAACGAGGACAATGTTTATGTCGAAAGCGGGTTTTATGCTCGGGAGAGTACCTCCGGAGCACTTTCGCTGCAGCAGCTGCTCTTTTCGGAAAAGGCACTGGCGCGTCTGGACGTGCAGAAACATCTACAAAAGAGTCTGGAAGCCCGGCAAAGGGGTTTGGAACTCGAAGTGATACGTCAAACGACGACACTTTATCTTCAAACTCTAATAGCTAAAACACTTCTGAATATCCGAAGGGAGAACGAAAGTCTGATGCGTTCAAATCTCTCGATGGCAAAGGAACGGGTATCAGCCGGGCTTACCGATCTCTCCGATGTCTACCACTGGGAGAGCCAGATTGCCGTTGCGCAACAGGCACGAATCCAGGCCGAGGCCGAAGTAGACAAGGCGTTTGATATGCTCAACAGGGTACTGCATCGGCCGATCGATATGCGTTACGAGCTTGAAGATGTATCGCTGGATGATCCCGATCTGCTTGTCAGTGACCGTTCACTGCTTTCCTTGATCTCTAATGAACGGGCGTTGAATGCACTCGGTGATTTTTTTATCAGGGAAGCACTGAATGACTCTCCGGAAATAATGGTACTGGATGCACAATTGTCCGCGCAGCACCGGCAGTATCTGTCGGAACGGCGTTCTTATTGGAGTCCCGACGTTGTGCTTTACGGAGAGTTGACGCATGTTTTTGATGAGACCCGCTCTCCGGGACTGGGATTCGGTCTGGAAGATGAGACGAACTGGCAGGCGGGAGTCAGGCTTTCATTACCGTTATTTGAAGGAGGTGCACGTCTGGCGCGAACAACGCGTGCAGATCTGGAGCAGCGGCGTATTGAAACAGACAGAGCGGAACGCTCGGAGTCTCTTGAACAACAGATTCGGGCGGACCTGCATACCCTGCGGGCTGGATATCCTGCCATTGCACTTGCGAAAGAAGCCGCTGAAGCAGCGCGTAAAAGTTTTCGTCTGATACGGGACAATTATGCGCAGGGAAATCGGACGATGGCAGATCTCCTACTGGCACAAAACAGTGCGCTTTCCGCCGATTTCAGTGCCGCGAACACGCGTTATCTGTTTTTGAAAGATCTGATGCAGTTGCAGCACGATCTGGGCAGATACGATTTTTTTCTTGACCCCGACAAACGTCTGGAATTGCGTCAGCAATTGCGCCAGATACTGACTGACATTCCCGTCATTTCAACTTCTGATAGAAAGGTTTCTCATGAGTAAACGTCTTCTTGTCGTTATTGCGGTCCTGGCTGTTGTCGGCGGAGTGGCCTATCTTGTTTTTGCCACATTACAATCGTCTCAACTTCCTGAATCGATTGCATCGGGTAACGGACGTATCGAAGCTTCAATGGTTGATATCGAGACAAAACTGCCTGGAAGAGTTGCAGAGGTGCGGGTCGAAGAGGGTGACATGGTACAAAAAAACAGCGTAGTAGCGCGGCTGGATACCCATGAACTTGATGCCCGCTATAAATTAGCCGAGGCGCAGATTCGCCAGGCCGAGCAGCAGAAAAAGCTGGCGCTGGCGGTTTTACGACAGCGTCAGAGCGAACTCTCGTTCGCCCAGAAGAATCTTCAGCGTTCCCAGACGCTCTATGTCAATAAAAATATCTCTTTGGCACAGCTTCAGCAACATGAGACGGCTCTGCAAATTTCGCAGGCCGCATTGGATGCCGCGCAGGCACAGATCGTCAATGCCGATGCGGCAATCGACGCGGCACAGGCACAGGCTGACACTGTGCATGCCAATCTTGACGATAGTGTCATGTACGCCCCGATTGACGGCAGGGTGCTTTACCGGCTTCACGAGCCCGGAGAGGTGGTCGGAAGCGGCGGCAAGATCGTGACGCTTCTGGACCTGCAGGATGTCTATATGACACTTTTCCTGCCCACTTCCCAGGCCGGTAAAGTGGCAGTAGGGTCCGAAGCGCGCATCGTGCTTGATGCGTTTGCGAATATCGCCATTCCTGCACGGGTCACTTTTGTATCGCCGCAGGCACAGTTTACACCCAAGGCTATCGAAACACAGAGCGAACGTGAAAAGTTAATGTTCCGGATCAAGGTCCGGATTGACGAGGCGCTGCTGCGCAGACATGCTGAAAAGATCAAGGTCGGCCTGCCGGGTACGGCATACGTCAGGCTTGATGACGCTGTGGCGTGGCCTGAGCCGCTCAACCGGCTTCCAGAGACTGCTCCCGCCCCATGAAAACTGTCGCCGCGCTCGAAAATGTTTCGCACTGCTATGCAGACACATCTGCGCTTGAGGCGATCTCTCTTGAGATTCCCGCAGGAAAGATGGTGGGGTTCATCGGCCCCGACGGTGTCGGAAAATCAACGCTTCTGGGACTGATTTCCGGGGTTAAACGTATTCAGAACGGGCATGTCGAAGTCTTTGGTGGTGATATGGCACGGAGCGGTTTCCGTACGCGGATCTGTCCCCGGATCGCCTATATGCCTCAGGGACTGGGAAAAAATCTCTATATGTCGCTTTCGGTTTATGAGAATATCGAATTTTTTGGACGTCTTTTCGGTCTTGAACGTTCAGAGCGTGAGCAGCGGATTAGCGCGCTGCTCCACGGTACGGGGTTGGCCTCCTTCCGGGACCGTCCAGCAGGAAAACTCTCGGGAGGGATGAAGCAGAAACTCGGACTCTGCTGCGCGCTCATCCACGATCCGGATTTGCTGATTCTTGATGAACCCACGACCGGTGTGGACCCGCTCTCGCGTCGGCAGTTTTGGGAGATGATCGATAAGATTCGGTCGCACCGAAGCGGCATGAGCGTACTTGTGGCGACGGCGTATATGGAGGAGGCAGAACGTTTTGACTATCTGGTGGCGATGGATGCAGGTCGCATTCTGGCGACCGGAAGCCCCGAAACGCTCAGAGCACACACCGGGGCCTCCACGCTGGATGAAGCGTTTATCGCGCTGCTGCCTGAAGCACGTCGAGATGGGCATGAAGTTCTGGTTGTGCCTCCGTATCAGGAGAACGGGAAGGTCGCTGCGATTGAGGCGAACGATCTGAGCATGCGTTTTGGAGCTTTTACGGCGGTTGACCACGTCAGTTTTTCCATCCGAAAGGGAGAAATTTTCGGATTTCTCGGTTCCAACGGCTGCGGTAAGACGACGACGATGAAAATGCTGACGGGACTGCTTGAACCGACTTCGGGAACGGCCAGACTCTTCGGTGCGGAGATGCGTGAAAATGACATGCAGATGCGCCGGCGCGTGGGGTTCATGACGCAGGCGTTTTCCCTCTATTCGGAACTCAGCGTCCGGCAGAATCTGCTGCTGCATGCCCAGCTTTTTCACCTCCCCCCGGAGCAGATTGAAGCACGCATTGAAGAGATGGTACGGCGCTTCGATCTGAAAGCTTATGCAAATGTGCTGGCCGAATCGCTCCCTCTGGGGATCCGCCAGCGGCTCTCGCTTGCGGTGGCGGTGATCCATCGTCCCGAGATGCTGATACTTGACGAACCCACGTCGGGGGTCGATCCCGTGTCGCGCGATGCCTTCTGGAGGCTGCTGGTTGATCTGGCGCGTCAGGACGGTGTGACCATTTTTATCTCTACCCACTTTATGAATGAAGGGGAGCGTTGCGACCGTATATCGCTGATGCATCAGGGAAAAGTTTTGGCATGCGATACGCCGCAGAAGCTGGTAGCCGAGCGGAGTGCTGAGAATCTTGAAGCGGCGTTTATCGGTTATCTGGAAGAGGCGGGAGCCTCGGATACCGCAGACATCGTGTTTGATGTTGCGCTGAAGCCTTCAGGTACTCCGCACCGCTCCGGTTTCAGTGCGCGCCGTCTGCTGGGGTACGCCTACCGGGAAGGGCTCGAAGTGGTCCGCGATCCGGTGAGGCTCGCGTTTGCGCTGATCGGCACCGTGCTGCTGATGTTCATCATCGGTTTTGGTATCACCATGGATGTGGAGGACATGCGTTTTGCGGTGCTTGACCGGGATCAGACGCCCCAGAGCCGTGAGTACATCGAAAATATCGCGGGATCCCGCTATTTTATCGAGAAGCCCGCATTGCAGGGGTATGAGGAGCTTGAACGGCGTATGAAAAGCGGCGAGGTGACGGTGGCATTGGAGATTCCCTCGGGATTCGGAAAAGAGCTGCTTCGGGGTCAGGAAACACAGATCGGTGTCTGGATTGACGGGGCGATGCCATTTCGAGCCGAGACGATCCGGGGCTACGTTCAGGGGATGCATTATGACTATCTGCAGCAGCTGGCACAGCAGGTTTATGGCGTGAGACCGGCGCTGATGCCCGTGGAGATCGAGTGGCGTTACCGTTACAACCAGGATTTCAGGAGTCTCGATTCGATGGTCCCTGCGGTGATTCCGCTGCTGCTGATTTTTATTCCCGCGATTCTGATGGCGCTGAGCGTCGTGCGCGAAAAGGAGTTGGGCTCCATCACCAACTTCTATGCGACGCCCGTGACGCGTCTGGAATTTCTTCTGGGCAAACAGCTTCCCTACATCGTCGTGAGTATGATCAGCTATCTGGGACTGGTCGCTCTGGCGGTCTGGTTCTTCGACATTCCGCTCAAAGGGAGTTTTCTGACACTTAGCGTCTCTGCACTGCTGTTTGTGACCGCGACGACGGGGATCGGACTGCTGATGTCGTCGTTTACCAATACGCAGATCGCTGCTCTGGCGGGAACCGCCATTCTGACGCTGCTGCCCACCATCAACTTCTCGGGGCTGAAAGATCCGGTTTCATCCCTTGAAGGTGTAGGCGCGGTGATTGGCAACCTTTTTCCGGTGACCTATTTCATCAATATCAGCCGTGGTGTTTTCAACAAAGCACTCGGTTTCGACGCGCTCTATCCCGACATGCTGATGATCGCGGCGTCTGTTCTTTTGTTCACGCTACTGAGCATGGCAGCACTTCCCAAGCAGGAGCGCTAACCATGCGAAAACGCCTGCTGAACATCTACCGTCTGGGTATCAAGGAGCTGCGCAGCCTGTGGCACGACAAGATCATGCTGATTCTGATAGCCTATGCCTTTTCTATTGGTATCTACGTCGGGGCCACGTCAACTTCCATGGAGCTTCATCATGTCCCCGTGGCAATCGTCGACGAAGACCGTTCTATGCTTTCAAAACGTATTGAGGATGCTTTTTTACCCCCTTATTTCAGCCGCCCGGTGCCGATTGAACATACCCAGATCGATGCCGGACTCGATGCCGGTATCTACACCTTTGTCATTACCATTCCTCACGGGTTTGAAAAAGAGGTTATTGCGGGCAGACGGCCCGCGATGCAGCTCAACATCGATGCGACGCGCCTCTCTCAGGCGGGTATAGGTGCCGGGTATATCCGGCAGATGGTATCCGATGAAGTCGGCAATTTTCTCTCCGGGAGCGGTACGGGTGATCTCCCGGTCACCATTGAAGTCCGGATGAAATACAACCCCAATCTCGAAAGCAGCTGGTTCGGCGGTATGATGGAGATCATCAACAACATCTCCCTGCTCTCGATCATTCTAGCAGGGGCCGCTTTGATCCGTGAACGCGAACACGGTACGCTGGAGCATCTTCTGGTCATGCCGCTGAGTCCGCTGGAGATCATGCTCTCGAAAATCTGGCCCACGGCGCTTGTCATTCTCGTGTCTGCCACGTTCGCACTGCATGTGGTGCTGGAGGGAGTTCTGGAGGTGCCTGTAGCAGGATCGACCGCACTCTTTTTATTCGGTGCGTTTCTGGTACTCTTTTCAACTACCTCGATGGGGATATTTATGGGAACCATCGCCCGGAGCATGCCGCAGCTCGGACTGATCTTTATCCTGACGATTTTGCCGCTACAGGTGCTCTCAGGCAGCGTGACCCCATTTGAGAGTATGCCCGAAGCGGTGCAGCGGATCATGTATTTTACGCCGACTGCCCATTTTGTCAGCATGGCCCAGGCGGTGCTCTACCGCGGGGCTGGCATTGAAGTAGTATGGCCACAGATGCTTGCCATCAGTGCCATAGGACTGGCTTTTTTTTCTTTGGCACTGCTGATCTTCCGACGCAGTCTTTCAAGTGCTGTCTGAACTGCCGATGCGCATGCTGATTTCGGTTTGGATACTCTTCTTGAGTCTCCCTCTTATGGCACAAAGCTGGTCGTTTTCCATTGATAACGACATTCTTTTCGGTTCGGACGACATGTATACCGGAGGCATGCAGATCGGATGGATGAGCCACGATCTCGGCGAAGGTAAAAAAGGGAGTTTCGGAGAGCGTTACACCGGTGCTCTGGTTGAGCTGGCGGAGGCAATCATCCCTTTCAATCGTGATGCGTGGCAGTGCAGCGGCGGATTGAGCGTTCAGGGTATTGCCATTACCCCGAAAGATACGAACCGTAAAGACCCCGATTATGAAGATGTGCCGTATCTGGGTGCTACGATTGCGGCAGCGTCGCTGTTTGTCAGAAACGATCAGATGCTGCACGAAGTACAGATCGGGGTAGGTGTGATTGGTTCGGTCTCGGGTGCGGCAGATATGCAAAATGGCATCCACCGGCTCATAGGCAACAGTGAACCTCAGGGATGGGACAACCAGCTGGGTAACCGACTGCTGCTGCAGGCGGGTTACCTGCTCGGGCTGCGGCGTAGCCTGTACCACTCTCCTGAGGGACTGGGGCTTGAGTGGTTCGGGAATCTTCACGCCGGTGCGGGAACGGGATATATCGGGAGCGGCGTGGGCAGCGTGCTGCGGATCGGCCGTAATACGCCCAAAAACTTCATTACCGCCAGCGGGATGCTGAACAACTCGCTGACGCATCAGCTCGACTTCGGACACCGTGCCCGAACGCTGGGCTGGGGTGTTAATGCTGGAATTGCGCTCAGCCACATCGGCTATTTTTACCTGTATGAAGCGGCACGGGACGAAGGGTACCATTTCAAACAACCCGACGTGATCATTTCTGGACGTTTCGGGCTGGACCTGTTTTATAAAAACGTACAGGTCTCGCTTGAACTCTATCCGTCACGTCCGCTTGACAGCTACATCACCTCAAATTACTTTGCACGGCTCCATTTTGTCTGGGAATTTGAGTAGGAATCGATGCAATCCCGTTAATACTAAAGCGTTATGATTTTGTAAAAGATCAACTGTAAACCTGAAGTTTTTTTTACGGAAAAGTGCATGTTTCAGTTTACAAAATCGTAGAGGAGACAAAAAAATGAATTTCAGAAACATTCTGCACGGTCTGCTCGGTGTCATTGCTGTTTTGATTTTTCTTTTTGCAGGATTTGTCATGGATACCAAAGAGACGCTTCCTGAAGCTGCACAGGAGCTTCAAAAGGGAAGCAGTGACGCCAACCTCACAGCCTTGTAAAGCTAATTCATAGCTTTACATGTAAAGCCGTGTTACAGCAGTGCCGCAATGCGTGCGATTCCCTCCGACATCTGCTCGGGATCGGTATGGGTAAAGTTGAAGCGTATGGCATCATTCGGCCCGGCATCGGGGTAAAATTCGCCTCCCGGTACGAAAGCGACACCGTGTTCAAGCGCGCGCCGTACAAGCGCTCTGGTATCGACACCGGGTAGGGTTCCGTAAAGAAACATGCCGCCCTGCGGCCGTTGAAAACGAAATTGCGGCAGCTGGGTCTCGAGTGCGTCGGCCATCATCTCCATTTTTATCCTGTAGCTGTTGCGGATCTTCCCGATATGCGCATCCAGTCCGTAACGCTCCCAGTAGGTAACGATCAGGCGCTGGTTGAGTGTTGCGGTATGCAGATCGAGGCTCTCTTTAACCGCCAGAAGCCGGGCAATATTCTGATGGGAGCTGCGTACCCATCCCACACGCAGTCCGGGAGCCAGAATTTTTGAAAACGACCCCAGATGAAAGCTGCGCTGCGGAAGCTGCATGCTGATGGCCGGATAACGTGTATCAAAATAGAGCTCACTGTAGGCGGCATCTTCAATAAGCAGCGCATCACCAGCCGCAAGCACGGTGGCAATCTCGTCGCGCCGCTGCCTGCCGTAACGCATCCCTGTCGGATTTTGAAAATCGGGAATCAGATAAGCGGCACCGGTACGCTCCAGACTGCGTGCAAGGGCATCGGGCGCGACACCTTCGGGTTCCAGCGGCAAACCGTCAGTGGCAACGCCATGCAGGGCAAAGACGCCTAAAGCTCCGAGATATGCCGGAAGCTCGACAGTGACACCGCGCTTCAAGAAGGCGAGGGCTATCAGGTTGATCGCCTGCTGCGATCCGGTAGTGACAAGAATCTCGTCGGCTTGCGTGGCAAAGCCCTGTTCACAGTAGCGTGCGGCAATTTTTTCGCGCAATGCACGTTCCCCGAGCGAAGAAGCGTATTGCAACGCTCCGCTCTCGTCAAGAACTTCCTGCGCGCATACTTTGAGCGCCTCTTTCGGAAAAAGCGCCGGGTCGGGGAGGCCTCCGGCGAATGAAATGGTTTCGGTGGTAATGACATCAAGAATCTCACGGATAAACGAGCGCTTCACGGGCAGCCTTTTTTTAGACGTATGATAGAGGATCTGAAACTTTTTATCTTCAGCTTTTTTTGCAAAAAAGTTTGCTGATCTTGCTATAATTTATCCATGAAACGCAATACCCTCCAGACGCATGCCCGGATTGTCAATGATGCGCTGTATTACATGTACGCATATATCGATTCGCCCATTGACCTTGAAACGCTCAGTGCATTACATGGTATGAGCCCTTATCATTTTCATCGTATTTTTAAAGAACAGACCGGCGATAACTTTTTTGAGACCCTGCAGTCGATTCGGCTGCAAAAAGCGGCCAATCTGCTGCTGGTCAACCGCGCTGCCACCATATCTCAGATTGCGCAGCAGTGCGGTTACGGCAGCCATTCCGCCTTTATCCGCGCGTTTTCGAAACGCTACAGCGTGACGCCTTCACGCTGGCGCAACGGCTACTACCGGGAGTTTTCGCAACGCAATATTCATACGTCCGCGTACACCGCCGCGGTCACATCGGATTTTTCCGCGCTCGAGCCGCGCATACTCAGACAAAATGCCATTCATGTCGCCTACATGCGCCATAGGGGGTACGGACGCTCCATTAGAACTACATGGCAGCGGCTTTATGGATTTGCGCTGGAGCATCATCTCGAAGGGGCGCGTCAGATCGGGCTGCATCACGACAACCCTTCCATTACGCCTCTGGAGTCCTGTGCCTATGTCGCGGCTATCGAAGTGAACGAAGATTTTAAAACATCAGGTTCCGTGTCGTTTTTTACGATTCCTTCATCGCTTTGCGCTCGTTTTGACGTTTCGGGCCGTTATGGCGAAGTGCTCAATCTGATTCGCCACATTTACCATGTCTGGCTTCCCGATAGCGGTTTCGAGGCCATAACGCTGCCGCCTTATGTCATCTACCGGAAGAATCATTTTCTTTCCGAAGACGAGCGGTTCGAACTGGAGTTTTATCTTCCGGTGCGTGTCATATAGGTTATCAGCGCTATAATGGCACTATTTTATTGCAAGGACAACGCATGCTTCCAAGCCAGATACTTGAAAAACTTCTTGAGGAAGAGATCCTCCCGGAAATCGAAGATCATATTGACGATCTGTTTGAAATGATCGCACAAAGCAAAGATGTCGCGGCACAGGATCGTGAAGCGCTTGACGATGCCCGCGTACTGCGCGATGATTTCAAAGCGATGCTCGAAGAGCTTCGCAGCGGCGATCTTGATGAGGAAGAGTGTCAGGAGATCATCGAAGAGCTCAATGACATGCGTCAGGACGAAGAAGCGTAGATCAGCGCTATTTTTTCGACGCGGGAAAGGCGCTTGATGGCGCGTTCGCGTTTGAGGGCACTGCTTTTGTCCTCGCACACTTCATGATAACTCAGTCGCACCGGACGCCTGCTTCGTGTATAGCGGGCGCCTTTGGGGCTGCTATTGTGCTCTGCAATACGTCGCTCAAGATCGGTGGTAATGCCGGTGTAGAGCGTTTCATCCTTACATGTAAGCAGGTAAACGTACCACGTCACGGCACAATCTCATTTCCCCGGTATCCGAGTTTTTGCGCATACGAGGCATCGTCGTAGAGCAGGGGACTGTCAAGGTCAAGGTAGCGCAGCGTCTGCGGATAGCGCTGTGCGAGCGCGATGGCCGCTTTGATGGAGACGGGCCCTTCGAGCATGGAACCGAGCATGCAGGCAATACCCCGGCTTTCGCACCACTCGATGATCTGGGCAGCCGGCGCGATGCCGCCGCATTTCATCAGTTTGATGTTGATCATGTCGGCCGCTTTCATGGAGATGACACGTTTCGCATCCTCGAGCGTAAAGACCGACTCGTCGGCAAGAATGGGAATGCTGCTTTCCGCACACAGCGCGCGCATGCCTTCGAGGTCATCGCGTCTGAGCGGCTGTTCAACCAGTGCGATGGGAAGCGCGGCGCACGCTTCAAGCAGCAAACGGCCCTGCTCGTAACTCCATCCCTGATTGGCGTCAATAAGCAGCGTCGCGTCGGCATGCGCTTTGCAGAGGTTCTCAATGCGTTGCAGGTCGGCACCGTCGGAAGCGCCCACTTTGATTTTTAAAATATCATAACCCGCCCGGCGCGCTTCTTCAGCGTGGAGAAGCATCTTTTCTACGCTCTCAAGCGAAATGGTTATAGCGGTTTTTAGACTTCGCGCGCTGCCGCCAAGCAGGTGCAGCACGTCCGTCTCTCTCTCCTGCGCGAGCAGGTCATGCAGGGCGATATCGACGGCGGCGGTGGCGCTGCCATGCAGCTTACATGTAAGGTGCAAAAGGTGAAGCGCTTCTTCGACGCTTTTCCCGACAAGCGTATCGGCAGCATGGGCAATGTCTGTTTCAATGCTCTCCATGCTCTCTCCGGTAATCGCCACGGTCGGAGGCGCTTCTCCGATGCCGATTAGGTCGTTACATGTAATGAAAACGCGCACGAACTCCACGGCTTCGACACGCCGCAGCGCGGTAACAAACGGGTGGCGCAGCGCAATGGCATGGCGCTCGGTGCGGATGGCAGTGATGCTCATGAGGCGATAGCCTGTAAGAGCGCGCCCAGCAGCAGCCCTCCGAAGGTTCCGACAAGATATCCGGTAATGGCCATCAGTACCGCCACGCCAATGAGGGCGCGGTCATACGCCGCAGCCAGCAGCGGTGCCGAAGCAACGCCCCCGATGTTGGCCAGTGAAGCGACGGCAATGCTGAAAAGGTCCAGCCGGAAGCGGCGTGCGACGATGACCATGACGGCAGCGTGCAGCAGTAAAACGGCAGTGCCCGCAAACAGGTAGCGCAGCACCTCATGCACCGACTCGAAATGGGCCTGTGAACCGATGAGGGCTACAAGCAGATAGAGCATGGTGCGCCCAAGTTCGGAAGAACCGGCGACGGCTTTGAGCGGTGTAAACGACGCGCCGACGCCCAGCAGCGTCGCGAGAAGAACCACCCAGGTTGTCGTACCCAGCAGCGGCAGCAGCGGCGCGGCCAGCTGGCACAGCAGGGCGACGGCTAAAGAGAGCAGCAGCAGGCTCCAGTAGCGTTTGGGACCGATGGTGCACGAACAGCCGATACCTTCAAGGCGTTCATGCAGCGCGGCGGCACCGCTCCAGCGGTTGAAGCGTTCAGCAAAGGGGACGAGCAGGAGAAGAAAACTGACCCAGAGGGTATAGTTGAACGAATCGACGACGAGCGCGTATCCCAGTGCGCTTTCACTGACATGAAAAGCCGCCGCGACGGCAATCATATTGGCGGTGCCGCCCATCCAGCTCCCTCCGAGTGCGGCAAAAATGCCGCTCTCTCCCGACGTGAAGCCGCCGAGTGCGAACACCGTCACAAAAGCCGCAAACAACGATCCGAGCGCCGCGACATAGGCAATGAGGACCGAACGCCCCATTGCCGTAAAAGCGCGCAGCTCGATCTGTAACAGCAATAAAAAGAGCATGGCGGGAAGCAGGTTGCTTTTGAGCGTGGCGTAACTTTCGCTGACCGCGTCGCTTTGCGGTATCCATCCGAGCTGGGAAAGCAGCATGCTCGAAGCATACACGACGACAATCCCCGGAAGATAGGAGAAGGCACGTGGAATACGCGCTTCCAGTGCCATGACACCCATGGAGAGCAGGGCGATTTCAAGCAGGAAGAAAAACGGGGTGTCACCCATGACAAATCTCTGAAAAAAAGGGGATTGGTGGCATGGCGTATTGTATCATAAGCATTGCTATGGCATCATCACCCTTATGCTAATAGATGTTGAATTCTGGTTGCTGTTTGTCGCACTGGCCACGGGCCTGACCTATCTGGTATGGGGCTTCATTGTTGCCTTTGAAGTCGTGCTCGGCATGGGCGGTTCCAGACTGGCGTTGCGCTGGATCAAAATGCACCACTCCTATAAAAACCTTTATGTCGAAGTGCTGGTTTTTTATCCCATGATTTTGCTGGGATACCTTTTCCTTGAGCTTGTACCCCATCTCTTTTTCGGAGCGCGCTTGAGCCCTTTTGACATGGACGGGCTCTTTGAACGGCTCTTCGGCGGGAACAGCGATGTCTGACGTTTTCATCAGCAACCTTCCTTCGGCGGAAGCCATCAAGCTGGCCAATGCCATCTACCAGACCTATCTTGTGGAAGAGAGCTTTACCCTTACGATCTCAGTGGCACGCCTGTGCGAAATTTACGGATTTGAAAAAACACCCGAAACCATTGCCTATTTCAAGCGGCTCTTCGAAGAGCTCAATGAACCGGCCGCAGTGCGCAACTATGAGTTCAAGGGCCACTTTTACGCCTGGCTCGTCGTGCAGTTTTGCAGTTTCGATGCGCCGTGGGAGTTTGAAGATACACAGATTCATCTTGCCCTGAACGAACTCTATCTCGATGCGATGGCACGTTTGATGGATGAACCCTATATTGATTTTTCGGAGCGCACCTGATGGCAAAATACATACTTCTTGATACTGAAACGACCGGTGCCGGTGAAAACGACCGCGTCATCCAGCTGGGCTTTATGGTTCTTGAACCCGGTAGGGCGGTTACGGTTTACAACGATTTTTGCAGCAGCGACCAGCCTATCGGTTTCGGTGCGATGGAAGTGCACGGCATCACGCCGGAGCAGATCGAAGGCAAGCCGCTCTGTACTCAGACGCCTGCATTTCTTGCGCTTGAGGAGCTCAATACCCCTGAGAATACGATGATTATCCACAATGCGCCGTTTGATCTGGGAATGCTGGCAAAAGAGGGCTTTACATGTAAGATGCGCCTCATCGATACCCTGCGCTGCGCCAAACACCTTTTTGAAGATGCCGAAGCGCACCGTCTGCAGTATTTCCGTTATGCGCTGGGTCTGTATCAACACGAGCAGCAGGAATCGGCAACACTGGGCATCGAGGTCAAGGCGCATGATGCCATCGGGGACGTTCTGGTTTTGAAACTCTTTTTAACCGAGTTGCGCAAGCGCGTCAGTGAAAAATTCGGATCGGTCAATCCGGTGGACAAGCTGGTTGAACTCACGCAGCAGCCCGTTGAGGTTAAAAGCTTCCGCTTTGGAAAATACCGAGGCAAACTGATTGCTGACGTGGCACGTGACGACGCGGGCTACCTGCGGTGGATGCAGGGCAATATGGAACTTGACGAAGACATGCGCTACACCCTGAAAAAATTTTTGTCCGTCTAAAAGAGATGATAATGGAAAAAGAGGCGATCAGGGCACTGGAGAACGAGACCCGGAAACTCCGGCTGCTCTATGTTGAAGACAATACCGAGGCACGCATTTCCACGCTTTTGATTCTGGATGAATTTTTTGATCAGGTTGAGACGGCCTCAGACGGTGTTCAGGGGCTGGAACGATTCAAAAACGCTCCTTTTGATCTGATTTTGAGCGACATCAATATGCCGCGCATGAACGGTATTGAAATGATACGTGCCATTCATGAGCTGCAACCTGAAGTACCGGTCCTGATCCTCTCGGCCTACAACGAGCAGGATTTCTTTACCGAAAGCATCAAGGCGGGGATTGACGGTTACATGCTCAAGCCCATTGAGATCAGTCAGTTTCTGGACATCATGGGTAAAATTGTTGAAAAGATCCGTCTGCGGAAGGAAAACGACGCCTACCGGAATCAGCTTCAGCAGATGGTGGCTGCCCAGACCAAAGAGATCAAGGCTAAAGCCGATACGATTTACCAGCAGTCCATTACCGATCAGATGACCGGACTCTACAATGCCACGATTCTCTCGCAGATTCTTAAAAAAGGCAGCTATGATTTTCTGATGCTGCTTGATCTGGTGAGCTTTGGCATCGTCAACAAAGAGTACGGAAAGCATTTCGGTAACAGTATCATTCAGTCTTCAGCGAAGATGCTTCAGCGCCATATGACCTCCGATATGCGTCTTTTCAAGATAGAATCGGACCGTTTTGCCATCACGTTCAAAGGGAAAAACGTACAGCGCATCATTGAATTTGCCGAACAGCTGATAGCCTTTTTCGATACCACGAACCTCATGGTTGAGAGTAATGAGATCAATGTCAATTTTACGATCGGGATCAGCCATATCGACCCGCATGACGATACGTTGATGAATGCGGAGTATGCGCTTGAGTGGGCGAAACAGATGGGACGCCGTACCTATCATGTTTACGAGCGTAACAGCAACATGATGGTTGCGGAACAGGAGACGATTAAATGGCTCAACCGTACCCGTTACCTTATTAGCGAAGACAAGATTGAGCCCTATTTTCAACCGATCATGGATATAAAGAGCGGCAAGGTAATCAAATACGAGGTCCTGGCCCGCGGGATTGACGGCGATGAGGTGATTGCCCCCTGCTTTTTCCTTGGTGCGGCGGAGCGTCTGGGGCTTATGACGGCGATCACGCGTGGTATTATCAATAAGAGTTTTACGTTTTTTGCCGCCAATGCCTTTGATTTTGGAATCAACCTTTCCGAGCATGATCTGATTGACGACAACTTTTGCAGCTATCTGTTCGAACGTGCCCGTTATTACGGTATTGATCCTTCGCGCGTGACGCTTGAAATTCTTGAGGGCGTGACGATGAGCTACAACGCCGACCGGATCGCAGAAGTGCTCAACTGCCTGCGCGGAAACGGGTTTGTGCTGGCTGTAGATGATTTTGGAATCGACAATTCCAATTTCAGCCGTCTGCTTGATATTGAACTTGACCTTATCAAGATAGACGGTGCTTTTGTCAGAAATATCGTTACCAGTAAAAAAGATGCAAAGATCGTTACGGCTATTGTCAACCTTGCGCATACGCTGGGCATTAAAACAGTAGCCGAGTTTGTTGAAAACGAGGAGATTCTTGAAGTTATCTGCGCCTGCGGAGTTGACTTTGCGCAGGGATATCATATCGGAAAACCTGAATCAAAGCTTCTGGAACATCATTCATGAATGAGCGGCTGCTGATTCGTGTTCTGATAGGAACGCACCAGTTTGAGAAAGAGGAGCAGATCCTTCGCTACAAAATGATCGGTTTTGCAGCAATGGTGTCGCTTTTAATTCCGGGTATCGGTGCGATTGCACTCTTTCGTTATACCCAGGGCGCTTCGGAAAGAGCGTTTATGGATATCTCCTTCATCAGCCTGATTTTTCTGGGATGGATGCTGCTTCGCCTGAATAAGGCATTCTTCATTCCCATCTCGCGCATATTGCTGCTTATCGGTTTGATAATGGCTTCCATCGAACTGATCTGGTTTCCTGAATCGCAAAGCCGGGTGCTCTGGTTCAGTACCATAGTCTATCTGGGCTTTTTTCTGCTTGACCGAAGGGAGGGTTCCGTCTGGTTGGGCGCGATTATTTCGGGGTTATCGTGCATCTATTTTTTTGCTCCGAATCTGGTGGCAATGAACGGCTATGATTTTGCAATCTTCATACTCAATCTGTTCCTGCTCTCCATTCTGATTCACTGGCACGAAAAAATAAAAGAGGACAGTCTGCAGATGCATGCACAGCACCGGCGGGAACTGCAGGAGACCATCGCCGAAAAAACGTATGAACTGCAACAGCTCAACGCTACGCTGCACCGTCGGGTGGATGAAGAAGTGAATAAGAACCGTGACAAGGAGAAGCAGATTATCCAGCAGTCGCGTCTGGCCCAGATGGGCGAGATGATCACCATGATCGCACATCAGTGGCGCCAGCCGCTTGCCGCCATCAGTGCGACGGCGACCGCACTCGATCTCAAAATCATGCGCGATGCGTATGATCCGGAATTTTTCAAAGCCCAGATGGGGCAGATCAACGGATACGCCAGACATCTTTCCAATACGATTGACGATTTTAGAAACTTCTTCAGTAGCAATAAGGAGAAGCGCCGTTTCCGGCTTTCCGAATGTGTCCAAAAAGCACTTTCCATTATCGGGACTACGCTGAAAAACCGTAATATCGTGTTAGATATGAATGTTGAGTCCGACCCGCAGCTGTTCACTTATGAGAATGAGCTGCGGCAGGTGATCTTGAATCTGCTCAAAAATGCGGAGGATGTTTTTCGGGAGAATCAGACAGAGTCACCGAAAATTGCCATACGCATTCATGCGGTTGGACCCAAAGCAATTCTGGAGATTGCCGATAACGGCGGCGGTGTTCCCGCTGCTATCAAAGAGCGGATATTTGACCCCTATTTTACGACGAAAGAGACGCGTGACGGAACGGGACTGGGACTTTACATGTCCAAGACCATTGTCGAAGAGCATTGCGGAGGAACCCTCAGTGTCTATAACAGCGGCGAGGGTGCGGTGTTTGAAGTGGCGCTACGAATCGATGAAGGCGCGTCACCGCAGTGATTTAAAACATCGTTTTGGTAGAGGTGCGAAACTCGCTCATGGCAAATGCGGCGTCGCGGTGCCCGTTGCGGGATGCTTTTTTCCACCACGCGATCGCCGTGTCGAGATTCTGTTCCACACCATCGCCGTCGCGGTACATCATTCCCAGATAGTACTGCGCCTCGGCATGGCGGTGGTAGGTGCCCAGTTCGAAGAACAGCGGATACGCCTTCTCATAGTCGCGCTCGTTGTAGAGGGCAATGGCCTCGTCGATAGATGGCATGAAGCTCCTTAAGCTAACGTTGTGACGTATTGTAGCTTTGCAATCTTTACATGTAACTCAAGAAGCATCGCTATAATAAAAGCATGAATTTGGAGAACCTTAAAAACCGATCGATCCTGCTGCTTGGCAAAACGCGCGCACTCACTCGTGAGGAGTTTGACAAGCTTCTGGAGATCTATGCCGTTACATGTAAAGAGCGCTACGATGCGGATGTCGCGCTGGTTATCGAAGGGCGCATGATGAACCCTTACGAGCAGAATCTTGCCGAACGTCTCTATGAGGAGCACCGCGCCGCCTTCGATACCATCGAGAATCTCGAACGCCAGCTCTGCAACGGCGTTGATCCCGATCGTCTGATGATGAGTCTCAAGCTCTCGGGCGATCAGGAGCGGCTGCGCAGTTTTTTGAAAAATCCCTACATCGACAACGCTTTTTTTCTCAGACTGCTGCAACTCTACAAATGGGGCGGCGAGGGATTTTTCGCCACCGATGAAAACCGTGACGTCACGGCCTCGCTGATTGAGCGTTTTTACGAGAATATCGAACGCAACCATAACGTTCAGTATGCCAATACGGGTCTTATTCACCTGCTGCTGCAGTCTCGTGATGCACTGCTCATCGAGACGCTTTGCCGGCTCGAACCGATTCAAAACGCCATGAAACAGGGGTGCGAGGGAGCCATGTGCAAGATTATCGAACTCCTCTCCCGCCATGAAGCCACTCCAGAATCGCAGCTGCGTCAGATGGTGCGCCTGGGCGATGACACGCTGCGTTGCGCCGTTGCCTCGCGCGCGCAGCTTGAGGGCGCATTGCAGCGGGAACTGCTTACATGTAAAGCACCCGAAGTGTTACAGGCGCTGGCACAACGCAGTGATCTGGAACCTGATATTGCAGAGGCGCTGCTTGAAATGCCTGATTATGCCGCTACGGTGATGGCCCATGCAGCGCTCGATACGGAGCGTTTTGAGAGCTTCATGGCGCGCGACGCGCTTGCAGTGGCTGCCAATCCCTCTCTTGACGCGTCGATGCTGCGCAAGCTCCTCGAACGCGAATCGCCTGACATTGATGCGGTACTTGCCGCCAACAGTGCGATTGACGGTGACACTATGGCCGCGCTCTTTGGGCGGGGCGATCCTGCGGTGCTTGAATGCCTTGCTGCCAACACTACGACGCCTCCGGCGATGCTGGAGCAGCTTTTTGAGACTGCCGCGCTGCATACCGTACTGGCTGGCAATCCCAATACGCCTTTACCTGTATTGCAGCGGCTCTCGCAGGAGCACGATATGGAAACACTTCGTGCGCTTGCGGCCAACCCCGCAACACCGATCGAGATTCTTTTCCAGCTCCAGCTTGATGCGCGGCTTAAGCGCACGGTCAGCGAAAACCCCGCTTTTGGCGAACACATTCAAACCAGCAATATAGGATGGCTATGAACGCGACACAGATCACCCAGACACTCTCCGCCATGGTCAACCAGAAGATTCCCGCATTCTTGTGGGGTCCTCCGGGGATCGGAAAATCCTCCATCGTCAAACAGATCGCCTCGGCGCGGCAGATCGGTTTTATCGACCTGCGTCTCGCACTCATGGACCCGACCGACCTCAAGGGCATCCCTTTTTACGATGAAAAGCGCCACAGCGCGCTCTGGGCGCCACCGGCATTCCTGCCCCGCGAAGGTGCGGGCATTTTGTTTCTCGACGAGCTCAACTCCGCGCCTCCGGCGGTACAGGCTTCGGCCTATCAGCTCATACTTGACCGGCGCGTGGGCGAGTACGAACTCCCGCAGGGCTGGGCCATCGTGGCGGCGGGAAATCGCGAAGATGATCGCGGCGTCGTCTATAAAATGCCCGCTCCGCTGGCCAACCGTTTTGTACACCTGCATATGGGTGTCGAGGTGAGCGCATGGCGCGAGTGGGCGTTTAATAACGGCATCGATACACGCATCATCGGCTACATCGGCTACAAAAATAGCGACCTTTTTACCTTTGATGCCACGAAAAACCAGAAGAGCTTTGCGACGCCGCGCAGCTGGGAGTTCGTGGATGCGCTGCTTAAAAGTGGCATGAGCGAAAACCTCCTGCTTGATGCTATCGGCGGGGCAATCGGTGAGGAGATTGCCGTGAATTTCCTCTCCTACGCGCGGGTGATGGAGCATCTGCCCGATATCGAGGCAATTTTGGAGGGCGAAGCGGGTGGCGCGTATCCCAAACGCACCGATGCGCTCTATGCGCTCGCTTCGGGACTGGTGAGCCACCTACTCCAGCACAATACTCCCGAGCGGCTCGAACATCTGCTCGCCTATGTTATGGAGCTTCAGAGCGAATTTTCGGTGATGGTGGTGCAGGATTTGCAGCGCGCAGGCGTTACCATGGAGGCGAGTGAAGGTTTCGGGGAGTGGGTGCGGCGTTTTGCCTACCTGCTGGCGTGATGCTTAGAGAGAAGCTCTCTCAGGCCAAAGCGAAACTGCTGGTCGAGCAGCCCTTTTTCGGCACGCTCGCGGCCAATCTGGAACTGGTTGCGAGTGAAGATCATCAGAATTTTCTGAGTGACGGACGGCGTTTCGAATACAACCCCGAGTACCTTGAGTCGCTCGAAGCCGACGAACTCGCTTTTGCGCTCTCCAATGGTGCCATGCATGCCGCGCTCGCGCATGAGCAGCGCCAGAAAGGGCGTATGGGATGGCTGTGGCAGCTCGCCACCGATTATGCCATTAACGCCCTGCTGGTGCAAAACGCCATGGCACTGCCGCCGGGAGTCAATTATGACCCGCGATTTGACGGGATGTATGCCGAAGAGATCTACGCCACCCTCAAGGATGAGATCAAAAACGAATCGTACAACGATGACGAAAGCAACGACGCGGGTTACAACGAGAACAACCGCCGCCGCGAAAAGGAGTCCAAAGAGCCGCCCCCCGGTCGCAATGATGCCAATCGCGCACAGCAGGAGGTGGAGCAGCGCCTTGATGAGGCAGCGTTGGAGCGGCTGATGGCGCAGGCGCTGGAAAAAGCCGACGCGCAGGCAATGCTTCCCGAAGGGATTGAGCGTTTTGTTACCTTGGGCCGTGCACCGAAGATCGACTGGCGCGCCGAGCTGCATCATGCGCTTGATCGCCATTTCCGCAGTGATTACCGTAGCATGCCTCCGAGCAAAAAGCTGCTCTATCGCGGCATCTATCTCCCTTCACTCTATGGGGAGCGGCTGCGTCTGGCTGTGGCGATTGACAGTTCCGGTTCGGTCGATGAGGTACGTCTGGGATCTTTTATCGACGAGCTTGAGTCGCTGCTTTTGAGTTTCTCATCCGTTGTCATCGAGCTTTTTGTCTGTGATGACCGCATCCGAAGCCATGAGGTGATCGAATCGCCCCATGCGCTTTGTTATACGCTCGTCGGTGGCGGCGGGACTGATTTTCGTCCGGTATTTGAGGCGCTTGAACGGCTGGACGAACCGGTGGAACTGCTGCTCTACTTTACCGACCTGATGGGACGCTTCCCCGAACACGAGAGTGTCGAGACGCTCTGGATCGCTCCCGAAGTACGTGAGGTGCCCTTTGGACGGGTGATCGTGATGGAGATATAGTACGTTTGTTGTAGAATACGGATGATCAAGGAGTTTTGGCATGGCAACAACCTTCTTCGATATCCTGCGCTTTCATAATGTTTTATTCGTCGAAGACGATGCCGTTGTTCAAACCGAGATAGGCGAATTGCTTGAACAGTTCTTTCATAAAGTCTATCGGGCAGAGAGTGCGGAAGACGCCCTTCTTATTTTAAAAAATACCCGGGATATTACTGTTCTTATTGCCGATATCCTGCTTCAGCAGATGAACGGTCTTGAGCTTGTCAGAAAGCTGAGAAATCAGGGGTCCGATATGACCGTACTGGTGATAACCAGCGAAAAAAGCGAAGCTTTTTTACTTGATGCCGTCACTTTGAAACTGGCAGGCTATATCGTCAAGCCGCTCTCATTCCGTACGCTCAAAGAGGGATTGCAGAATTGTGCACGGGATCTGCTTGAGAGAGGAAATGGCGGCGATGCGTTTCCGATAGGAGAGAATGTGCTGTTTCATCCACGTGAGGGGCTTCTTTCGGTTGATGGAAAACGCGAGGAACTGAGCAAAAAAGAGTATGATTTTCTGTTGTTCGCATTAAAAAATCCCAATCTGCTTTTAAGTAAAGCGATGATCGAGACGCATGTCTGGAACGGGGAGGAGATGAGTGAAGCCGCACTGAAAAACTTTCTGGTTCGGCTTCGGGGAAAAATCGGCAAAGGGAGTATTGAAACCGTCAAGGGACTTGGATACAGACTGGTCACCCATCCACAGGATCATTGAACCGATGAAGCGCATCCTATTGTTGATTCTGTTGTGGGGAACTTGCCTTTGTGCCGAGACCTTTACCTATACCTTTTCGACTCCCGTGGAGGGGATGCGCAACATTACACAGAGTATCGGATACCGTCCTCACACCGAAGGAATGGATGCCGCAACGGTTTTGCATGAGCAGGAGAAGCTCAAGCCGCTGCCTCACGGCTTTGTGGAAAACGGGCCTTCAAACGGTATCTGGACCTCCGTGACATTGCGTAATGATACGGCTTCCTTCATGGAGTTGGCACTCTACAACCCTTATGTGATTATCCCGGTATTACATGCGTACCTCTATCAGGAGGGTGTGTTGCTTCAGGAGTTTAAACGCGGCTCCTGGCAAGACCCTGCGCTTTACTCTCCGTTTGTACGTTCCAATGCGGTCACGGTGACGCTTCAACCCAAAAGCAGTGTGACGCTGGTTACGTACCTCAATGCCGCGATTATGCTGCAGGGCAAATGGTATGTGGAAAATAGAAGCGATTATGAGCACCAGTTGCTTGTTGAGATCATATTGGGGGTGCTGCTGGGCTCTTTAACCCTGCTGACGGTACTGATCAGTATGGCAGTTTACAAATACCTCAAAGATCGTGCGTTTCTCTATTATGCAATCTATATGACAATGTATTTCATATTGCTCTATTTTGAAACGGGTGCATGGATCTGGACGAATCCCGGTTTGCCGCCCCGGGTTCTGATGGACGGCGTAGGGATTATCACAGGGCTGATTACCATACCCGGAATACTCTTCATGCAGACTTTTTTCAAGACCAGAACGCATTTTCCGCGTTTTCACAAATTGCTGAAGATCATTCTGATCGCTTTTTTGCTGATACTGCCCCTGACGGCGACACCGCTGATCGATCCCCGGTTTTATGCGGTAATTCCTTGGCTGCTGTTGCTGACTTTCATGAAACTGATTCTCATGCTCTCTTTGAGTGCGGTGGCGACATGGCGTCGCTTTCCCGGTGCTACGTATCTGTTGATGGGACACGGTTCGATTTTGACAGTCTCTTTGATAAAGATCGTGCAGCTTGCTATCGGTAACGATGATGTGTATGTGATGCTCATCTTCATGGCAATCGGTTTTGGAATGAATCTGCTGTTTCATACCCTGGCACTCGGTGTGCGGGTCAGACAGATCCAGTTTGAGCTTGATACCAGTAAAAAAGCACTTGAGATGCGGGCGAGAGATACCGCGATTGCAAGTACCATCGCCAACATTTCCCATCAATGGAAAGCACCGCTGGCCCAAATGGGCGCGTTACTGACAAAACTCGAATTCCTCATCGAACGGAAAAACGACGGCATGCAGGCCGATACCTCCAAAACGCTTGAGCTTGTCCATGTCATTGACACCCAGCTGCAATATATGCGGGCCGTGGGAGATGAATATCAACGACTCTACCACAGTGAATCCGTGCCGGTCATGATCGATGTGACAAAAGCGATGGAGAAAATAGGGATACTGCTCAAACAGCGTCTTCAGGATGCCGGAGTGACGGTGACGATTGAAAACGAAACCGGAAAAACAGGGCTGATGACGTTTCCCAATACCCTGACGCAGGTACTGATGATCATCGTCGAAAACGCTCTGGAGATTTTTCAGTTGAGAAACCGTCTGGTTCCCGGTATTGTCATGCGTGCCAAAAAAACCGATGGTCATGTGAGGATTGAAATAGAGGACAACGGCGGCGGAATTGAAACCAAACCGGTTGAGAAGATTTTCTTTCTGGGAGTTAGCCAAAAAGAGAGTGGCGGTATCGGCCTCTATTTGGCGGCAGAGCTTGTAAACAACAGGCTTCATGGAGATATCCATGCCGAAAACAGAAGTGACGGAGCCTGTTTTGTTGTCACCCTTCCGGATGGGTGATACTTTCATGATACCTTGCTAATACTTTCGCAGTCTGTTGCCGTGGTACCCTTTGCCAATTCCTGAAAATTGGAGAGGTGCTTATGCGAACGTCCCGAATGAAAATTTTTTTTACAGCGGTCATTGCGCTGTTGCTGTTACCTGCGTGCAGTTTGGCGGAAACGCTGGGAAATACAACTTATACCGGAGTGACTTCAAGCGGTTCGGGAAGCTATTGGGTGGCGCAATCCTTTACGCCGCAACGAAGCGGGACGCTGGGAAGCATTATGTTCAGGATCGCCGACGGCGTCAACAAGTCGTCGTTTTTAAGTCTTTACAAAAACGAGGGCGTCGGAGGAACGACCCTGATCGATACCAGAGATCTTGGCGAACTGGCCGACGATAATACCCACACGATCAATCTTTCCTCGCTCAACATTCAGCTTCAGGCCGGAACGGTCTATACCTTCAAACTCGATGACGATAAAGCTCTGGACAATAACAATTATTATTACAAAAACTCCAACGTCTATGCCGGTGGACAGATGTATGATAAGGATGGCAGTCTGCCCAATTATGATCTCTATTTTCAGGTCAGCTATACCCCTTTGATCAATGCCGGCCCGGATACGGGCGGCGTATTGAACCTGAATGAAAACAGTGTCGGAAACTGGAATTTTGATGCATCAAAAGCGGTCACATGGAGCGTGTCGGGAAGCGATGCCGCCGTTTTTCAAATCAATAGCAGCGGTGTATTGCGCTTTAAAAACGCACCGGATTATGAAGTTGACAAACACGATTACGCGCTCAACGTCAACGCGACCTACGGCGGGGTGACGGATACCCGCGCACTCTCCATCAGCGTTGCGGATGTCAACGAAGCTCCAATAATCACTGAAAACGCGCCGACGACAGTCAATGGCGGGGAAGCCTACAGTTACACGCTGAGTGCAGGCGATCCTGAAAACGAGACACTGCTCTGGAGCGTACAGAACGGATCGACACTGCCGAACTGGCTGACCCTTAGCGGCAACATCCTTCATGGGACACCGCAGGATACGGATGCCGGTATCTATCCGGTAGCACTTAGTGTGAGTGATGGAACTCATAGTGTGAATCATTCGGATTTTAATATTACCGTTTTACGGAGTGCACCGCAGATTACAAGCATACCGGTCACGGAGGTGTTGAAAAACAGTGCGTACTATTATGAACTGACGGCCGTCGACGACCAGAATGACACATTGACATGGAGCGAAACAGACGGCACCTCTTTTCCGGAATGGCTCTCATTTATTCCGAATGGAGCCGTTATCGCCATTGGGGGAACGCCTACCGATGCCGGTTACTATGACGTCAATCTGAGTGTGAGCGACGGCGTTCATGTTACCGGACAGAATTTTCGGATCTGGGTGTATCAGGAGGAGCCGAGAATCACGAGCACGCCGCAGACACTCGGAAATACAGGTGAACTTTATACTTATACTGCAACGGCAGTCGACGATCAGAATGATTCGCTTTTATGGAGTATTGCAAGCGGCAGTACCTTGCCCGACTGGCTGACGCTGACGCCCGGGGCAGACGGTAGTGTACAACTTTCGGGAACTCCCGAAAATAGCGGCGTTTTTGACGTGAACCTGAGCGTGAGCGACGGCGTGCATACGGTAGCTCACGATTTTCAGATCGAAATCAGGGAATCCTCACCCGTTGTGACCAGTACGCCGGTGACGGCAGTGACCGCCGGGATGCCCTACAGCTATACCGCCATGGCGATCGATTACCAAAACGAAACGCTGCACTGGGATGCTTCGACACTTCCGGACTGGCTAAATATGAAAGAGGGGTGGTACGTCGGCACCATTGCTGGTACGGGGTATGCCAATTATATCGATGCTCAGGGGCTCTCGGCCGCTTTCAACGATCCGACGGGCATCGTAGTGGACAGCAAGGGAAACATCTTTATCTCCGATACCGGCAACCATCGTATCCGTAAAATGGATGCCAACGGGAATGTGACGACTTTTGCGGGAAGCGGCACGGTCGGCAGCGACGATGGTATCGGCACGTCGGCATCGTTCAACTATCCGCGGAGAATCGCCATTGACGCCCATGACAATATTTTTGTTGCCGACCGGTTCAACAATAAAATACGTAAAATCGATCCGCAAGCCAATGTGACGACGCTTGCCGGAAACGGGGTCGCCAGCTCTGTCGACGGTCCCGGTGCATCGGCTACCTTTAATTATCCCATGGGAGTTGCCGTGGATGCTGCAGGGAATGTGTATGTAGCGGACACCGGTTCCCACACCATCCGAAAAATCGATACGAACGCCAACGTCACCACATTTGCCGGAAAAAGGTCGAAGTCTGGAAGTGCAGACGGGGTAGGGACTGAAGCGATGTTTTACACACCGACTGATATTGCGATTGACAAAGCGGGGAATCTGTATGTGGCGGATTACAATAACAATTTGATCAGAAAGATCGATGAAAATGCCACGGTCACAACACTGGCCGGGGGTACCGCAAATGGCTGGGTCGACGCTTCCGGGGCATCGGCCCGTTTTTATAATCCGGCAGGTCTGATTGTTGACGGAAGCGGGACGCTCTATGTCGCCGATCGCGGCAATCATAGAATCCGGAAAGTTGATGCGGAAGGCAATGTCACGACAATCGCCGGAGGATCGGGCTCAGGGAATATTGACGGTATCGGCGAAGGCGCAACGTTGTGGTACCCGGAGGGGATCGCCATGGATCATAAAGGGGCGCTGATTGTCACCAACTCGGGCAGCCATCATATACGCCATTTGGGGTATGGCGCCTTTTTGAGTGGCACTCCGGCGCAGTCGGGAAGTTTTGATGTCAATCTGAGTGTAAGTGACGGCGGCAATATCACCGGGCACACTTTCCAGATCACTGTCAGTGGCACTTCCAGCAGTTCCCTCTCAAGTTCGCTCTCCAGCCAAAGTTCTTCGGAGACACTCTCAAGCAGCTCCTCATCGGGTACGTTCTCCAGCCAGAGTTCTAGCACCACCGCCACCTCAAGTACGCCTTCGGGCCAAAGTTCTTCGGAGACGCTTTCAAGCAGCTCCTCATCGGGTACGTTCTCCAGCCAGAGTTCGAGCAGCACCACCACTTCAAGTGCGGCTTCGGGCCAAAGTTCTTCGGAGACACTCTCAAGCAGCTCCTCGTCGGGTACGTTCTCCAGCCAGAGTTCGAGCAGCACTACCACTTCAAGTGCGGCTTCGGGCCAAAGTTCTTCGGAGACACTCTCAAGCAGCTCCTCATCGGGTACGTTCTCAAGCCAGAGCTCTAGCAGCACCAACACTTCAAGTGCGGCTTAGAACCAAAGCTCTTCGGAGACACTCTCAAGCAGCTCTTCATCAGGTACGGTTTCGAGCGCCAATGCCTCTTCTTCCAGCAGCGTCGATACGGACTACGACAATGACGGCATCAGCGATAGTGACGAAGGCATGAATGAGGTGCCGCCAAGAGACACCGACGGTGACGGCATTCCCGATTATAAGGACCCCGATTCCGACAATGACGGAACTCCGGATGTGGATGAAGACCCTCAAAGCGCCGTTGACAGTAACAGTACCGGGACGAAAGATACGGATGAAGACGGTATTTATGATCCCGTCGATGTTGATGACGACGGTGATACGATTTCAGATGATGATGAAGGGAACGGCGTAGTTGATACCGACAATGACGGCATCCCTGACAGCAAAGACAGTGACGATGACAACGACGGCATACCCGACAGTGCGGAGTATGATAAAAACAGTGACGGCATACCTGATGATTCCGACAATGACGGTATTCCGGATTATCTCGATTATGATCCGATGGGATATTTTTACGATAGCGCTACAGGCGAGATTATTCCCGGCGGAAGTGTCAGCGTTACTTGTACTCCGGCGCAGGCAATTGTTATGGTCAAAAACGGTAGCGACGGGCAGTACCAGTGGTATATCTCCGGCCTTGCACAGAGCGTTACATGTAACATGACGGTCGCGCTACCGACCGGATACGCTCTTGAGAGCGGTTGCGCGCCGCAAAGCGGCGCACTTGATCCGACGGGAGCTGCGGACCCTTATCTTCTTGGCAGTACCCAAAACGGCAGCAGCGGCGTTTTATTCAGTGCGGCGTGCGGCGATAACCCCTGGTATCTGGATTTTGCTCTTGAACCGGGCGATCCGCAGATATTTAGCAACAATATCCCGCTGAGGAAAAACCCGCTGCTCTCCGTTCCGTTGCTGCATCCTTTCGGAGCACTGTTGCTGGCAGCGTTGCTGGGATGGTTCGGGTATCGAAGGTTAAACGACTGACGATATGGCAGAGGCGCGAAATATTCAGCGATTGTCCGTTTCAAAAAGTGTCGCAATCTGCTCATGCAGCTGCAGCGGGTTGACCTGAACACCCTGAAGCATGAGGGCATAGTGCAGATGGGGGCCGCTCACCCGGCCGCTTTGACCGCTGAAGCCCAGTTCCTGCCCCTGTTTGACGTGATCACCCGGCTTTACATGTAAGACGCTCAAATGGTAGTAGCAGCTGTAAAGCCCTTCGCCGTGATCGACGATAACGGAGTTTCCTGCATAGAAGCGATCTTTGGCAAGTACGACGACACCGTCGTTGGTGGCATATACGGGTGTTCCCACGGGGGCGCGGAAATCGGTTCCGGAGTGAAAGCTTTTGAGCATTCCGTTAAAAAGCCGCGCGGTGCCAAAAGCGCTCGTGATGGCGGAATCCATCGGATTGGCAAAAGGCTTCGACCAGTAGCGCCGCGGCGTAGCGGTGTTGTAGATTTTCATCGCCTCGGCGTACTCTTTTTGGGTACGTTTTTTCTGTGCTTCAGAGGGCTGCACCTTCTCTTTGGCGACCTGAATCTGTTCGGAAGCGTAGCCGCCTGCTCTTACATGTAAAGCAATATCTTTCGCTCCGCCCTCATACGCCACCCGAAGCGTAAGATTCCCCTCGGGCGTGTGATAGTCAATGGGAATCAGGGCAAAACGTTTCGCGGCATCGGAAGGGTCTTTTAGCAGGGGAAAGGCTTTTTTCCCCAGATGAAGGGTTGCCTCACTCGGGATTTTTTCAAAGCGGATCAGCGCCGTCTGGCCGTTGGCCACTTCGATGGCCTCTAAAAAGGTTGCACACAAAAGAAGTGCCAAAAAGAGGGGCATCATGACTCCTTTTAGCTACAATTATACCCCATGGAAACCGCCGAACTTCTTGAACGCCTCGCGCAAAATCGTCACATTTTTCTGACCGGCGGTGCCGGCGTGGGTAAAACGACCCTGACGCGCGGCGTCATTTCAGCGTATGAGGCTGAGGCGAAAAAAGTCGCCAAACTCGCCTCTACCGGGATGGCCGCGACACTCATAGGCGGGCAGACGCTGCACAGCTTTCTTGACTTGGGCATCTGCGATTCGCTCGACGCTCTGGAGCGTTCGGGCAAAATGCACCCGAAAAAGAAAACCCTCAAACTTATTGCGTCGATGGCGCTGATTATCATTGACGAAATTTCGATGGTCAGCGCCGCACTCTTTGACATGATCCGTCTGCGGCTGCTGCAGGCGGAATTCAAAGGAACGCTCATGGTGGTGGGCGACTTTTTGCAATTGCCGCCCGTGGTACGCGCTAGCGAGGTGCGTTTTGCTTTTGAGAGCGAGAGCTGGCAGCGCTTTGGTTTTGAGACCGTCAATCTCACTAAAGTCTATCGCACCAGCGATGTGGACTTTATCGACATCCTCCACGCCGTGCGCTTTTCGCAGGTAGGAGAAGCGGAACACTACTATCTGCATCAGCTCATCGCACCGCTGCCCGAAGCGCTGGAACGCTACACCGTACTGTACGGAAAAAACCTCTCCGCACGCCGCCACAACGACGCACAGCTTGAGCGGATAGAGGGCGATATGGTCGCGTATGAGACCCAGATAGTCCGCCATGAGAGCACTATGGACGAGAAGCAGGTGGAGCGTTTTTTTGAAGAGGCGCGGCTTGAGAAGGTGCTGCGCCTGAAAACGGGGGCACCGGTGCTCTTCACCCGCAATGCGTGGAACTACTATAACGGCGAGCGGGGCACCGTCGTCAAGATGGATGCGGGAAGTTTACATGTAAAGAAAAGCGATGGTGTGGTGGTCAAACTCGAACCCGTCGCCCTGAGTAAAAGCGTCTGGAAAGAGAAAACGGTAAAAGGGAAAAAAGAGCTTGTCGAAGTTCCGGTGCTGAGCCTCTACCAGTTTCCCGTGCAGCTGGCGTTTGCCATTACCATCCACAAATCGCAGGGGATGAGCATCCTCGATCTTATTGTCGATACCACGGAGATCTTCGCCCCGTCGCAGTTTTACGTGGCGCTCTCGCGCGCGGTGAACCCCGCACGGCTCATTCTCACCCAACCGCTTCGCAACTGGGCTGATCTGGCGTTTGTGCATCCCAAAGCGGTGGCGTTTGTTCGTGAAAACGAATGATCTGCCATTCTCCTTCCATCGTTTCGGCAAGGGCGGTGCAGCTCTCCACCCAGTCGCCGCAGTTGAGATATGTGATACCCTCGATCTGCTTGTATTCGGCATGGTGGATGTGTCCGCAGATGACACCGTCAAGGCGGCGGCGCTGTGCCTCCATGGCTAAAATGCTCTCGTAATCATCAATGAACATGACCGCTTTTTTGACGCTCTGTTTGGCGTAATTCGAAAGCGACCAGTAGCGCCGGTAGCCGACCAGACGCCGAAGCGCATTGATGGGACGGTTGAGTTTGAGCAGCAGGGAGTAGCTGATATCTCCGAATTTTGCCAGCCATTTTTTGGTCATGGTAATGGAGTCGAAAAAATCGCCGTGCGTTACAAGATAGCGTCTGCCGTCGGCACCGCGGAAGGTGGTCTCGTTGACGATTTCAAGATTGTCACCGAGTGAAAGCGGCAGAAACGAGCGCACAAACTCGTCATGATTGCCCAAAACGTAGGTCACCCGCGTACCCTTGCGTGCTTTTCTCAGCAGTTTCTGTATGACATCGGAGTGTTCCTGCGGCCAGCTCCAGCGGCGTTTGAGCGCCCAGCCGTCAATGATGTCACCCACCAGATAGAGCGATTCACTCTCATAATCTTTCATAAACTCTAGCAGTGCATCGGCCTGTGCGTGGCGCGAGCCCAGGTGGACGTCGGAAATAAAGATTGCGCGGTATGTCATAAACCTGCCTGTAACCGTTTTGTACTGCTTTCGTAGTGACGATGCGACTTTAGCGCACTAACATTGCGAAATGGCTACGACATCACCTCAAAACGGCATCACCATCCTGCTCGTCACCGACACGCTTTTCGACACCAACGGGGTTTCACGTTTTATTCATGACATGGCTGCACAGGCGCGGGAGAAAAAGGAGAACTTCTGGGTGATGACCTCTTCGCCGCTGCGCGCGGCGCAAAGCTATGAGAATGTCATCAATGTCCGGCCGCTGCTGAAGATGCCCATGCCGTTTTACAAAGAGCAGTATCTGGTGCTCACGCCGCCTCTTTATTCATTTTGGCGCATTATCCGGCGGGTGCGTCCCGATGTCATCCATATTTCAACACCCGGCCCGCTCGGATGGAGTGCGCTGCTGCTCTCGCGGCTGATGGGAATTCCCGCGACGGCAACCTACCACACCGATTTTCCGGCCTACCTGCGCGACAACCTTTCGCAGCCGCTTGCGGGGCGTCTGACGGCGTGGGTCATGCGCCGCTTCTACAAACGCATGGGTATTGTCTTTTCCCGCTCAAAGCGTTATGAGAGTGTTTTGAGAAACGATGTGGGCATTGCCATGGAGAAGATCGTGACACTGCGTTCGGGAAGTGATCTGAAGCGCTTTAATCCGCTGTTTCGGGATCTCTCCGTCTGGGATGCTTTCGGCATCAGACAGGAGAGCCTGAAGCTGCTGTATGTGGGACGCCTCAGTGTCGAAAAACGTTTTGACTATCTGCTTCGGGTGTGTGAAACGGTAGTGAAAACGTGGCCGGGTCCTCTGGATGTGATTGTGGTCGGGCAGGGCGAGAGACCGCGTGAGCATGATCCGCGAATCCATTTTCTCGGCCCTCAGACGGGCGAGACACTCTCGAAAATTTACGCATCAAGCGATGTTTTCGCGTTTGCTTCGACAACCGAAACGCTGGGGCAGGTGGTGATGGAAGCCCAGGCCAGCGCACTGCCGGCGGTGGTCAGCAATGAAGGCGGGGTATGCGAGGTCGTCGCAGACGGCATCAGCGGCTATCAGCTCAATGCCGATGATGCCCGGGCGTGGTGCCTGACGCTGGAAAAGCTGCTCGAAGATGAACCGTTGCGTCGCCGTATGGGTGAAGCGGGTGAACAAATCATGCAAAACCGTACGATCAGCAAGAGTTTTGAAGACTTTATGACGCAACATTACCTTCGTTACATGTAACAAAGGCAAGAGATGCTTTAGCGATAAACGACCCGGTTGCGACCTTCGCTTTTTGCCTGGTAAAGCGCCTGATCCGCCCGCTCGATACTCTGCATGACAGGTTCATCCTCTTCATGCAGCGTGGCACCGAAGCTGAGCGTAATCTGTTCCGTGACCTGACAGGGCTCTTTTTCGATAATTTCACGAAGATGTTCTGCCGCTTTGCATAAGGCATCGGGTGTCTGCACCGGCATCAAAATGACAAACTCTTCACCACCCCATCGGATAAGATAGTCACTGGAACGGATGGTCCGCTCGATGACCGTTACGATGTGCTGGAGGACAATGTCGCCCCTGTTGTGACCGTAGGTATCGTTGATACGTTTGAAATGATCGATGTCTCCGACGATACAACCGAGTCTGAGCGGTTTGTAGGCATGAATGATCCGCTCGATGTTATTGTAGAAGAACTCCCGGTTATAGGCGCCGGTTAAAGGGTCATGAGTCACTTTTTGCATCAGCTGGAGCTGTTGCAGCATCGTATCGCTGATGTCAGAGAATGTTATGATGAAGAGCTGATCGTCGAAATGATTGATCTGCACACTGAAAATATGTGTGATGTCAAACTGGTCAGCCATGGCTACCATACGCGCTTCCTGCGGCATGTCAGAGAGTGCATGAACCCAGTTTTCACCTTCTGCGAGCCGCTTGAGATGAAAAAAGTTCGCATGTTCCAGAAAATGGTCGCAGATACAGTGATACTCTTTCAAAAATCCATCAAGATCGTCATAACCGAAAAAGTCGAACATTGCCTTGTTGGCCCTTGAAAGTACTTTGCCGTCGGTGACGACAATAATCGTCTTTTGCAGGTCAAAGAGTTTCTGGAGTTTACTATTGAATTTTGAGAGTTTTTCTCTCTGGTTTTCGAGAATCGCCGTGAGCGTGTTGATCGCTTTTTCTTTCTTTTTCAGAATCCAGTAACCGATTCCAAGAAACATGAGGCTGAGGACTCCAAGCAGTAACGAGAGTATCCGTATTGAGAGATGCATGATCTGATGTTCAAGGCTTTCATCACACAGCAGCAGCGTCCAGCCCAGATTACTTCCGGAAACGTCGCTCAGGGGGACTCTGGTAATGAAATAATCTTTCCCGTTCCACTGTATTTCATTATCTTCAAAGGTGTGCTCAAGCCACTGCAGTAGCTGCGGAGGTACTTCGGCCGTCGCATAATCGATGTAATACTTTTTTGTTGCGGCTTTGCCCTGTAGCTGTTGCTGCACAAAAGCAGGGTCGTCCCTGAAAAAATCGCGTCTGACCGCCAGATAGATTTCAGTGTGCATGAGCTCGGAAAATTCAGCCATGATTCTGTCAATTTCTTTGCCAAGTTCCAGATATCCGATGAGTTTTCCATCGACATACCATGGGGCGACAACACGGAGGGTATAGTTCTTTTTCAGGCCGAACTCGAGCCCATGGAATACGCTGTGGCGCTGCTGCGCCTCTATAAAGGTGTAGCGTTCCACGGTATCGCCGTCCCTGTCGAAATCATGGACGCGCAGAAGCACTTTTCCTTCAGGTGTGATGAAATACATATGAGTTAATTCAAGTTGCCCGTTCAGACGTTCAAATGTTGGTCGTATGGCGGTATAAAGCTGATCCTTTTTCTGATCCTGAAACAGGGGAACGAGATTTTTTTGTGCCTGGATTAATGCAATATATTCACTTAGCATAATTCCTTCACGTTCAGTCTTCTCTTTTAAAAAAAGTTCAAACTGTCCGGTAATGACTTCTTTACTCTGATGCGTAAGCTCTTTTTGAAACTGCAACACAATGTAAAGCGTAATGGCACTCATAAGAATTGAAACCAGTACCAGTGGAAAAAAGAGTTTGAGACGAAAACGATGTTGCTGAGGCATAGACCCCTCTTCGATGGAGAAATAGGTAGTTCCTATTTCATTGTAATGCCGAAAAACTTAAAAGAGGAAAAAAAAGAGAAGAAAAAACGAAAAAAAGCTAATTAATTTTTGTGAGTAACATATTTAGCCTTACATGTAATATCATACATGCAAGGCCTGCGGCGATTTAGAGGTCGCCTTCGTGTTTTGCAAGGTACTCGGCAACACCGGCAGTATCTGCTTTCATACCTTCATCACCCTTGCTCCAGCCTGCAGGACAGACTTCGCCGTGCTCGTTGGTGAAGAGCATGGTGTCAACCATACGGATCATTTCATCGATGTTACGTCCGAGTGGCAGGTCGTTGATAACGGCATGGCGGACGGTACCGTCCGCATCGATCAGGAATGAACCGCGCAGTGCAACACTGTTGCCAAGCAGAACATCGTAGTCTTTGGAGATCTGTTTGCTCAGGTCAGCTACAAGCGGGAAGCGAACCTGACCGATACCGCCTTGGGAAACTGCAGTGTTTTTCCATGCAAAGTGGCTGAACTGCGAGTCGACAGAAACGCCGATAACGTTCACGCCGCGACTTGTGAACTCTTCAAGACGGTGGTCAAACGCGATGATTTCCGAAGGGCATACGAATGTGAAGTCGAGCGGGTAGAAGAAAAGAACCGTACCTTTTTCACCGAAGTTTTCGTACAGGTTGAAATCTTCTTTGATCTCGTTGTTGCCCATAACGGCAGTGGCTGTGAAGTCTGGAGCTTTGTTGGTTACTAACATGGATTACCTCTTATGTGGAATTTGTGATGGCGAGATTGTAACATAGAAGCTTTAATCAAACTTGGAGGGAATAAACTAATAATCCTAACTAAAGGATAATTTTTATTATTTAAAAAGAGCGCTGAAGATCAACGCTTTATCGTACGGAAACGACACAGTTCCTGCCGGAGTTTTTTGCTGTGTAGAGCATTTCATCAACACGTTTGACAAGACTCTCCTTGGTGTTTCCCTTGCGGTATTGTGTAACACCGAAACTACAGGTGAGCTGCTCAATATGATTGAAACGGTGATGTTCAAACAACTCCCTGAGTTTGTGAGCCAGTATTTCCGCATTATCGATGGGACTGTGGGAAATGATCATGAACTCCTCTCCGCCCCAGCGTGCAAACAGGTCAATATCGCGTATGTGCGATGCGACAAGCGCGGTGAGTTCCTGCAAGACGATATCGCCGACAGCATGTCCGTAGGTATCGTTGATCTCTTTAAAGTGGTCGATATCGAACATGATCAGGGAAAAAATCTGGTCATAGCGTTCACCGCGTTTTAGCTCCTGATCGAGATAGTATTCAAAACGGTTGCGGTTGTAGATATGCGTCAGCATGTCATGATGGGCCTGCTCTTCCAAATGGGTACGTTCGTTGATCTCTTCAGTGACATCCTTGAAGATGACGACATAATCCCGCGCATCTTTGAAATTCTGAATTTGAAGATTGAAAATCCGTTCCTGACGGCGTTCACGGTTGTACATTTTTGCAAGATGCACCGTGTGCGGATTTTTGAAGACATAATGTGCCCAGTTGACGCCATTTTCTTCTTTTGAGAGATAGCCCGGATCGGGAATGAAAAAATCGCAGATACAGGCGTGCTCCTGCATGAAGTCAGCAAGTGTTTCATAACCGAAAAAGTGCAGCATGCTCTGATTCGCATCTTTGATTTTCGCTCCG
>JBNLFL010000041.1:0-44230 GCA_050305515.1 Sulfurimonadaceae bacterium
ACCTTCATACCGGCTTCGACCTCATTCAATATCCCGACAATCTGACTGTCGGTAAATCTGCTCTTCTTCATTGATTCTCCTGCTCCGATTTTAGCAGAAATCATCAACTTATAAACGGTCTAGGTTTTGGGGATGGGTACAGGGATATTAAAACGCACTATAGTAACATTTATTATCTAATGTTTCTAGTATGTGCTATAAATAAAAATGTAGTGAATCTGAATTTAGCTACCCGG
Source organism: Sulfurimonadaceae bacterium (assembly GCA_050305515.1). Lineage (GTDB taxonomy): Bacteria > Campylobacterota > Campylobacteria > Campylobacterales > Sulfurimonadaceae > JAFGUB01. The sequence goes on from JBNLFL010000041.1 coordinate 237, forward strand.
TAGCTAAATGTGTATATTTTGTAAACTTTGTTTGATAGATTAGAGTGTCAGAAGCGGCTATTTCAGGGCTTTTACGTATTTTTTTGATGCTCCAGTATCCGGAACCACTTCTTTTAGAACCCCTAAATTACTTATTCCGATACCCTTAAGTATAGATAATCATCTCTACCAAAAAACACAATCCCCTTCATCTCTTTGCACTATATATATCACTGGTGTCGCTGGTCGCTGTCAAATGTTATATGCGCTTGTCCGGTTGTCCAAAATAGTATCCTTGAGAATATTGAATACCAATCTCTTTTACGACTTCATAAACATCTTCCGAGTGTACAAATTCTGCAATGACTTCGCAGTGAAGTGATTTGGCCAGATGGACAATCGTTTTACAAATATTGAGATTGTTGGGATTTTCATGAATATTTTTTATATAGGAACCGTCAATTTTGAGGTAATCGACATTCATTTTCTGCAATCGCATAAAGTTGGACTGCTCACTTCCAAAATCATCGAGGGCTATTTTATAGCCGAGTTTCTTAAGTTCCTGAAGCTGTTCGATGGACGCGTTGCTCTCCTGGGCGGAAATATTTTCCAGAATTTCCAGCGTTACCCGCTGCGGCGCTATGTCATACTCTTTTGAAAGTTTTTGAAGGAGTTGGGGCAGGTGCTTTTCTTTTAAATCATCTTCTGAGATGTTGATGGAAAACGCATGCGGTGAATTCTGGAAATATTGGAATGACTTGGTAAGCATGATCTGTGTGATTGTCGGTAAAAGTCCGACAAGTCTGGCCGGTTCAATAAAATGAACCGGCGCAATGATAGTGTCATTTTCAATAAGTCTGGCCAGACATTCATATTTTATGATCTGCTTCGTTTTATTGTCGATGATGGGCTGAAAGTAGGGGACAAACCTGTCATGTTCAATGGCATCCTTTACTTTGAGCATCCATTCGAGATTGCTCTTCTGTTTTTTGATAAAGAGCGAATCGGCGCTGTACGTCATAAATTTATTCGTACCCTTCTGACGTGCTTCTTTCATGGCGGCATGGGCGCGTACCAGTGCGCTTTCACTGGCATTTTCATCATTGTTGCCCGTGATTCCTATGGTACATGTAAGATGAATCATAAAGTTACCAACGGCAAATTTTTTGTCCAGAAGTACATTGATGATAGTGGCAGCGAGTGTTTCCGCGTCCAGAGCGGAACGGCTGTTAATGATGATAATAAACTCATCGCTGGAGAGACGATAAAGCGTATTGCCGGTTTCGATCATCGCATGTAGAAATTTGACAAAAAGTTTGAGTACTTCGTCTCCAATTTCATAACCGTAGGTTGAGTTTATTGAATCCAGCGCAGCGATATTGATAAGTAGCAGGGCTTTGTAATCATTTTTTACAAGGACTTCGTCGAGCTTTTGCCGGCTGAAGCATCCCGTCAGTTTGTCATGCGAATACAAGTTTTCTAGTTCCAGGGTTACGGCTGTCTGTGTCAATAGGATATTTAGCACTTTTTCGCGTGTATTGTCAAAAAAGCCCCGTATCATATTGTTTTCCATATAGACAATACCGATCATTTCATCTTTCAAAAAGATTGGTGTACAGATAACGGAAACGATTTTACGGTCAATGACAATCGGGTCCATTTCAAAACGGCTGTCGCTGAACGCATCATCGATGATTAACGTCTGTTTTTCGCTGAGGATGTAATGAATGATGGATTTTGGAATGATGCCCGAGTGTTCGAGCAGCTGATGCTGAACGACAATTTTAGGATCACTGTTGATGTTGAAAAGGCCTTCGAGATAGAAACGGTCATTCTCTTTCAGGATTAACGCACCAGTCTGAATGCCGAAACTCTGTGCAATGATCTGTGTAAACTTCGAAATCAGTTCAGATCGGTCTACATTGCCTGAAATCAGTTGTGTCGCTTTGACAATCGTCTCCTCGTCAAAGATGTTCAGATCGCTGCTGTTTTGCTGCGTAGGCATCGTCGTAATGTTTTTGACATCCTGATTAAAAAGTTTTTCCTGCGAATAAAAGAGCAGTTTCGCTTTTGCTATGGCTTTGAGGTCGTAATAGATATTGTAAGCCTCCTGAAGGTACATCCGCCCGATGCGCCAGTTGTTCTGATTGTTCCAGCATGTGCTGATCAGCTCCAACGTAATGGCCTTGGTCAGTGTCGGTGCTATGGTATCCTGAAGGTTCAGGGCCAAATCAAAGGCCGCAAAGGCATCATCATGGCGCATGGCAAGATAGGCGTTTGCCCCTTTGATCAGAAGATGTTTTGATTGAAAATTATCGGCGGAGAGTTCTGCCCAGATGGCAAAGCGCTCCTCGAAATCTTTCAGTAATTCCCGGTCGCTCTCCGAGAGCGTATGGGTGCGTGCCCGTCTGAAAAGGGTCATGGCATAATAAAAAACCCATTCGCTCTCAAGAACATTTCCTTTAAGATTTCCCAGGAAGTCTATTGACGCCATAGCATATTCAAGCGCTTCTTCATAATATTCATGGATATAACAGAGCTGCAGTTTATAAATGTTGTAATAGGCCAGGATGGTCTTGTAATTGATCTTTTTGAAGTATGCGATAGCCTGCTGTTCGTCAAAATCGACGGAACTCAACGAGTTCAGCGCGGAGGTGTTGCCACGGAGGCACCTTGGAATATTGACCAGAAGGTTCTGAAGGTCAAGAATGGACTGCTCTTTGGAATCTTGGATAAAACCGAGATAGCTTTGCGTTTTGCTCTCGAGCAGATCCATCGGCACTCCTGTAAGGAATTCGCGGGTGAAGATATGATTGACACAATAGGAGGCGTAGGAAAAGTCTCCGCTTTCAATCCCCGAAGCGTACGCTTTGTTCAAAATAGCGAGTGTCTCTTCATGCGGTTGTTTCCATGAAGCGACATAGGCGCCGTAAACCCGCAGCAGTTTGCATTTAATCGATTTGTTGTCAAAGTGCTCCTGAAGCGCTATGGCAATCTGCCCGTAGCGGTATCCGTCTTCAAACTGATTCAGTCCCGCACCAAGAATCATGCCGCAGAGCATGTAGCCGTAAGACGAGACGCTGCAGTTGCCGTGCTCTATGGAGAGCCGTGCCATTTTAAATGCGACGACGGCAAAAATGTCCTGCCGGCTTACAAATGCCGGAATCCCCATATTGACAAGGATAGCCATACAGAGTTCGGTTGCTTCGTCATCCATATCCGGAAGATCTTTCAGTGCTTCAATTGACGTTACATGTAAAGCAAGCCACTCAAGCTCGGTTTGCTTTACATGTAACAGTTCCGACGGATCATCGGGTATCTCCTGTCCAAGGATCTGAAGTGCGAAACGCCCGTCTTCTATGGCATCGGGCAACATCCCCTGAACGAAGTGGAAACTCAATTGGAGATTGTAGACTCGGGCTCTGTCAATGGGGCTCAGAAAATCATTCTCAAGCAGGGAGCGAAAGAGCGCTGCCGCATCATCATCCTGCCGGGTATGGCACAACACTTCCAGAAGGTTCAGATAGAGTGATACGGTTGTTTTGTATTGTTGTATCCATGAATTCTCCGGAAGCATTGAAATCGCCATACTCACATACTGCTGTGCCTCCGCGTAGGCCAGAGACTCTGTCGCCAGATATGCGGCCCTTTTCAATACATGTAAAAGCTCCGGATGTCTTGCCGTCTCAATGGTCGCGACTACTTCGACGGCATGTTTGGCCGCTGCGAGAATCTCGCTGTCAAAATGAGTTGGCTGCGATAAAAAAGCATCGACGATTTTGAGGTGCCATTGCCGTTTCTCACTTTCATTCAGCATCAGGTAGGATGCCTGTCTGATCTTATCATGGATAAAACGGTAGGTCTGCGCAACGTACAGCCCCGCCATGCTATCCAGTGAATTTCCTTCTATCAATCCTTCCGAATAGACCTCGTTGATGATGTCGGCGGCCTGTGTGCGTTCAAATCCGTTGAGAGATGAGAGCGTTTCCATATCGAAAGTATCTCCGATGACCGAGGCGCTTTTGATAAAGGTTTGCGCATCGGGAGACATCGTACCGATTTTGGCAATCAGATGATCGATGACATTGCTTGTGAGGCTTTCTTGATTGATCTTGTCGATATCCCACTCCCAAGTCGCGCGGGCCGTATTGAACCGCAGCAGGCCTCTTTTTTCCAGGGTATAGAGAAATTGTTTCAGGAAAAAAGGGTTGCCCTCCGTTTTCTGGATCAGCAGTGCTCCGAGCGCGCTGACATCTTCCGTACCCAAAGTCTCGCGTAACAGGGTTTTGACCGCATCGATTTTAAGCGGAGGCAGTTCGATTTCAAAAAGAGAACCGATCTTCTTGACAATATTCCGGATTGCAAGTGTCATGGGATGGACAGGCGTCACTTCGTTGCTGCGGTATGCTCCGATGAGTGCAAAATTCTTTAGCGTTCCAGTGGAAAAAATATGTTCAAGTATTTCCAGCGATGCCAGGTCTGCCCACTGCATGTCATCCAGAAAGATGACGAGCGGCTGTTCTCTGGTAGCAAAATAACCGAAAAAGCGTTCTATGGCGATAAAAAGCTGGTTTTTGATCTGTGAGGGGTCGATAACCGGGATCTGCTCTATGGCAAAAAGCGGCTTTAATAACGGAAAAATTTTGCTCAGGGCATATCTGCTGTCGCCCAGCAGGTATGCAAGTTTCGCAATCCTGTGCTGTCTCTCATGAGAGGACATGGTATTGAACATATTGATGATATGGTTAACAATCTGATTAAAGGCGTCATACGAGGCACCGGCGTTGTACTGATCGAATTTGCCTTTGAAAAAGAGGCCGTTCTGGCTTAGTATAATGGGAGTGAATTCGTTGATGAACGATGACTTTCCGATACCGGAGTACCCTTTTATCATCAGGAGCTTTGCTTCTGTACCGCTGAGGGAAAGTAATTCCCTGCGAATCAGTGAGAGCTCACTGTCGCGTCCGTAGAGTTTTTGGGGAATGATGAGCTTGTCGGTGATATCCTGCGTACCCAGTTTGAATGTTGCAGCCGGATCTTTTGCATATTGCTCCAGATCATACAGCAGGGTTGTCGCATGCTGATAACGTTTGAGTTTGTCTTTCATCAGAAGTTTACTGACAATCCTGGAAAGTGAAACGGGAATATCAGGATTGATCTGCACAAGATCTTTAGGAATTTCTGCAAGGTGAGAGTGGACGATTTGCATTTTGTCATCGCCTTCGAAAGGCCGTCTTCCGCTTAGCATCTCATAAAAGATGATGCCCAGTGCATACAAATCGCTCCGAACGTCAATACTCTGGTTCGAGAGACCTGTCTGTTCCGGCGAAGAGTAGGCGGCACACCCGATAATCTGGACCGTTTTTTTGGAATATTTATTCAGATGGAGGTAGGAAATACTTTCGCCGAAGTCAAGCAGTTTGACACTTTTCCGATTTTCATCGCAGAGGATATTGGTTGGATTAAGATCGAGATGAAGAATGTTTTTTTGATGAACATAGGCAAGTGCACTGCAAAGTGATTGGGCATAGGCAAGAAAAGTTTCCAAATCCATACTTCCGCGACCAAGTACGTCAGAAAGGGTTTTCCCGGATTCATAGGATTGAACAAGATATATTTTTTCGTTTTCTATCAGTTCGATAAAACGGGGAGTAAAACCGTCGCTGAAGAGTTGCCCGATGGCAAACTCCCGATGCAGTTTATTGGATGCCATACTATCCGAAATGTCGGCTACGGTCTTGATAGCGACACGTTCACCGTTTTCAGCGACTGCTTCATATACGATGGTCTGCGGACTCGTATGGAGCGTTCTGGTAACGGTGTAGTCTTTGATCATCATCTGATTTCATTTTCAACAGGGTATACCGTAAAGGAATATGTGCATAAACTACAAGGTATTCTCTACATTCTATAGCAGAGTTTTTATAGTTTTCCTGAAATATCCGTATAGTTGGCAAAAGCACTTTCGACGCTCAGGGTACTTTTATAACGGGTTGGTGTGAGTTTGACGTGTTTTGTCTTCATATCGCAGACAGCCAGACGGAAATTGGAACCCATGAACGGCTCGACAATACAGATGATTGTTCCATTTACCTCTTTGGTTGCGTGGATGATTCCCTGCAACTGATGGAAAAAATATTTCGGATAGCTCAGCGGGGTGATCTCAACGATCTCGACCTGCGTTTTTCTATCCAGCGTCTCTGCGATGAGGTGTGCATCCTCGTAGGTGTCAAAATGCACACACCAGTCATCAAAAATTTTGTTAAAGTGTTTCAGGTCTTCATCCAGAAAGCCGCCAGCCGGAGATTGTAATGCAAAAAGTCCCACGTTTACCCGCTTTAATCTTCTTGTTGATTCTTTGATGCCGTTTTTGAATCACCGCGTTTGGCGAGACTTGAGCGTTTCTCTCTTTTCATCTGCAAACGTTCGTAGATGGAGTTGATCTTGCGCTGCTCTTTGTCGCGAATGGAGGTATCGCTTTTGTCAACCTCCTCACCAATGCCCACAACAAGCATGTTCGATTTGCGCATGGAGAGAATTTGTGACGCAAACACGCTGCGGTGACCGGAAATCAGAAAGCTGATAACCGCTGAAATCGCGGCATAGTGAGCCACCTCAAGACCGAAAATCTCCATGGCCATGACAATGGCCGCAATCGGGGTGTTGGTGGCACCCGCAAGGACACTTACAAAACCGAGGGCTGCGAAAAAAGCGATGTCGTTGCCCATGATGGTGCCAAACAGGTGACCGCTCGAAGCCCCGACATAAAAGAGCGGTGTCACGATGCCGCCGCTGCCTCCGACACCGAGTGTCACTGCCGTGTAAATGCTTTTAAGCATGAAATCATACCAGGGGATGTCCCGGGAGAAGTAAGGATCGGGATGCAGCAGATTGCCGATAGTCTCCAGACCCAGACCGAAATAGTGCTCTCCGAAGAAAAAAGAGCCCCCCACCAGAAGCGAGCCTCCGATAAATGCCTTGAGATAGGTATTGATGGCGATGGCGCTGATCGCTTTTTTGAAGTAGCGCAGAACGGTAATGGTAAAGTCTGCGATCAGACCGAAAAAAAGTCCGGCAAGGATGACCTGTCCGATCAGGGTAAAGTTCAGCGTGACCTGCTGATGAAAGCGGATATCGAAGTACGTATAATCGATGCCGAGGTACTGCGCGGTAAAAAAAGCGGCAAATCCCGCAATGAAGGAGGGGAGAAGCACATCATAAAGCAGGAGCCCGATGAAGAGCACTTCCACGCCGAAAATGGCCCCTGCTATCGGAGTGCCGAATACGGTTGCAAAGCCGGCACTGATACCGCAGATGACCAGTGTTTTGCGATCTTCCCGGCTGAAATGGAAGGTTTTCGCAAAGAGCGATGCAATACCGGCCCCGATCTGGGCACCCGGCCCCTCTTTCCCGGCCGAACCTCCGGAAAACAGTGTTAAAACGGTAGCAAAAAGTTTGACGGGAATCACGGCAAAATCGATTTTGGCATCGCGTTTGTGTACCGCTTCAATCACTTTTTCCGTTCCATGGCCTTCGGCATCGGGCGCAAATTTGCTGACGATCCAGATGCTGAACATTAACGCAAACGGCAGCAGGTAGTAGTGGTGAAACGGGAGCAGTGACTGCCCTTTTTCACTCAAAAGCAGAATCTTTAAAAAGAGCGTGACGCTGGCACCAATGAGGACCCCGATAATGGTGGAGAGGAAAAGCCATTTCATGACACTCATAAAAATGGCACTTTGTTCAATCGTATGCTGCTTCATAGGGTTATTATACTGAAGGCTTCTGCAACTAAGATAAGAGCGGCCTTGTAGAAAACAAAAAGTTTGGTAAAATTTATCAGGTTTATGATGATTTTACGGGTATCTTGACACTAAAGAGGGAGCCTTTGCCGTAATCACTGCTAACGGCGATGTCGCCGTGCAACGTTTCCACAATCTTTTTCGTCAGTGCCAGTCCTATGCCCAACCCTTCATGTCTTCGCGTCGTTGTGCCGTCAATCTGGTAAAAAGAGTTGAAAATATGCGCGATGTCAGATTCTTTAATGCCCAGACCGTTGTCCTTGACATCGATGGTAAGCATGCCATCAACATAGTTGATTTTGACGGCTACTTTGCCTTCGGGATGATTGAATTTTATGGCATTATCAACCAGATTGCCAATGATTTTTTTGATAAGAGGCAAATCACAATAGACGGGAATCTTCAAAGTGTCGGCGATATCATATAAAAACGTGATTTCGCTTTTTTGCGCTTCTTGAACATACGTTTCCAGCAGTTGCCTCAGCGGTGTGTCGATCTGTCCCTGTATGAGTTGGCTTTGCAGTGATTTATTGCTGATCTGGTTAAGGTCAAGGATATGCGCGACAACTTTTTCCATCTGCTCGGCACCTTCGGCAATTGCCGTGACGTATGTCTGAAGTTTCGGGTTTTCACTCTTCTTTTTGAGTAGTGAAGCCATGCTGACAATGGCATTGAGTGGCGTGCGGATCTCATGGGAAATATTTTGCATGAAATCGTTTTTAAGATCATTCAGATGCGTCTCTTTCTCCAGTGCCTGGACGATTTCGGTGATATCCTGACGTATGGAGATGTATTCGGAAATATTTTCGTCGGGGTCGAGAATGGGGATGATATACGATTTTACAAAATAGGCCGAACCGTTTTTATGAAGGTTTTTGATGACTCCGGAAAATATTTTTCTGCTCCTGATCGTTTTCCATAGTTCCTCAAAGAATGCGGCATCCATATCAGGGTGGCGTACAATATTATGGGTATGTCCTATGAGCTCATCTTTGGAGTAGCCCGAAATTTTTTCAAATGCGTGATTGACGTAAGTGATCTTTCCATTTAAATCGGTTTTGGAAATGATGCTTGAAAAATCGATGGCATGGGTGTATTCGATGAACTTTTTTTCCTGTTTGACAAGTTCTCTGGCATGTTCATGAAGCAGTTTGTCGTAGATCCTGATGATGCCGCCGAAGTTCTGGTCGAGAATCGTGTTGAGTTCATCCACTCCCTGTCGGGTTGCGAAACCTTTTTCGAATGTAAAATTGATGAGAATCCGTCTGAGCATTGAGCAGATGTAAAAAATCTCTTCGCTGGAAATGCCGCTGGATCCGAAATCATGCAGCATTGCATGCATGACGGGACAGCTGCCTATGGCGTTTTCATTTTTGAAAACACCGATGAGGTATTCGATGACTTTCAGGGCATAATAGCTCTCAAAGCGTTCCGGATCGAGAGATTTTTTACGAAAAATGAACTGAAGATTTTTACTTCGGCTCCACGCATGGGCCAGTTCATGTTTGGCATTTTCAAATTCGTGAGTGTAGTGCCGAATCCGATCCACATCTTCCCTCTCTTTAGATTTTTTATATTTTAATTGTACTCTAAATCGTATGAGAGTCATTGGCAGGGAATGTGTCATCGGCTGAGTTTGCTACAATATCAGGATATTTCCACAAAAGAGTACGGCATGAAAATCGACGGACGTTTCTGGTTGACCAAAGACGGTGAGAACTTTCTGGGTAACGGCCGCATTGAACTGCTTGAAAAAATTGAGCAGACCGGTTCCATCAACGCGGCTGCCAAAGCAATGAAAATGAGCTACAAAGCGGCATGGGAGCGTATTAACCAGATGAATACGCTTGCTGAGCATCCCATTATTGAACGGGTGACCGGCGGTCGCGGCGGCGGGGGAACGGTCTTGACACCGCATGCGCATGAGCTGATCGCCACCTACAAGCGTTTCGGCGAGCTGCACCGTCAATTCATAGAACGCTTTGCCGAAGCGGGTGATGACCCCGAACGGCTGGCACGTATTCTGGGGCGTATGTTTTTAACGACAAGCGCACGCAACCAGCTTACATGTAAAGTGCTTTCCATCACCGAGCAGGGTATTAATGGTACGATGGAGCTCTCACTTAAAGGCGGAGAAACGCTTGTGACCGACATTACGCTCAAATCGATTCGCAGTATGGGACTGGTCGCAGGATGCGACGCCTACGCCATCATCAAATCGAGTGACGTACGCATTGTCGGTGACACGCCTGTCGCCGATATTTCAGAGAATATGCTCGAAGGGAAAATAGCCGCGATGGAGACTTCCGAAGAGCATGCCGAGATTACTTTCGAGACCGATCACGGCACTGTTTTTATTGCGGTAATACCGCGCGAGGCGTCCATGTCGCTGGCCGTCTCGCAACGGGCTTATGCGCTTATTGCAAGGCAGCACATCATTCTGGGCCTTTAGGTCTGATCTCTTTCTTGCTGCTGCAGATGATCGATACCCCTTTGTGATACCTCCTCTGAGCAGCAGGTTAAAATTTAAGTAGAAGCTCCGCATAAAACGTTCGACCCGGAACAAGGTTATTTTGATAATACTCGGCGTCAAGCATGTTATTTACCGCTACCGACGCTTTAAGCGAGTCATTGATCTGATAGCCTATGCTCGCATCAACGGTGAAGTGCTCTTCATAGGTGCCGTACACATCCCTGATGGTGTCGGAATTATCATCTTTTGTAGTGAAATCACTCACATATTTTCCAACGACGGAACCACTCACGGGACCCATTTTGGTATCGATTCCGATATTCCAGGTTGTTTCCGGCGAATAGGTGATCTCATTGCCGATAATATCAGGATTGGAGTCGTTTTCCGTGATCTCTGATGTATTGTATGTGTAGTTGGCAAATACGCGAGTATCCTCAAGAATGGCCTGTACGACTTCCACTTCAATACCTCTGATTTCCGCTTTCCCGGCATTGCGTTTTTCTGTCAGCGCACTGTTGACTGTTGTGGTGTAAATCAGGTTGGTCAGATAATTTTCGTAATAGGTAGATTTAATATAGGTTCCTGTCGGGAACGTATGTTCAAACCCGATTTCCCACGATGTTACGGACTCCGGTTTAATGTTTGGATCGGCCTGATGCAGCACGCCGCTGGATTCATAAGAGGAGTAAAGATCACTTAAACTGGGTGCTCTGAATGCACTACCCGCAGAAGCTCTGAATGTTGTCGTTTTGGTTGGCAGATAGACCAGTGACACTTTCGGACTGAATTGAGACTGCGTACGCCTATCGTAAGATGCTTTGTAAGAGTGCTCCGCATCATCAACGCTTCCATCCGTTTCCCACCAGTCATAACGCCCACCAACGTACGCGCATAGCTCATCGGTAATATTGATGGTGTCCTGAATGAAAATCGCCTGTGTTGTATTGTAACCTTCGGATTTATAGCGCAACGTGCTTTTGGAATCTTCATCCCTCCAGTTATCCAGAGTATTGACTTTTTTATGCAGACGATCATTGGTATAATCGATTCCAACAACCAGATAATTCGACTCCAGGAGATCAAAATCCATTTGAAGCGAGGCATAGAGCTTTTCATTGGGGATGTCTGTATATTTTCCGGCTCCGCTTTTTGCTGTCGAACCGGTCGAGATATACCAGTAGCGGTAGTCGTTGTATCCGGTATTGATCTTCAAAGACATTTTCCCCGTCAGATAGTTGGAGTAGCCTGCACTGTACTTTGAGGTATCCTCTCCGTTGGGGCCAAACAGAAAAGAGGACTCGCTGAGCGAAAGATAGGAGTCTGCATCGAGCTGTACGCTTCCGGAAGAGACAATATTGCCGGAGGCATCTTTCAAATAGGAGTTGAAACTGTTGAACTCTGTTTCATGCTTATGGTAGGTGTACCCGATATTGATCTGCTGATTGTCATCAATGTCGTAGTAGAGTTTTGCCCCGAAGTTCTGCTGTTTCCAGGATTTTCTTCCCTTGTCGCCAAGAATAAATGCTTCACTGCCCGTACTGGTTGTCGTGGGAATGGCACCCGTAACGGCTGTCGTTCCGGAAGTTCCGGTTTTTGGCGTTTTGACAACCTGATCCTGAATATACCCGTCACTGAACTTGTTATCATAATTGATCGTAACCCCCAAGGCGTCACTGACTCTGTTTCTATGCACCAAAGAGATATTTTTGTATGCATTGCTGCCTAATCCCAATCTGACACTCGTCTCCGTCTTCTCCGGTTTTTTTGTAATGACGTTAATAACGCCGCTCATGGCATTACCGCCGTAAAGTGATGAAAACGGTCCCTTGACGACTTCAATCTGTTCAATATCGTCCATAGCGATATTTGACCAGTTTACCCCACCTGAAAACGAATTGTTCAGTGCAACGCCATCTACCAGGACGGCAGTTCTGTAATATTGCGGAATCCCCCGCAGCATTACCGAGTTGCCCCAACTGTTCGGCGTATTGTCATTATCCGATCTTACATAGACTCCGGCGAGGTCATCCAAAGCCTTGTCAACCCTCTGAACCGATTTATTCTCGATCTTCTCTTCATTGACAATCTCGACGCTTGCCGGAGACTCGGAAGTGAGCTGTAGCGTTTTTGTTGCCGTTACCGATACCTTACCCAAACTTTCCGTTTCGGCGTTCGCACTCGTATAAAGTAACGTTGCCACTGCTATGGATAGACCCATTTGTATCTGTTTTGTCATTTACTCTCCTAAAATTTCCACATTTTCCAGTGTTGTTAATCTGTATAAAAACTGAAAGTTCATTATGTTTTTTTATTGTTAATTTTGTGTTAAGTTTAGAGTTGAAGATGACCGGGTGCAACGCTTGTAGATTCCTCTGAAATTTCCTCTGTCGTTATTTATCTGTTAATTAAGACAAATCTATACAAAAACGTTATATCATTCGAAACATAACGAAAATGTCGTGCTTTTTCAGAGAACTTTTTTTGCATGTTCTGTGACGTGTTTATCGTTATATCAAAAAATAAATAAAGGAAAAACATGTTGACCTCTGCCAGAAATACGATTTACGGAACCATTACCACGCTGATTCCGGGTGCCGTCTATACGGAAGTGATTCTCTCCATCGGTTCTCAGAATGTCGTCGCGACCGTGACAAACGAGTCGGTAAAACGTCTTGAAATGAAAGCGGGGGAAAGTGCCTACGCGCTGATCAAGTCAAGTTCGCTGATCCTCTCCAAAACGATGCCCGAACGCATCAGCGCGCGTAACGTACTTGCCGTCGAGGTGAGTGAGGTGATTCACGGTGCCGTGAATGCCGAGGTCAAAATGGTTCTGGGAGACACGCTGCTCACCGCAATCATTACCAACGACTCCTGCAACGAGCTGGACATTAAAACGGGAGATGCGATCTATACGATTTTCAAAGCATCCAGCGTTATCATCGGACTCGTATGATGCGGCGAACTTCAGCGGCCCTGTGCGCCGCACTGCTCGGGATTACATGTAACGCTTTCGGTGCGGAAACCGAACTGCCGAAGCAGGCACTCAAAACCAACTATCAGCTGGTTTACAACCAAAAGCCGGGGTCTGCCGAGACATTCGGCGAGATGTTCGGCAAGGGTGTTTTCTACGGTCGGCTTCGCTCCAATACATTTTATTATCAGTGGGAAGAGGAGAGCGCATCCCAGGATGACCATCTCATCAGTGCGCTGGGCGGTTCGCTCATCTATCAGAGTGGGACATACGGCGATATCGATTTTACCGCGGGACTCTACTTTTCACAGGCATTTTTTGACGACGTTGACGATCCGGTCGGTTTGCTCAAACCGGGCAAGGACGTGCTGAGCCGTTACGATTACACCAACACCGGCAACAAGGCGATGGGCGTTCTCGGACAGGCATATCTGCGCTATACGGGCATACCTAAAACAGAGATCAAACTGGGACGCCAGCTGGTGGAGACTTTCTATACCAAGTCCAACGACACCAAGATGATTCCCAACACCTTCGACGCGCTGGTCGTAGCCACGAAAGCGGTGCCGGGAACGTCGATCACGCTTGGCTATCTGGCGGAGCAGAAGCTGCGCGACCATACGCAGTCGCACGGGGTACTGGTGTTTGGCGATGTGAACGCGACATCGGGAGAGAAGCCGCAGTGGAGCGAGAACGACGACAGCGCCATGCACAAAGGGCTGACCTACAGCCGTCTCGATGCCGCCGGGGTCGATCCCGACACCCCGCTGATCGTCGGTGACATCAAAAACACGACGATTCCCAACCTGAGTCTGGATGCTTCATTTTATGCGGTGCCGGACCTGGTGAGCGAAGTGATGGCGGAAGCCAACTACAAGATCGCCCTGAACGGATTTAGCATCACGCCGGGTGTACGCTATATCAAACAGTTTGACGACGGTGCGGGTGAGATCGGTGGCGCGGCCTATAGCGGCAAGCTTGCGGGCAAAAGCGGGGAGAGCGGCGGTTACAAAGATGCCGATTCGCTTGAGTCGCAGATGATCGCCGCACGTATCGTCGGAGCGTTTGGTGGTTTCAAAGTGAATCTCGGTTATACGCAGGTCATGGATGAAGCCGACCTCATTACACCGTGGCGCGGATTCCCGACTGCGGGATATACCCGTTCCATGGCACGCTATAACTGGATGGCCAATACCAAAAGCTACCGTATCGAGCTGACGCACGGCGGGAACAAAACAGGCATATACAAAGATCTGTTTGTACAGCTCTCCGCATTGCATACCGATGCCGACGAAGAGAAGGGCTATTTCGACGAAAACTTCTATTACGCGGGATTTGTTCAAAACCTGCCGGGCTTTGTGGACCTGCAGTGGCGCCTGCGTCTTGGATATACCGATACGGAAAAAGAGAATGCGGACTCGCTTGACGCACGTTTTGAGATCAACTATCTCTTTTAGGATCGGTGAATGACGGCAAAAAGAGGGATTGGCGCTTTTGTCTGGAGTGCTCTTATCGGTGTGCTGGGTGGACTTATGGGACTTGGCGGGGCGGAATTCAGGTTGCCCGTCCTGACCTTGATCTTTGGATTTGCAACGCTTTATGCCGTCGTAATGAATCTGATGGTTTCATTCGTTACCGTGCTCTCATCGCTCTATTTTAGATGGGAGTCCTTTGCGGTGATTTCGGAGTATTGGCCAATCGTCGTGACACTGCTGGCCGGGACACTTGCCGGAGCAGTATTTGGAGTGCGTATTGCTTTGAAAATTAATGAAAAGAAGCTTGATCTGATGGTAGCGGTATTGTTGGCGTTTATCGCTCTGGTGATGCTGTCGCAGCATTATTACCATTTCGAACCGCTGCGTCAGATGGTGGCATTACAAATCAGTTGCGGCGTTACAGCCGGATTGGTGATCGGACTCTTTAGCAGTCTGCTCGGTATTGCCGGAGGCGAGCTGTTGATACCGACTATCATGCTGCTCTACGGTCTGGATATCAAAACGGCGGGAACACTCAGTCTGATGATAAGTCTTCCGACCGTTGCCATAGGACTGCTGCGCTATTACAGACGCGGTGTTATGGTACAGATCGGGAGAGAAGGCAGATTTATAGTACTTATGGCGTTGGGATCGATTGTCGGTGCATTGGCCGGACGGGAGTTGCTTGATTTTGTTTCAAGTGACACACTGGTTTTGGTCATGGCAGTCATACTGGCACTTTCGTCACTTAAACTCTATAAAAAGGGGATACAGCATCATGATGATCAGTGCGCGTAACCAGATTGATGCTGTCATTGAGGAGTTGCGTTACGGGCCTGTGAGTGTCCTGCTTGAGTTGCAGACCCAGAGCGGCACCCGTATGCTGGCCTCTGTCAGCACCATGAGTGCCGAAGCGATGCAGCTTCAATGCGGCGACCGGATCATCGCGTTTTTTCAGGCGGCGCATGTACTGATCGCCACCGGATGGGCCATGGGCATCAGTGCGCGCAACAAGCTTCACGGCATTGCGGAACAGGTGCACATGGGTGCCATCAATTCGGAAGTGATCGTGCGTCTGC
Organism: Sulfurimonadaceae bacterium; assembly: GCA_050305515.1. Taxonomy (GTDB): domain Bacteria; phylum Campylobacterota; class Campylobacteria; order Campylobacterales; family Sulfurimonadaceae; genus JAFGUB01. The sequence goes on from JBNLFL010000041.1 coordinate 16,016, forward strand.
GGGAGAGTCATGACCGTATCAGTGCGGTGATTACCAATGAGGCGGTTCGGGAACTTGAACTTAAAAACGGCGATGAGGTTGTTGTCATCGTCAAGGCGTCTGACGTTATGGTCGCCAAATAACTTTACATGTAAGGAACATACAATGAAAAAAGTGGTGATGGGGCTGCTTCTTGCAGCGGCTTGGGTATTTGCGGGAGAGATCAACATCGCGGTGGCGGCCAATGTCAGCTACGCCATGGAAGAACTCAAGGCGGAGTTTGCGAAAATCTCTCCGAAGACGACAGTTCAGGTGACACTCGGCAGCAGCGGAAAGCTGACGGCACAGATCAAAAACGGCGCCCCGTACGGGCTTTTTATGGCGGCGAACATGAAGTTTCCCGAAGCGCTTTACGAGGAGAAGATCGCAACGACTGCTCCTATAGTCTATGCCCAGGGCGCTTTGGCGTATCTGAGTACCAAATCACTTGATTTTGCCAAAGGGATCGCGCTAGTCACCGAGGAGTCTATCGGCAAAATCGCGGTGGCCAACCCCAAAACCGCGCCATATGGTACTGCGGCTATCGAGGCGATGAAAAACGGTAAGGTTTACGAGCAGGTCAAGGATAAATTCGTCTTTGCCGAGTCGATTTCACAGACCGTAGCCTATGCTACAACGGCGGCAGATGTCGGATTTATCGCCAAATCGTCGCTTTACAGCTCGAAAATGTCGATGTACAAAGAGGGCGTCAACTGGGCAAGCGTCGATCCCAAACTCTATACCCCGATCAAACAGGGCATCGTTTTGCTTAGTGCAGCAGGTGACAATGCCGAGTACAAAGCGTTTTACGACTTTATCCTCAGCGACAAGGCCAAAACGATTTTCAAAAATTACGGATATATCGTAGAGTAAAAAGGTGCATCAGTCGATGCGCCTTTTTTTGACTTTAACGTTATATCAAAAAAGATACATATAAAAGAGAGCCCGATTGCGTCCCGTGCCGCCTCCTCTGCGGCGCGTTTTAGAGCATGTCATCTCTCCAGTTGTTAGTAGTGGAATTGTTTTGATGTCGTAACCCAATTGCACCTCACAAATTCTACCGCGCAGCGGCCGGGACGTTTGGGCACGGTTGCCGGGGCAGAGGCCTTGTGGCAGCCAAATTTAAAATAAGGAATGATCATGCATCGTATCGTCACATTCATCATTACAGCGGTGTTTGCCCTTGGGCTTTACGGCCAGGAAAGCAGCGCTGTGAACGATAAAAACACGCTCCCCCAACGGGTATTCGGATCGTCGCCGCCTATGAATTACCTGCTCTATGCGCTGAATCCGCAAAAGATGATCGGGCTCAATTTCAAGGCGAAAAATCCCAACAACAATGCGACGGATGCCTACCTTGACCCCTATTTTCTCTCACTCCCGGTCATCGGCTCTTTTCACGGCGGCGGCAATAATATTAATCTTGAAACGCTCATAGCACATCAACCCGAACTTATTTTGTTGTGGGAAGATGACATGATGGCTAAAACGGTGAGCGAGCAGATCAAAAAAACGCATATTCCTACGGTAACGGTACCGTTTCGCGAGATTGAAACCATGCCCGAAAGTATCGAAACGGTGGCCCGTGCCATCGGCGAAACCAAGCGCGGCAAGTTGCTTGCCGATTACGGCAGAAAGATCATTGCCGAGGTGAATGCTTCGGTTTCCAAAGAGAAGCCCACGCGCTATTACTATGCCGAGGGGCTTGATGGCCTTTCAACCGAGTGCGACAGCTCGTTTCACGTCGTGGCCCTGAATTTTGCCGGAGGCGAGAATGTGCACAAATGCCGCCAGAGTAATCTGCTTGGACTGGAAAAGATCAGCTTCGAGACGCTGCTTGCCTATGATCCTGATGTGATCATCGTGCAGCATTCACTGGTATTTAACGATCTGATTGATGACAAGCTCTGGAAAAGTCTGCGTGCAGTCAAACAGGGCCACATCTATCTGGTACCCACAACGCCGTTTAACTGGATCGACCGGCCGCCTTCATTTATGCGTATTCTGGGCATTCAGTGGCTCTCACAACGTTTTCACCCTGAAGCGTATCGCATCGATCTGGAATCGCGTGTACGTGAATTTTACGAGCTTTTCTTACATGTAAAGCCGAGTGATACCGAAATCAAAACCCTTTTAGGAGACGCATAATGAAAACCAAACCCCTGTTTCTGGCACTCGCTGCCACTTCCGCGCTTTTGGGCGATACACTCAGCATCGAGCACATTGTTGTGACGGAGAGTGCCGTAGATAACGACCTCTACATGGGTGACACCAACGGTTCGTCACAGAGCTTTGCCGCCAAAAGTATCGCGACGTTTTCGAGTCAGGCCAACATGAACCCGTTCAACGTGGTGCAGTTCTCTCCTTCGGTCAACTTCACGCCCGTCGATCCTGCCGGTTCGAACGAACCTTCGTACCATGACCCCATCCGCATCCGCGGCAAGTCGCAGTCGGGCCCCGGCGGCGTTTTCATGATTGACGGTATGCCGATCTCAAGCAACCCCGGCGGCGGAAAGCAGATGCTCGATATGGAAAACGTCAGCAGCATCGACCTCTTAAAGGGGTATCTTTCGCCGGATAAAAACCTCGGTTTCTCAAGCCTTATCGGCAAGGTTGACATGAACGTCAACGCCCCCTCGGGCCGTATGGGTGCGACGCTTTCGCAGGCATTCGGCTCCGATGCGTTTGCGCGTTCATTCGTGCGTTTCGATTCGGGGAACCTCGGTGACGTGCGTCTTTTCGGGTCATTCTCCTACCTGAAAAACGACAAGACCAAAGGGGAGGGCGAGCTCATGCGCTACAACGGCATGGCAGGGCTGCGCTATACGCCTACCGATGCCTTTGATGCGACGCTCTATGTCATCGGCAATCACGACGAGCACCACAATTACGCATCGCTCACCTATGATCAGACGCGCGATCTGGAGCGCTATTTCGACAAAGATTTCGCAACGCTGCGGCCTACTGCCGACAACGACATCAACTACTATGACTGGAACCGGCAGGAGTTTGACACGACAGCCGTGCTTTCTACGCTCAAGTGGCGCGTGACGTCTGATGATACGATCACTCTCAAACCCTATTACAAACAGGATAAAGGGGAGTACTGGAACTCCCAGGCCAATGCCGACGCGGCGAAAAACCGGGTACTCAACTGGAAGATCGACCATGATCTCTACGGCGCCGTCGCGGCGTACGAGCACAGCTTCGGCGAGGAGCTGAGCGCTAGCGCGGGCTACTGGTATCACAAGCAGCTGCCTCCCGGACCGCCGACGGACCGCCGAAAGTATAAAGTCGCAGGCGGCGAACTGGTCTTTGACGGGTACGCCTCTCTGGCCGATGCGGGCTATCACGTATTGCAGGCGCCTTTCGTCGAGGCCAAAGGGAGTATCGGCAATTTTACCTATAACGCGGGATTGCAGTATCAGAGCTTTGAACTGGGAAAACTGGAGAGCTATACCTTTGGAACCAACGGCACTACCAGTACCGATTATGATACCGCTATCAGTAACGGATCGCTTGATAGCTGGGCCAGCGTGGATGCCAAGACGTTCAATACCTGGATTCCTTCGCTATATGCCGGGTATGCGTTTGATGCGCTCAATGCGCTCTATCTGTCGTATGCGCGTACCTACGGCTTTGACGTAAACCTGTTTCCGACCTACCTCTCGAACCGGGCCAACTTCGTTGCCAAGAATGTCACGCTGCAACAGCTCTGGGACAAGCTCGATCTGGAGCTTTCCGACAACATCGACCTGGGGTATAAAACCTATGTCGGCGGCGTCATGCTAAATCCCGTCGTTTTTGTCTCGTTTGTCCAAAACAAGCAGGCCAATGTGTACGATCCCGAGTTTGGCGTGAACTATCCCGCCAATATCGGTGATGCGATGGGCTACGGCGCCGAGTTCTCGGCTTCGGGTCCCATAAGCGAATCGCTGGAGTTCATTGCGGCACTCTCTTACAACAAGTTCGCCTTCACGCAGGATTTCAAAAGCTCGCCCACGAGCACCATCAAAACTGAGGGCAAACAGGTGCCTGACGCTCCGGAGTACATGGCCAAGGCGGCGCTGAGCTACAGCATTGAAAAGTGGATGTTCACTCCAAGCGTGCGTTACAGCGCCGAGCGTTACGGCGACCTGCAAAACACCCAGAAAATGGACGCCTACGCACTTTTCGATCTGGATGTCTCTTACCGTTTCGGTCCGGTGCTCGGTGCGCGTGATGCGGTGTTTCGCCTCAGTGCCACCAACCTGACCAACGAGAAGTACATCGCTACGATTATTTCGGCCGACAACGTTCTGGCAACTACCGGAACCTCCTCGACCTACCAGACCGGAGCGCCGTTACAGGTATTCGGGTCGCTGAGCGTATCGTTTTGATGCGGCAACGTCAGCTGTTATTCCTGAGTGGGGGTGTCGTATTGCTGATATGCGCCGCGCTGCTGGCTTTGAGTTTCGGACAGTATCCCATTGAACCGGGAACCTTGTGGGCATTCGTGCAGTACAAGTTTTTCGGTGGCGAGACGCAGGAGGGGTTTGCACTTTTGGAAAACATTCTGTTTCAGATCCGCCTGCCGCGCATTCTGCTGGCCATGCTCATCGGTGCGGCGCTGGCCGTTTCAGGCGCGGCGTTTCAGGCGATGTTTGTTAATCCGCTGGTCTCTCCCGGCATTCTGGGCGTTCTGGCCGGGGCGTCGTTTGGCGCGGCACTGGGAATGCTGATTTCCGAGCAGTGGTGGATGGTGCAGGTGCTTGCCTTCGCTTTCGGGTTCATCGCCGTCGGATTTTCCGTGATGGTGGGTTCCATGGTGACCAACTCCCGCTCGAGCGTCATGCTGGTGCTCGGCGGGGTCATCAGCGGCTCGCTCTTTACGGCGCTGCTCTCGGTCATCAAATACGTTGCCGACCCTTACAGCACGCTTCCGGCCATCGTTTACTGGCTTATGGGTTCGCTCTCCATGGCGGGCCTTGAAGATGTGGCGCTGGTCTCCGTGCCGATGGGAGTGAGCATCATCGCGCTGATTATGATGGGCAAATACTTCGATCTGCTCAGTCTCGGCGATGAGGAGGCCAAGGCGCTGGGCATCAACGTCGCGCGTATGCGTATGATCGCTATCGTTCTCGCCACGCTCGCCTCGTCGCTGTGCGTGGTGATGGCCGGTATTATCGGATGGGTGGGGCTGATTATTCCGCATATCGTCCGCATGGCCGCCGGGCCGTCGCACACGCTGCTTCTGCCGCTTTCCGCACTGGTGGGCGCGGCGTTCATGCTGCTGGCGGATTCGGTATCGCGCCTGGCACTGAGTGTCGAGATTCCTATCGGGATTCTGACGTCGCTGATCGGGATTCCGGTCTTTATTATCGTACTTAAAAACGCGAGGGCCGCATGGAACTGACACCTGTATATACCGTTAAGAATCTTTCGTTTTCCTACCCGAAACGCGACGTGCTGCACGGGGTGGACCTGAAGCTCTACCCCGGAGAGGTGGTCAGCCTTCTGGGACCCAACGGCTGCGGCAAAAGTACCCTGATCCGCCTGATGCTGCGGCTGATTGAAGGCAAGGGCGACATCCGGCTTCAGGGTGCGCCGCTTTATCACTATCGACATCAGCAGATTGCGGAGCATGTGGCGTACATTCCGCAGTATCACAATGTTCCCTTCGGCTACAGCGTCGAAGATATGGTGATCATGGGGCGCATCTCAAAACTGGGCTTTTTCGCGCACCCCTCCGCACATGATCGGAAGATGGCGCATCAGGCGCTTTTGCGTGTCGGCATCGCGGCGTTGGCTTCGCGGCCTTTCGGAGAGCTCAGCGGCGGGCAGAAACAGATGGTACTGCTCGCCCGTGCCATTGCGCAGGAGGTGAAGGTCTTCATCATGGATGAACCGGTAAACGGTCTGGATTACGGCAACCAGATGCGCCTTCTGGGGATGATCAGCGAACTTTCTCAGGAGGGGTACACCTTTTTGAAAACCACGCACTATCCCGACCATGCGATGATGGTTTCCTCGCGCGTGGTGGTGATGAATAACGGACGTATCATCGCTTCGGGTGACCCGCATGAGGTCATTAACACTCCGATGCTGCGCAGCGTTTACGGCGTCGATGCGGAGATCATCCGCCATCAGGAGCGCCACTGGTGCATTCCGTCGCTGTTATAAGTACATGTAATAAATTATTTGATGTAAGGATAGATATGAAAACACGCATTTTTAGCACCTTGACTCTGGCTTCGGCCCTGATTCCGCAACTTCTCTCCGGAGCGGAAGAGACCTGGCTTTCTCCCGTTACCGCCAATGAATCGGCTTATGCCGTACGTGAAGATACGGCAATAACCAGCCCGACCAACCTCTACCGTGTCGAGCAGTCGGCGGCGTTTGGAACGGAAGTATTGGACAAAGAGGAGATTGAAGCGTACGCACCTAAAGATATTTTTGATCTGCTTAACAAAGCGACGGGACTGGATTTAACGTATCAGGGGCGCAAGTCTCCCTATTTTGTGAACATGCGCGGCGGCGGTAGCATTACCTATATTATTGACGGCGCCATTCTTCCCTCATCCAGCAACCGCATTTTGCAAAAAATTCCGATGATCGCCATCGACTCCATCGAGATTGTGCGCACTTCCACGGCGCTCTCTTTGGCACCGAGTATTGATATCGGCGCTTCCAACAGCGGCTCAGGGGTGAATATTGGCTTTATTATTATTCGCACGAAACACCCTAAAACAACCGAGGGAATGATAAGTGCCTACTATGAGCAGGCCGGATCACACCCCGCTGCCAACTCTCAAAGCCTCTATGCTGGAACCCGCTTTGGGGATGCGTCGGAGTATGGCGGTTATATTGGCGGAATGCTCTCGCGTTATGATCGTCCCAGCAAGGATTCATGGTTTGATGGCAGCGACGCCGATTCGGGCATGGTAAACGGCGGAGTGAATTACGGAAAATTCAGCATGAATCTTATGGCCTACAGCGACAGCGGACGTTTCGAGATGCAGCGCGGGGTGAAAGTGGACGGCACGATTGATACGGCCAAATGGTACTACGACCCCATCAAGACCAAAATTCTTTCGCTGGATGGAAACGTTTTGTGGAGCGAGAATCAGGTAACCCTCTTTTCGGCTTCGAAGATCGATTACGAGCAGGACGAGTACAATGCCTATTTTGACAAAGATACGGTGAGCAAAAAGCATTACGAAGAGAACACCCAGACCTACAGCCTGCGCCACAATGCGCGTTTCGGCGATACGGCGCTCTACCTCGGCGGGCAGTATACGCTCAGTGAAGGGTTCGGCCCCAACACCAACAAGGGATACCGCGATTTTGAAACCTCCGTCATGGGCTTTTCCGCAACCATTGAGCAGACGCTGCTTGAGGGCGATCTGGTGCTCGATGCCGGATACCGCCGCGACGTCAAGCATATCGACCACTCCACGGCCGCCAAGAGCGAAGCGCTCTCAACGCCCGATGCCAATAATGATGTCGATCTGGCTCCGGCCAATGTCGTCGCATTGGGAGCGTTATATCATTTAGGAGATAACTATACCCTCAATGCGCGTTATCTCTTTGGTGACGAAGGGACTTCAGGCGATTTTGATCTTGAAACCGAAGACAACTCCACGCTTGACGCCGAGCGTCAGCAGCGCTTCGAGCTAGGCGTCAAGGCGGCATTGGTCGAGTATTTCGTACCGACGCTCACCTACTTCGACATCACGATCGACAATGAAAAGAGTGCGACCGATGCGACCTATAGCGATACCGACGGCAACGAATATTATTACTACACGCAGCAAGACAGCCACCGTCAGGGAATCGAGCTGAGCGTTGAGGGCACCATTGCCAAAGCCACCCGCTACAAGCTCTCATGGACCAACATGATGGTGAACGAAACCGGAGAGAGTGACAGCGTGGGCATCTCCTCGCCACGTAATATTTATACCGCGCTCATTAGCCACGTCTGGGAGGCGTACCGTTTCAACGCCTCGCTCAAGCACGCCGACGCCTACAGCAGTTCCACAAGCGCCATGGGGGTCTCGACCGATGTCAATCTGGGCGATTACACCCGTATCGACCTCAATGCGGCGCGTGATTTCAGATTCGGCGGCCTTGTCGCCACCGGCAAACTCTACGTGCGCAACCTGAGTGACGACCAGTACGCGACCCGTTACACCACAGGGTATTACTACGACCGCGGACGCACGCTCGGTGCTGAAGTGTCGCTGGCGTTTTAAAAGGAGCTTTGATGCAAAACATACCTTTGTGGCTTGCCGTGTTGATGACGCTCTGCACGCTTGAAGCCAGAGAGATCACCGACATGCTCGGGCGCAGCGTCACGATTCCCGACGCACCCAAAAAGGTGTATGCGCCTTCACCTTATGGCAGTTATGCGCTCTATGCGATGGACCCCTCGCTGCTGGCGGGGTGGATCTTCAACATCGACACGAGCCACTACCCCTATCTTGATGCGCGCATGAAGAGCCTGCCGCTGATAGGACGGGTCTTTGGAGCGGGGCAGAGCGCCAATCTTGAAGTGCTTTTGGCACAACATCCCGATTTAATCCTGATGTGGGCGCACCAAAACGAGTTTACACAAAAAGAGGCGGAGCGGCTTAAACTGCTGGGCACTCCGGCCGTGTACGCAATGGATGAAACAATTACCGATTATGTGGATATTTTCCGTTTTCTCGGCGATGCACTGGCACGTAAGGAGCGCGGCAACGCTTTGGTCGACTACACGCAAAAAGTGTTTGATGAGGTCAATGCGACCGTGGCAAAGATTCCCGCCGATGCACGCTCAAAGGTCTATTACGCCGAAGGGCTTGACGGTCTGGCTACCGAGTGTGATGACTCCATTCACGTACAGCTTCTCAAGCTGGCAGGTGATGTTGACATACACCGCTGCCACACCTCCAGCCACAAGGGGTTTGAAAAGCTCTCGATGGAGACGCTGCTGCAGTACAACCCCGACGTGATTCTGGTGCAGGAGAAGGAGTTTTATGAACGCATCTACACGCTGCCGACGTGGCAGCATGTCAAAGCGGTACAGAACAAGCGGGTCTATTTTATTCCCAAAGCGCCTTTTAACTGGTTTGACAGACCGCCTTCGTTCATGCGGATTATGGGGTTGCAGTGGCTGATGATCCGGCTCTATCCCGACGTGTATAAAAAAGATCTCGTCGCGACGACGAAGCGCTTCTACGAGCTCTTTTTGAATGTCACACTTAGCGACGAGGCGGTGGCAAAACTTTTAGAAGGAGATTCATTATGAGACGATTGAAAGGCTTACATGTAAGCATTGCGGCTGCGCTGCTTCTGAATGCTTCGGGCATGGCAGAAGAGACACCGGCTGTTTCGGTGCAACAGGCGGAGAAAAAAGAGGCACGGGTCGCGCGTTATGATCAAACGGCCCGAACGCTGCACGCGCCGATGTACGACTACTACGCCAAAAAAATCAAAGAGCTGAGCGGAATCACCAAAGGGGTCTGTCTGGATGTCGGTTCGGGCGGCGGCTATATGGGGCTTGCTCTCGCAAAGATCACCGATCTGGAGTTTATTTTTCTCGATATTTCGCAACCCGCACTTGAAAAAGCGAAAGAGCATATTGCAGAAGATGGCCTGAAAGAGCGCGCCAGAACACTTCTGGCAAATGTGCAGGATATTCCTTTGGCAGGTGCGTCGGTCGATCTGGTCATCAGCCGCGGCTCCATTCCGTTTTGGGAAGATCCGGCCAAAGGGCTTTCTGAAATATACCGCGTGCTCAAACCCGGCGGCAGGGCGTTTGTCGGCGGCGGCAAAGGTTCCAGAGAAGTTCGCGATCTTATTGACGCCCGGCGCGCCGAAGCGGGTATGAAACCCTTCGCCAATTCGGACAGGGTGCACGGAGATGGCATGAAACGCGACTATGCGGCGCTGCTTGAAAGTGTGGGGATCAGCCAGTTTAAAATTCATCAGGGCGATGACGGCCGCTGGATCGAGATGTGGAAATGAAGCCGTTTATGAAACTCCTTGGTGCGCTGCTACTCTTACATGTAAGCCTTTTCGGGCGTATTGTCGTGGATGATTTTAACCGCAGCGTGGAGGTGCCTGACGTGGTGCGTTCCATCTACACCACCCATCCGCCGCTTACCATGAGCCTTCTGGCGTTCGACCCCGCGCTTGTCGCGGCGCTCAATATGCCTTTCAAGGAAGATCAGCGCCCTTATGCCGGAGCGGCGTTTGACAAACCGGTCGCGGGCGGCTATTTCGGGCAGGGACAGAGTGCGAATCTGGAAGTGCTGGCACAGGTCAGACCCGATGTCATCATCATGTGGGGCGGCAAGATGGGTTCGGACAAACTTCTGGAGAAGATTGGCGTACTGGGCATTCCGGTGCTGCTCGTGAACAACACAACCATGGATGACCTGATAGGGCAGTTTCGGCTCTTCGGCGCGCTGAGCCGCAATACGGCGCGGGCGACGGAGCTGATGCACTATACGAAAGAGAGTCTGCATCTGATTGAGAATTATGCGCAGCAGATCGCCAAATACCCTGAGGTGCGCTACTACTTTGCCGAGGGGCTTGACGGACTCTCTACCGAGTGCGACGGGTCGTTTCATATTCAGCCTTTCGTCTATGCGGGGGCCAAAAATGCCCTGAAATGCCAGATGAGTTCGGGTTTCGGCATGGAAAAGGTGAGTCTTGAAACGGTACTCGCCGCCGATCCCGACGTGATCGTGGCAATGGAGCCTGAATTTGCCTTACATGTAAAGGACGATCCGCGCTGGAAAGCGCTGCGCGCGGTGAAAGAGGGACGGGTACTTACCGTGCCTTCGCTTCCGTTTAACTATATTAGCCGTCCCCCTTCGTTCATGCGCCTGATGGGCATACGCTGGCTGATGAGCGCCTTTTACCCCGGACTGCTTAAAGAGGATGAACAGGCGCGCTTTGAAGCGATCTTCTTTCCGTATTACAAAGGAGGAAACGATGCTCAGTGAAAAACTGCTCGGTATTGCTATCATCGGGGTTGATCCCGTTTTGTGGCTGCTGCTTTGCATGAGTGTGGTGGCCCTGTTTGTGGCCGTGGAACGTGCTTTGGCATTTCGCACGCTTGAAGCGCATGCGGGAGAACTCTCCGAAGCGGCGCTGCGTCTCGGGCTTGAAAAACGTCTGGGCATTCTGGCCACGTTTGGCAACAACGCCCCCTTTATCGGGCTTTTCGGTACGGTTCTGGGCGTCATCGACGCTTTTCACACACTGGGGCTTGATGCGAGTTTCGGAGTCAATGCGGTCATGGGCGGTATTTCCGAGGCGCTGGTAGCGACTGCGACGGGGCTGTTTGTAGCGATTCCCAGCGTTATCGCCTATAACTATTTCATACGCCGCATTAAAACGGTGCTGCTCAGACGCGAGGCCGATGCCTCATGAGTATGGCAACCCTTGAAGAGAATCAGGAGATCAGCGAGATCAATATGACACCGTTTGTGGATATCGTGCTGGTAATTCTGGTGATTTTCATGGCGACGGCGACCTTTGTAGCGCAGGGAAAGATTCCCGTGACGCTGCCCAAGAGTTCGGCGCAAAGCGAAAACGACAGCAGAAAAAAACCTGCGGTGATTACGATTGAGCAAAACGGGCACTACCATTTTAATGATGTCGAAGTCAGCGAAGCGCTGTTGCAGGAGCGTTTGAACGAACTTAACGCTACGGCGCGCGAACTCGGCGTCGTTGTCCGCAGTGATGCCAAAACGCCCTTTGAATATGTCGTCAAGGCCATCGACTGGTGCAAACGCGCTGATGTGAGCAAATTTGCCATCCAGACCCAGGAGGAGCAACGCTAATGAAAACGCCACAACGATTTCTGGCCGCTTTTGCGGCAACCACCACCATTCACGCGGCACTTGTGGGCGCGCTGATGCAGAGCGAACCGCTCAAGCCTACGAGCGCCAGAGCGCAGAAGATAGCGATGATCGATATTGTCGAGCCCGAGCCGGTAGCGGCCAAACCCGCTCCTGCGCCGCCTCCGAAGCCGCCGGAAAAGAAGCCCGAACCCAAACCGGAACCCAAGCCAAAGCCAAAGCCCAAACCGGTTCAAAAAACAGTGCCTAAACCGGTTCCAAAACCGGCACCCCTGAGCGAACCGAAACCGGAACCCCAAAAAGAGATGCCCAAAGAGGAGATCTCTCAACCTGTTACCGAGCCGGAAGAGCCAAAAATAGAAGAGGAGACAAGCGAGCCCTCGGCACCTTCCGCTTCGACACACCGCTATGAAGTCTCCGAGAGCTATCTGGGGCGTCTGCGCGCGAGAATACAGGCGTGCCTGCGCTATCCGATGATGGCACGGCGTCTGGGACTCGAAGGCGAAACCCTCATACGCTTCATGATTCGCGCCGACGGCAGCACCTCCGGCGTAATGATGGAACGCTCCAGCGGTCATCGCAGTCTTGATGAACGCGCCGTCGCAACGGTGCAGGAAGCGGCGCCGTTTGAGGCACCTCCCGAAGGAAAGGAGCTGAGCATCCTGCTTCCGGTCTCGTTTACCCTTGAACGCAGCGGAGCATAGGCACCGTGGCAGTTCTATCGTTATATGAATTTTGATATAAAGGAAAAAGTTATGAACATGCTGATGCAAAAAGAGTACAAGGGGGCGCGCGATCCTTCGGGATTCGATGCCATCGTGCGCGAGGTGTTCGCGCCCATCTATCCGGTGATCGCGTCGCAGATCGTACAGGAGACCCAGATATTTGACGGAGTGTGTCTGGATGCCGGGTGCGGTACGGGAGCGTTAGGGCGTGCTATGGCGCGGCTTTGCGGTTTACATGTAACGTTTTTCGATCAGAGCGAAACCATGCTGGAGTTTGCCAAAAGCTATGCCTTTGATGAGGGACTTGGCGGGCGCAGCAGTTTCCTTCAGGGCGACATTCACGCCATTCCTTTAAAAACGGACAGTGTGGATCTTGTCATCAGCCGCGGTTCTTCACCGTTTTGGGATGACCATGAAAAGGCTTACAGTGAAATTTTGCGCGTACTGCGCAAGGGCGGACGGGCGTATATTGGCGGCGGATTTGGCAATGCTGAGCTTCGAGAGCAGATTGTAAATACTATGCTAGAGCGCAACCCCGACTGGGACAAACGCTTTAAAAATCGGGCTTTAAAAGAGCGCGAGGCACTGCCGGATATGCTGAAACAGCTGCGACCGGCATGGTTTGAAATTATCAACGACGAAAGCGGCTTTTGGGCCCACATTTGTAAATAAAGGAGAAAAAATGAAACCTGAAGAACACCAAAGCTGCAACAGCGGCAACCCCAAAATGTTTACCCAGATGAGCAATATGCAAGCTGCCACACCCATGACAAACCGTTTTGGAGGCGAAGAGGTACGGGTGGTTGATGCCATGATTGATTTTATCTATCCTCCGGTGCCGTTTCCTTCCAAACGCACTTTCGAGGCGATGGGCGAAGCGCGTATCAGAGAGCTGATTGTCTATCACCATAATCTGCTGCGCAAAACCAAGGTGGGCGATCTGTTCCCCGCCAATGAAGAGGCGTTTAAAGCGGCGGTGCAGAAGAGCGCCGACTTTTTTATCGAGGCGCTCGGCGGCGGCGCAACGTTCACTTCGGTACACGGCGAACCGCATCTGCGATCGCGCCACTTCAAGGTGCCCATTGACGAAAATGCCCGCGAAATCTGGCTGGCCATGTTTAAAAAAGCGCTTAAAGAGTGCCATTTTCCGCAGGAGCACCTTAAAGAGTTCTGGGAGTGGGTTGAGGCGCTCTCCATCCGCATGATTAACCGCCGTACGACAATGGAGCCGATTAAACGTCACTACTGGAGCGAGGTCAAGGAAGAGCTGCTTAAAGGAGAATCGGTTTGAAGCATAACAAGATTTTGGCAGCCTGTCTGCTGGTTTCGCAGGTGATCGTAGCAGATGATGTCGTGACGCTTGAGGGCGTCGGCATCGAAGATGCGCCGCTTCAGAGCGTGCAGGAAGCGCGTTTTGATTCTGTGAGCGCCGAGGTCATTTTGCATCAGGCCAGTGCCGAGATGCTCAACCCCTACAAGGCGATTGCGTCGCTTCCGGGGGTGGATATCCGGACCAATGATCCTTTCGGCATGGACATCACCCATAAAATTCGCGGCAAAGCAGACCGCAACATTGGTGAAACGCTTGAGGGCCTTCCGCTTAAAGGAATCGGTCCCGGTTCGGGGCTTTCTACCATGGTTGATATCGAGAATGTTTCGCGTATTGACGTGGAAAAAGGGGCCATCCGCGCCGATGGCGGTTTTGGTTATGGCAGCGACAACGGTATGGTTGATATGAAAATCAAAAAGCCTTCAGATACCTTACATGTAAGCGCCAAACAGACTCTTGGCAGCGAGAATTTCAAAAAAAGTTTTGCCCGTGTTGATAGCGGTGATATCGGCGGTGTAGCGAAAATGTTCGTGTCTGGTTCCTGGACGGAAGCGGACAAATTCAAAGGCGAAGGGGAGTCCCCGCTTCGTAAAAACTTTGCGCTCGGTATCACGGGAAGTGCCGATCAGCCGCTGGAATGGGAACTGTATGCCATTTACAACGATGAAAAAAAGCATAACTACAAGGGGCTGAGTTACGAGCAGAGCAAGGATCTCTCGACTTATGCCGATCTGGATTATAACACCGAGCTTACCGGCGATGCCGCGACGGATGCCATGTATTACGATTATAACCGTCAGGATTTTGAAACATACACGCTTTTTGGAAAAATAAAAATACCGCTTTTTGAAGGGGCTTCACTTGCACTGCGTCCCTATTTTCTTAACGACAAGGGAACCACTTATTCAGGCAGCGGCGACAAGGTGATTGAGTGGCTGGTTGATCACGATACCTTTGGCGCCATAGCCGAGTACGAGCAAAAACTCGAAGATGCTACGTTTAAAGTGGGCTACTGGTATCAAGAAGACGAACCTCCGGGGCCGCCGACCAGCCGCAAATTGCGCAAGCCGGGCTCACTGGATTTTATAAAGTGGGAACGCATTGTCGATACAGAAAAAAACCACATTTTCAGCGCGCCGTTTGCCACGTACGAGCAGCGTTTTGGCCCGGTGCTTTTCAATGCCGGATTAAAATACCTGTGGCTCTCTTCGCCAAAACTGGTGAGTTACAACACAGCGGGTATTGGAGATGTCAGCTTTGATAAGGCGCTTAATGAGGTAAGTAAAGTCGATTTTACGCTACCTTCAAATACCTACGAGGTTTTTTTGCCCAATCTGGGTGTGAGCTGGTTTGCGGATGAGCGCAGTCTCATCAAGGCAAATTACGGCCGCAACTACAACACGCCAAGCTACGGTTTTGGCGGCAGTGTTGTGAACTATTTCAATTCTGCGGCAGTCGGCAAGGATGAAGCCATTTTGCAAAGGATGTGGGCCGATATCAAACCCGAAGAGTCGGATAACTTCGATCTTCTGTACCGTTTTGAAAATCGTGATTTTTCTTTGGAATCGACGCTTTTTTATTCACTGGTACAAAATGTAGGCGGCACGTTTTATGATCCGGTGCTTGATTACAACTATCAGCAAAATACGGCTGAGGCGCTCTCTTACGGGCTGGAACTCGGCGCGCATTACCGCGTGAACGATCAACTCGCACTGCATGCGGCGGCAACGTACAACCATTACGCGTTTACTTCGGATATCCGCACCGCGACGGATGTGACCATTGCTTCCGAAGGCAATCAGCTCCCCGATATGCCGGAGTTTTATGCCAATATCTCAGCCGATTACGACCTCAACGGTTACGTGTTTAGCCCCGTGCTGCGTTACCTTGGCAAACGTTATGTAGATGTTGAAAACCAATACACAGTAGATGCGCACTATCTGCTTGATCTGGCCATGTATAAAACCTTTAAGTTAGATGCCAAAAGTACGCTTGATCTGGCATTTTCCATCACCAATGTTACCGATGAAGCTTATATTTCTACGGTTTCTACCTCCGAGACCAACGTGGCGCAAAACAGACCCACCTACATTGTCGGTGCGCCGCGCGCGGCATTTGTGTCGTTGCAGTATCGGTATTAATGATGCGTTTTGCTGTTTTACTGATTGCGGCTGCGTTATGGCTTAACGCTATTTGTGTAAACGATATGATCGGCAAAGAGGTTTGCCTTACATCGCAGCCCAAACGCATTCTCATTACCTGCTATGGCGGCGCGGCGCAGGAAGTGGCGCTGTTTGCCGGAGCTGCGCCAATTGTTGCGCAGCCTGAAGCCTCACGCTTTATAGAATTTCTAGTTTTTTTTCCCTCATTAGTAGCAGTACCAAGCGTGGGAAGTTTTAACGATGTCAATCTTGAAAGCGTGCTCAAACTCGAACCCGATCTGGTGTTTGCAGGAGTAACCTCTGATGTGATGAACCAACGTATTAAAGCACTGGGAATTCCCGTATATACACTGGGAATCGGCAAACATAACATCAAAAGCTTATTAGAAGAGTTTATCAGTGTGGGTACGCTACTAGGCGATGCTCACAAAGGAGAGATGCTCAAAGCGTACTGGGAAGAAAAACTCTCATGGATCACAGCGCGTCTGGCAGATGTTAAGGTGCGCAAGCGCGTACTTTATACCAATGCGGCGTTTAGCAGCGAAAACAAGGCGTGGTGGGGTGAGACGTTCATTAGCGCCGCCGGAGGTATCAACGTGGCCGCAGAGATGCCAGTTAAAGGTGAAGTTTCGGCTGAAAAACTCACCCTTTGGAATCCCGATGCTATTGTGGTTTCCACCAACTCCAAAACCGCCGCAAAACTGCAAGACACCCTTGCCTCGGCACGCTACGCATCGCTTCGCGCCGTGCGCGAAGCTCAGGTGTATCCGGCTCCTGTGGGCACCTTCTGGTGGGATCGCCCTTCGCCCGAGTCGATTCTGGGCATTTTATGGCTGGCTCAAAAGCTCTATCCGCAGCAGTTTGCGGACTTTGACCTTGAAGCAGAGAGCCGCAGTTTTTACCAGAGCTTTTACGGTTATACCATCGATCATGCGCAGTTTTTGCGTTTTATAAAGGAGTAATAATGCGTTTTGGACTCTTTTGTCTTAGCGAACATTTTGAAAACAGTGTGTCTCAAAGCCTGTTAGAGCAGCTGGAATTGGTAACTCTGGCTGATGAACTCGGTTTTGAGAGTGCATGGTTTGGAGAACACCATTTTAACAGTTTTAGCGTTATCCCCGACCCCGTGAGCATGATGGCGTTTGCCGCGGCGCGTACCCAAAACATCCGTCTGGGGGCGGCGGGGTTTCTTTCACCGTTTTATCATCCGGTGCGGCTGGCAGAGAGCATTGCCGTGCTTGATAATCTTAGCGGCGGGCGTATTGATGCAGGCTTTGCCAAAGGCGGTTTTGCACCCGATACACGCCATTTTGTAAAAAATAAAGAGGATCTGCGCGACGTGATGTTTGAGAGCGTCGAAGCAATTGAGCGGCTCTTACATGTAAGCCCGTCGGAGTATTCCGGACGCTTCGTGAAGGTCGATGCCTGCCGCATGACTCCCGCGCCCCTGCAAAAAGAGGTGCCGTTTTATCTGGCGACGTTTGCTTCGGAAGCAACCATCCATTTCGCCGCGACACACGGCTACGGGCTGCTGATGTCTCAGGGGGCGACGCTTCAGGAGTGTGCCGAGGTGCGCCGTTTTTACCGCATGGTCGCCGGGCATGACCCAAAAATGGTGGTGATGCGCGTCTTTTATGTGGCTGAGACGACCGAACAGGCGCAGCGCGAGGCACTGCCGGCTATTGATCATTTCGTCAAGTGCATGCGCGCCGCGCAGGGCGAACAGCAGCAGCCGACGTTCGATGCCGACGCCTACGCGCGGCTATTGGAGGAGCGTAACGCTTTTTTTGACGGCAAGAAGTTTTTCGACAACGCAATCATGGGTTCCACCGCACGCTGCATCGAACAGATTCAGGAGATTGTAACTGCCCTTGGCAATGTCCAGATTGCCCTTAAACCCGCATCGACGCGGCACGAAACCAACAAGGCGATGCTGCGCCGTTTTGTCGAGGACATTTACCCCAATATTGAAGGAGTTGCCATTGAAGCATAACAGAGCATGCGTTACATGTAACATCAGAACAAAGGAAACAGCATTATGAAAACAACGGTATTTTTACTCTCGGTTGCGGCTTCCGCGCTGCTTGCGGATACGTTTGAACTCGGTACGATTGCCGTGAAGGGAACGGGCGAAACGTTCAACACGATAGAGCAGCGTGCGGACAGCAGCGTTATTGCGCAGCAAAACAGCGAAACGGTGGCCGATGCGCTTGACAACATGAGCGGCCTGAGCGTGGGGATGATGGGAGCGCGCAGCGAAACCACCATGACGATGCGCGGCTTTAACGCTCAGCGCATCGGCGTTTACATCGACGGGATTCCCATTTATGTGCCGTATGACGGCAACTTTGACTATGCACGTTTTCTGACCGCCGACATTGCGCAGATTGACGTCTCTAAAGGGTATTCGTCGGTCATCTACGGCGCGAACACCATGGGAGGGGTTATCAACATCGTCTCGAAAAAACCGACCCGGGCGCTTGAAGGAAACATTCAGGGGATGCTGGTGCTTGACAGTGAAGGCGGAACGTCACGCTACGAGACTTCGCTGAACCTCGGAACGCGTCAGGATAACTTTTACGTGCAGCTCGGCGGCGTTTACAGCGACCGCGACCACTACCGCCTTAGCAGTGAGTACGACGGCAGCGACTCGCAGCCAACGGGAGACCGTCTGCGCTCCGAAGCCAACGACTACAAAGTGAGCCTCAAGGCCGGTTACGTTGGCGATGACGGCAGCGAGATTGCGGCGGGGTTTGCTTCGCAGCGCGGCGAAAAACAGCAGCCGCCCAGCACGGATGTGGCGTACAACAGCGTGCGCTACTGGGACTGGCCGTTGTGGGACAAAGACACCTTCTATGTCACGGGCGTGAAAAATTTCGACGCGAGCTATCTGAAGTTCATGGCCTACTACGACACCTACACCAACTCGCTTTTCAGTTACGACGACGCGACCTACACGACGATGAACAAAAAATCGGCCTTTAAAAGCCGTTACGAAGACTACAGCTACGGTGCGCGCCTTGAGTACGGCATGGAAGTGGCGTCGCACCAGCTCAGCGCGGCGGCTTCTTACAAAAAAGATGTGCATAACGGCTATGACCTTGACAAGGTGACGGAGGCAAAGACCAAAGCCGAGAACTATGAAGACCATATTATTTCTCTGGGCATTGAAGACACCTTCACCATTAGCGCGCAGTGGCAGCTGCTCGCGGGTATCGGGTACGATGTGCAGGAGGGCGACAAGGTTTTCGATACCAATACGGCGTATCAGGAGCTTCTGGAAACCGGAACCCGCAGCGCGTTCAGCCCGGAAGCGGCGCTCATCTATACACTCGAAAGTGCCGGAAAAATCCGTGCCAGCGTTGCGCGCAAAACCTACATGCCCAGCATGAAAGACCGCTATTCGCGCAAGTTTAACAGCTACGTGCCCAACCCCGACCTTGACAACGAAGTGGCGACGCATTACGAAGTGGGCTATTACGCCGGAAACGATGCATTTTCCTATGCGCTGAGCGGCTTTTACAGTGTGGTGGACGATGCCATCCAGAGCGTCATATTTGACGCCGATGCGGGTCTGAGCCAGAACCAGAATGTTGGCAGTTTCGAACACGCGGGGGCGGAGCTGGAGCTGAACTACCGCAGCGATGCCTTCAGCGCGGGCGGCAACTACACCCATACGCAGGTCAAAAACGTGGACAGCCCGGAGATCAAGCGTCTCGATACGCCGCGAAACCAGCTCTTTGCCTATGCCGAGGTTCCGGTTGTGGCGGGCTTTTCTCTCTACGGCGACATGAAGTGGCGCGAGGGTGCGTACAGCCAGATTACCGACAAGTCTTATGAGACAGTGCCGACGTTCGTGACGTTTGATGTGAAAGCAAGTTACAAGATGGCAGCCGTGACGGCTGAAATAGGGGTGAAAAATCTCACCGACCGAATGGTACAATACAGCCTCGGCTTCCCTGCCGCCGGACGCGAATATTTCGCCAACCTCAATTACGCTTTTTAAGGAGCCGTCATGTTTTTGGAACCTATTGATTTTGCCGCCATGTACAAAGAGCACAAGGGTGCCACGGACTTTAAAGGCAAAAGTGCCAACGACTGGAGCGCCAAAGCGGCCGAAATGGCCCCGCGTATGATTAAAAGCCCTTATGTGGACACCTTTTTGTCTAAAATGGAGTTTTCTCCTGATGACACGGTGCTAGACATTGGCTGCGGCCCCGGCACACTGGCGCTGGCACTGGCAAAAAAAGTCAAAAAAGTGATTGCCATCGACTACGCGGAAGGAATGCTTGAACAGCTTCATCTGCACGCCACAGAGCAGGGCATTAGCAACATTGAAACCCATCATATTGGCTGGGATGATGAGTGGAGCGCTCTGCCAAAAGTGGACATTGTTATCGCTTCGCGCTCCATGGAGGTGCGCGACCTTGAAGCCGCCCTTTTAAAAATGAGTGCCCACGCCGCCAAAGCGTGCTACCTCACCTACAAAGTAGGCGGCAGCTATGTGGACATGGAGATTTTGGATTTCATTGGCAAAACCATCATTCCCAAACCTGACTACTGGTACATTCCGCTCATTCTCTACCAAAAAGGCTACTTGCCCAGGGTCGATTACATTGAAACCGAACGCGGCAGCATCGCCGTGCAGAGCGAAGAGGAGTTTGTTACCTCGCTACGCTGGAGCCTCGGCGCGCTTGATGATGAACAGGAGGGCAAAGCCCGCCACTACTATGACAAGGTAATTGCCAAAGAACAACGCCGTCCCAAACCTTTTAACTGGGCGTTTATTTCGTGGAAGACACAGGGGTAGGGCTCCGCGCTTTACATGTAACCTTTCTCTTAGCTCTTAATGCTGCCCTCATCTTTGCGGCAGCCTGCATGATTTTCAAATTAAAACAAGATTCAACCGAAGATACTTTCAATAAAAAAAGCGTACAATTTTTAAAAGTATGTCATTTTGTGAAATTTTGAGTGTGGAGTTTTGATAGCGGGGCATTTTTGATGTCCAATTATTTGGTGGATTTCTGGCAAAAGGGCATATTGTGGGTATCAATAAATAGTTATATCTAAGGATCACCAATGAATATTATCGACAATACTATTTTTATTGATCAATCTGATATCTATTTGGATCATAAAAACCAACACCCAAATATGTCAAATTATCATGAGATTATTAATATTGTTAAAGAAATATCTAACGATATAGTTAAATTGCAGTTTGATAAGAGTGTAAGATTTATCCATCCACTTTTTCTAATCCATATTTACAACTATTATGAATATCTATTACAAAATGATTTTACAAATAAAAGAATATTTCTATATATCGGGTATCTAAGTGATAAAGCACAGCATGGAATATTACATTTATTGACTCAGTATATTGATTATAGAATAATAAAAATTTATCAGGCCGAAATCTATGATATTGTTAGCTATAAGATTAAAGACTCTGATCCTAATGAGTATGAAAATATCCATATTGGCTACAACACGACTGAAGAACATCGATATGTTTCATTAAGTTCTAAGAGAAATAAACCTTATCAACAACTGCCAACAATAAAAATCACTGGACTTACCCACAAAAATATTGATAAAGATTTTGACGATTCTAACGATACATATCTGAATCGAAAAATATTTTATATTGCTATGCAATTGAAAAAACCTAACTATGAAATATATACTAGAAAAGATTTTACTGGTGAAAATATTTTAGAAAAAGGAGTCTGGAATAATATCTTCGATAAATATCTTGGTATCTCACTTGAAGATGAATCTTCAATCTATGCATTTAAAAATATTTTGTATGAGTGTATAGACAATATACGTAAACATACGCAGAGTCGAAAAAACCCTGCAAACGGTTATATGTCATTTTATAAAAATGATGATGCAAAACGAAACGAATTTATTATTTGTGATGATTACCAAGAAGGGTTTTTAAATACATATCTTGATGTATTAAAAAAAGAAATGATAAGGCTTTTTGGTATTCATAAAGAAAGATCAAATATATATAATTCAGATGATGAAGCAGTATTTAATGCGATCATTGAACATTATGAAACTGACATTAAACATTTAGAAAAATATGATGAACTTATACTTTTTGAAAAACTAAAAAAACTTACGTGGTCATTGACAAGTAAACCCATTACAATTTATGACTATCAGTATCAGTTAAATAAATTTTGTACAACATCAAATAAACATTTGAAACAATATGAAGAAATTGAAGTTCTAAAAAAGCTTTTCAATATTAATTCAACATTTGGAATGCATCAAGCAGGTCGAATTATCATGCATTTTGGAATTCCAACCTTAATGAAACTTATCGATCAAATCAATATCAATAGAGTCCATGAGAAAGCCAGAATAGATATATTCATTCATAGGTATGAGAGATCATATCACATACCTTATGAAAGTGGCAGACTTTGTAAACCTCAACCACTACCAGACAACTCTATACAAGGTACATATATATACTTATCTTTTCCTTATGGTGCCCACATTGATAATAAAAAAGATGAAATGCCTCCACTGAAAGTTAAAGTAGATGGCTATAAAGATATATTAAAAATAGACCATTTACAAAAAATTGAAGAACAAATAGCAAATTTTCAAGCAATTCCTATGAATGATGTGCTTTTAAGTGAATCACATAGTGAAAATACTAAAAAATCAATCAATATAGGTTTTGACCCTGAGCAAATAAACAATATCAGTGAGTTTTTCCGAAAAATATTTCAATATACCTATCGCAATGATATCAAAGATGTGCTGATTTATAATTTTCCTATCGATAAATATCGTTATTATATGGTGGTTCTTACTGATATATTGTTCGAAGATGAAAACGTTAATTACAAAAACACCTCTTTGAATATGATGTTATTAGACCAGTCATCTCCTAAGGCAGTTTTCATTGGCGGAAAAAATAAAAAAGAGACGTGCTATGTTAACTCCATACTCTCTCAAAACTATAATATAGACAGAAGAGCATTTTTTTCAATGGTATGTGATGACAAGAATCACAAAAATGTACAGCTGCCTGAATCAAATCTATTTAATACGAATGATGCTTCTCCAAACTTGTTACCTTTTGACCTACTGATGACAAATCAACGTCAAGAATTCATTTACACCAATATGATCAACAACTTTCTAGAATCAGAGGAAAACTATGAAGACTTTCATGTTGATACAAAAGAAGGGATTCATATTAATAAGTTTTACTACTTAAAACACATATTTGAAGATTCAACATGGATTAACCGTATAGCATTTAACCTAGCATATCATATGATAAAAAAATATGGTAAAGATGCAAAATCTGTAATATTCGTAGGTTTGCATCGATATTCAGCATTGATAATTTCTGTTGTTAAAGATCTGTTAAAAAATAATAATAGCTCTTTTATTATAGATGATTTATCAAACAGTAATGCTCTAGAAGTCTACAAGAGGTTTAAAAAACAAAACACGATCAAAAAATCTGAAATAATATTTTTTACTCCTGTCATATATAAAGGGCAGAAACTGACTGACTATGTATCAGAAGATACAGACAACCTGTACGTATTTTTAAAGCTTGATTCCAATATGTTGCTAGACACAAACAAATGGCAGCCATTTATGACCAAATGCATTGATGAACTTATTGTACAGGATGAACATGGAGATTGCCAACTATGCTTTGAAGATGATGTACCTTTATATACGCTAGATTCCGATGGCTATAATATCCAAGAAGTATATGTCGACGATATTAAATCCGTTGAGACCTGTATAGACCATAATATTTCGTGGAAAAATGCGATCAGGTTTGGACATACAAAAAGGGGAACAAATCATTATCTGTATTACATAAAAACTTTAATCTTTTTTGAAAACAATAAGCATTTGATCTCTCCACAGTTAGAAGAATGGGCTAAAGCTGAAAAGATACATCCAAAAGATCAAAATGAACAATCAAAATACATTCCCGTTATTTTAGCACCGGCGCATGATACGAACAGTAGTTTCATCTCACTCGTTAATGATGTGGTTTTTAAAAATAATGCCCAAATACACTTATTTAGCTTACACAACAAAGAACAAAATATATTTTCGTTAGATTTACTACGTAATAAGTATCAAAATAAAAAAGATAGTTATAAATTTTATTTCGTCGACGATGAAATCGCATCTGGCAATACGCTTGAATATTTTTTTAATATTTTGTGCGATATATCTTTACATAAGACTTTTGATGCGGTTTTTACTATGATTGACAGGGTACACGAAAAAGAGCAGCAAAATATTTTTATTGCATATTATGATAAGTTGTACAGATTTCTCAAACTTAATATTAAACCAATGAAAACCAGTTTTGAACATTGCTATTTGTGTAGTAGAAAAGAATACTTTCAAAATTTAGTCGATAATGCATCACTGGTTTTTGTTAAACATCAATTACAGCAGCCAGTCAAGAAACTTCAACTCAAGTTATCATCTTTGATTGAATATGATAGAGAAAATCAACTTGATGATTTTAAATATTATCTTAAAATGATTGCTGTTGAATATGTTTATCAAAATATTGACAAGTTTGATGACATGGAAGATCAAATAAAAAAATTCTATGAATATATCAAAAAATATTTTGAAATGCATTACTTGCAAAACGATTTAAAAGTAGATGCTTATCCTGTGTTATCTAAAATTTTAAAATTTGAAAGTAAAGTCGCTCTTATTAAGGCTCTCTCTTTTCCAAAGATTTTGTATATTCCGTCACTACGGCTGACTGTACACCAATATGTCAAAGAAGAAATCAAAGATATAGTCAAAGATTTAGATGACACTAAAATAAGCCAATTGATTAGTCCAAAGCTCTCTCCAGAAGATGTTCAATGCATAAACTCGATTCAAGGCTTAAATGACTTTGCAAAAGAATACACTGTATATCCAAAAAACGATATAGACTATTTTAATTTTCTTGTAATAACATCTGCATATCTGAAAATAAACTACATTTTAAGCCACACTGTACTGACATTTTATTTCCTTATTTCAAAAAAAATACGAAATGATGTATACATGAATAAAGTATTTAAGAAAGAATTGCTGCAAAAGTATCCAGTGGCAGTCAAGATGTTGACATCGTATAGTGAAGAAAAATCTCAATACTTTAACGAACAGTATAAAAAGTTTGCAACAGTTTATAAAACAAAATACAATAAAAACCACTCCTTGATTTTCTCTATGCTTGTGGAAAATACGAAGTACAAGCAAAAATACATCGCAGACTTCAAGAAAAAGCTGGAAATAGCCGAAAACTCCACATTTAGTGAGAAAATTGATTTGCTATATAACGCCATTGAATATATTATGATAGTAGCGTATGACAAAGGAGTAAAAATCAAAGATCGTTTGGCAATGTATGTTGATGTCAATAGCAATCTTGAAAATCCAAGTCTGGTCGATCTCTTCCATAATTATAGTGAACTCGATGATGACAGCACCATAGAGACGATGTATCGTGGTGCAGTTAGAGATCATTCAGATGATAATAAGCTAAGAATAAGGGAATTGACGGATTTTGACAATGACAAGTTCAATATTTGGTGTAATTTTTTTGTTTCTCTAGAGAAGAAAGGAAAAACCTATATCAGACTAACGCATGTTTCAGACAATGGCTTGATTCCATTTGCCGTCATTGTTGTGACACATAATGATGCTTTGTATGAACACATTAACATCGCTAGAATCCTTTTGATGCTCCAAGAGCAAATACACACATTTATTGATCAACATCGCTTGATTTCCTTGGATGAGAGGAATATCAAATTATTAAAATCAGTTATTGGAAATATCGATCACACAGAAAAATCTATCTATGATGCTTCTAACCGATATGTCATTGTTGATAATCCTGAGAACACGGAACTTAATCGTCTATACGCATTAACAACAACAACAAAATACGGTAATATGAAAACATTCTTAGTGGATGAAAGCAAGCCGGTTGAAAAAAGGCAAGTGGATGAAAGCAAGCCGATTGAAAAAAGGGAAAATGTCCCATTGTGCAAGATATTAAACACCAACTTTCTCAAGGAGTTGACGCGTTACATTGAGGCTAGAAATATTATTCTACAGAAGAAGAATGTTAAAATTGACTTTAATATGGAGCAGCTTGATAAGACATATGCACTTCATATCGATAATGGCATGGTTATAAAATCTATGTTTTTTGAATTTGCCGTAAATATCTACAAAAAAGCCAACAAAAAGCAATGCAACATGAGTATTATTTCACATGGCAAAGATTTATATTTCATCAATGACGGGACGACAAAGCCACCTAAGCCGGAGAAGATATTTGATTTGAAGTATAGTACCAGCAGGACTTCTGGCATCGGACTGTATATCATCAAGCATAAGTTGAGACAGTATGATTTGCAGATTACCTATGAATCAACACCTCCTCCTATTTTTTGTGGGTATGACACTACTTTCATATTGAAAATTACACCAAGGAGCAGTGAATGAGACATGTTTTTTTAATAGAGGATGATCTAATAAGCTTTTTAGATTATAAAGAGTCCTACGAAGCATTAGGATATAATGTTTATCCAGAAAACTATGAAGTTTTAGATGATTTCGAATCTCTTGACACTTTATGCCAACACATTTGTTACAAGATTATTTTTGATTCCGTTGACCTGCTGTCGATCGATCTGAACTTAAATGATCTGATGAACTTAAACATTAACACGCAATATACTGATGAAGCTGACCATCCAGGTATTCAGTTAATAAAGATGCTGACATCTCAAAAATTGTACATATTAAGAACTATTCCCATCCTTATTGTTTCAATGTTTGATGAGAATGAAATCGAGAGGTTTCACAAGACTTCCAGATATATTTTAGATTACATATATAAAGATGATTTAGAAACGCGTACTGAACTTTCAGACAAGCCTTTGACAAAATACATAGAAAACTATGTCACCAAAAAAAAGATTGATAGAAGTATTGATCAATACCACATTCATAGCGAGTTGGCCTTTAAATCTGCTTTTGGAGAAGAAAGTAGCAGCGTGAAGCGTGATAAATTACTGACTGCCTTTAAAGAAAAGAAATTGTTTGCTTTTATTCAACAAATTGTCGATAGCGATAAAGTGATCAAAAAATATGAAGTACTTTGCAGGCTTAATTCCGAGGATAACATGGACTCATTTTTTCCTTATGTAAATGCAGCAAAGTTTTATGGGTTATTACCATATATTACTAAAGAAATGATCATACAGTCATTTAAAATGATAAAAGACACTTTACATCAGATTTCGATCAATCTTGACGATGAGGATTTACAAGAAGACAAGATAAAAGACCTAATAAACTTTTTAGCAGAACAAGTCAAATATAACGGTTTGGACAAAAGACAGATTACATTAGAGATACTCGAAGGTGCAAAACAAGATGACTACATCGTTGATTCTGTCAAGCAACTGAAAGCTGAAGGTTATCAAATTGCCATTGATGATTTTGGAAAAGAAAACTCTAATTTTGAGAGGTTAAAACTACTTATTGAAAATAGTTGCATTGATTACATTAAATTAGACGGAATTCTCATCAAAGATATACATGAGAATAAAATTTCGGAAGATATCGTTCGCTCTGTAATAAGTATAGCATCGAACAACAACATCAAAACTGTCGCAGAATATGTTCATAATGAAGCTGTGTTTAACAAATTAAAAGAACTTAACATAGATCTTTTTCAAGGGTATTATTTCCATCAGCCTGAGAACATAGCCATGCTTGAATGAGATCAAAAGATATAACAAATCAAAGAGACTGTGAAATAACTCCGATTATATCGATAAACAACTCAATAATAGATATTTTGTGAAGTTTTGAGAGGATAAAATAGAGAATCAATCTGTTGAAGGTATGAAGGATGAACGACTTTTACAAAAGAGGGGCAGAATCGAAAACAGCAGGGTAATCCTCCCATTTTTAGGGATTTCAAAAGTAGAGGTTAGGCTATCATAGCCAATTTCTGTTTTGGCGTGATGCCACCAAGTGCCATATTAGGGCGTTCGTTATTATACAGCCAGAGCCATTGGGTTGCAAATTCCTGA
>JBNLFL010000042.1:0-92979 GCA_050305515.1 Sulfurimonadaceae bacterium
ATCCATGTTTAGCGCGTCGCCGACTGCTTTGATAATGCGGTAGTTGGCCTGATGGGGTATAAAATGAGTAATGGTCTTTGAGTCAATTTTGTTTTTCTCAAGAATCTCTTTGACATCGCTGGTGAGGGTTCGAACGGCAACTTTGAAGGTTTCATTCCCTTTCATTTGCATCACGACCTTGTCGCTTTCAAGCGAATCATGCACTGAACCGCTGCCGCCGTTTGGGGTCATGAGCAGATCGGCATAAGTGCCGTCAGAACCGGTATTGACATCAATAATGGCTTCAGAAATATCGTCTGTCGCGCTGATAACAGCAGCTCCGGCGCCATCACCAAACAAGATACATGTAGTGCGGTCAGTATAGTCGGTAATAGCACTCAGTTTTTCACTGCCGACGATCAGAATATTTTTTTTCATGCCCGCTTCAATGAAAGCCTTGGCAATGGAGAGAACGTAGACAAATCCGGTACATGCTGCCGAGATATCGAAAGCCGTGATATTCCCAAGCCCCAGTTTCGTTGCTATCAGTGTTGCCGTTGATGGCATGTTGAAATAATCCGGTGAAATCGTGGCACAGATAACCATATCGATGGCAGATTTGTCGAGCCCTGAGCGCGCAATAGCCAGTTCTCCGGCTTTGGTTCCCATATCACTGGTTGTTTCATTGTCAGCTGCGATGCGGCGTTCTCTAATACCGGTTCTTTTGAGAATCCATTCATCCGTGGTATCTACAATTTTTTCAAGATCCTGATTGGTCAGAACGCGTTCCGGAATGTAGGCTCCTATGGCGCGCATCGCAGCATAACTCATTGTTGTTCCTTGTACTCACCCAGACGTTTTTCAATATGGGCGTTAACTCCGGTGTCGACATAGCGGATAGCCTGAAAAATAGCATTCTTGATTGCTTTGGAATTGCTTTTTCCATGCCCAACGATGACACACCCCTTGATGCCAATCAGCGGAGCACCGCCGAATTCGGCATAATCGGTCTCTTTTTTCAAGAGTTTGAAAACTTTGCGCATCAGCAGCGCTCCGGTAATGGCAATCGGAGAGCGTTTGATGTAGTCTTTCAGAAAATAACTGATTGCAGACGCAACACCCTCCGAGGATTTCAAGACCAGGTTGCCGATGAAACCGTCACAGACGACGACATCTACCGTACCGTCAAAGATGTTGTTGCCTTCGACATTTCCGATAAACCCCTCAAAACGTCCCAGCTTCTTAAACGCTTCCTTGGTGATTACATTGCCTTTTGAAGGCTCTTCGCCGTTAGCAAGGAGTCCGGTTCTCGGATCGCTGATTTTCAGAACGTCTTTAGCATAGAAGTGTCCCATGACCGCGAATTCAACCAGATTTTCCGAAACACAGTCCGTATTGGCGCCTACATCCAAGAGTACGGTACGTTTGCCATTTTTTGAAGGCATCAAGGTGACCAGTGCCGGACGGCTTACATGTTTGAGACGTCCGATGCGCAAGGTTGCCAGACTCATCGTAGCACCGCTGTGACCAGCTGAAACAACGCCGGCCGCTTCCCCGTTACGTACCATTTCTACAGCTTTATAGATCGAGCTTTCACGGCGTTTTAACGCGTCCGTCGCGGCATCGCTCATGCTGATGACATCATCGGCTTCAACTATGGTGATTTTGTTCAGATAACTTTTTGGAATAAGAGGAAGAATTTCGCTTTTTCTACCAACCAGAATTGGTTCAAAGGACTTTTCTTTGAGGGCTTGAAGTGTTCCCTTGACAATGGGTTCGCAACCGAAGTCGCCGCCCATAGCATCGATAGCGATTTTTGCCATCGATTATTTGTACTCACCTGTTGTTGGGTTGACATGGTGTGGGAGTTTGTAAGTTCCGTCACTGTCTTTGACAGGACGTGCCAGTGTGATTTTGTAGTGAGTTCTGCGCTTTGCAGAACGGGTGTGTGATACGCGTCTCTTTGGTACTGCCATGGTTCTATTCCTTTCTTTATGGTTATTGTTTCAAGCATTTTGGGCAACTGTGATAGTCGCTTTTGATAGACTCGAGTTCAGATGTTAAAAAGGCCTCGATGTCAATGGAGCCGTCGAAAAACTCGACGACATCATACTGATCATCGTTGCCGTGAAATACACCGTCCGATATGAGTACGGTGAGCTCTTCGTCCAGTATTGTATCGAAATTTTCGGCACAAATGTCACAGGTAAGCTGCAATGTACCACTGATATGCCCCGAGAGCATAACAAGGTCACGCTGGCGCTGTGTCAGAGTCCCTTTGATGACGGCATTATCCTCGGAATACTCAAATTCCTGAGGGGTTTTGCCAATTTTCCGAAAGGGGATTTTCATAAGAAATTATGAAATCTCGCGTCCGGAGAAAAAGAATGCAATTTCGATGGCGGCATTTTCCAGTGAGTCACTTCCGTGAACTGCATTGGCATCAATGCTTTCAGCGAAGTCTGCACGAATGGTACCGGCTTCAGCCTCTTTAGGATTGGTTGCTCCCATAAGGGCACGATTTTTTGCAACGGCATCCTCACCTTCGAGTACGGAAACCACTACAGGACCGCTGATCATAAACTCAACCAGATCGTTGAAGAAAGGACGCTCGCTATGAATTGCATAGAAAGCCTCGGCATCTGCACGAGAAAGTTGCAGTTTTTTGGTCGCAGCGATTTTGAGACCGTTGCTCTCAAAGCGATCAAAGATCTTACCAATAACCCCTTTGGCTACGGCGTCGGGTTTAATGATAGAGAATGTACGTTCCATGACGTCTCCTGATTCGTTGTAAAAAATAGAGTGGAATTATACCTGAAAATTCAAAAAATTATATTAAACGGGAAGAAAAAAAAGAAAGGAAAGAGGTTTCTCCATAGAAGGAGAAACCCAAAGATTATTCGACAACTGGTGTTTTGCTGTCACGCATCTCTTGTGAAATGTCATCACGGTGTGATGGGCTGTCGCCGATCTGATCCCATGTAATACATCCCTCAGTTGGACATGCCGTGGCACATGCAGGCTCATCGTGGTGTCCTACACATTCTACACATTTGTCACCGTAGACGTAATAAATTTCTTCACCCGTTGGGTTATCGTCTTCGTCAACAATTGCTTCTACAGGGCACTCATCGATACAAGCACCACAGTTGATACACGTATCATTAATAATTACTGCCATGTATTCTCCTTGGATTTTAAAATCAGAAAACTATAACCAAGTTTTTTTAAACACAAATAAAAAAACAGTTCATTGCAAAGATTTTATTCCGGGGCTGTTACCGAATCGATATTTTGATGAAAAAATGAGAGATCAAAATGGCAGCACAAGGGGCTGCCTGGAGGGGTGTTTAGAGCCCGAGATAGGTTCGAATAGCTTCGACTTTATCGGTTTTTTCCCATGTGAATTCCGGAAGTTCACGGCCAAAATGGCCGTATGCAGCGGTTTTTCTGTAGATGGGACGCAGCAGATCAAGCGTCTCGATGATACCGCGTGGTGTCAGGTCAAAAAGCTCTTTGATGCAGGCTTCGATTTTTTCCTCTTCGACAACGCCGGTACCATGTGTATTTACCATGATTGAGATTGGTTTGACAACGCCAATGGCGTAGGATACCTGAATGGTGGCACGTTCGCAGGCGCCGGACGCAACCAGATTTTTGGCAACGTAGCGTGCGGCATAGGCTGCAGAACGGTCAACCTTGGTGGGGTCTTTTCCGCTAAACGCTCCTCCGCCGTGGGGGCACGAACCGCCATAGGTATCGACGATGATTTTACGTCCCGTCAGTCCGGCATCTCCCTGCGGTCCGCCTACGACAAACGAACCGGTCGGATTGATGTGATAGACGATGTTCGGGCTGATCATGTCGGCAGGAATCACTTTTTTAATGACTTCGTTGATGACATCTTCACGAATTTGTGCCTGTGAGATACCCTCATGATGCTGCGTGGAGACAACCACGGTTTCTACGGAAACCGGTTTATCATCGACGTAACGAATACTCACCTGTGCTTTTCCATCAGGACGCAGATAGGGAATGATTCCCTCTTTGCGTACTTCGGCAAGACGTTCTGTCAGGCGATGGGAGAGATGAATCGGAAGCGGCATGAGCTCCGGGGTTTCGCGACAGGCATAACCGAACATCAGTCCCTGATCCCCCGCACCGATGTCACCGCTCTCCTGATCGACACCCTGACGGATTTCGGCAGACTGTTCGCCGATACCATTGAGTACCGCAGCCGAGCGGTGGTCAAATCCGTAGGTAGCATCGGTATAACCGATCTCCTTGACAACTTTTCGGACAATGTCCTGCATTGGGCTGTATGCCGATGTTTTCAGTTCGCCTGCGATAACGCAGAATCCGTTGGATACCAGAGTTTCACAAGCGACACGTGCATGCGGATCCTTGGCAATAATGTCATCCAGAATCGCATCGCTGATTTGATCCGCCATCTTGTCGGGATGCCCTTCTGTTACAGACTCAGAGGTAAAGATATACTCTTTAGTCATCGATTTCCTTTATTGTAAAAAATGGGTGACAGTATATCTTAAAGCGGTTTAAGCAGGGTTAATGATAAAGAAGTTTAAGCCCCATTTACATATAAAGGCATACGTTCCCAGAAAAAGTCGATCCACTCGGTTGCTTCTTTACATGTAAAGTCCGGTTGAACGGCTGCTGTCGGCTTGAAATAGATTGATGCCGATTTGAATGCAATGTCAGGATAGCGTGTCATGTAGTGCACGAGAAGATGTTTGAGTGTTGCACCGCTGTCGATGATATCATCGACTATAAGTACTCTTTGTGCAGTTTCAAGATTAGCGTGGTCACGCAGGAAAAGGGTATCCCGCTGTTGCTGCTCATCATAGCTCTCAACAGACACGGTAGCGACATGACGAATATCGAGCGCATAGGCTAAGAGTTGTGCAGGAATCATACCACCGCGGGTCACGGCAATGATGGCATCAGGCTCAAAATGACGGCACTGACGTGCCAGATTCTTGATATCGGTAAGGAGTTCATCGCAGTTGTAGGGATACATTTCGTTATTATAGCGCTTTCAGACTGCCAAGTGAAGGAATCATAATGGACTACGATAGCGTTTTAATGTACGAGTTGTTGGGCAATACGCTTGAAACCTGGTTGCTGGGACTCGGAATCTTTATCATTTTTATCATATTGCGCTTCAAGCTGATAACGCTGCTGATCAACGTGAGCAAGCAGTTTACGGCAAAGACGAAGAATACCCTTGATGACAAGATTGTTGCCGTGATGGAACGGCCGCTGCAGTGGCTGGTGATCATAATCGGTTTCAAGCTTTCCATCTCATTTTTTACCTTGAGCGATGCGATGCTGCTGACGATAACGCATCTGATACGCTCCATGCTGATAATGATGGTGATGTGGATCGTCTACAACGCGTTGGCAACATTCAATGATGCGCTGGGCTCCATCGCCAGACATTTTCATTCGCAGCTGGGTGAGAGTCTGGCGCGCCTGCTGCTCTCCATTTTCAAGGCTCTGGTCATCGTCATTGGCGTTGTAGGCGTCTTTCAGGAGTGGGGCTTTAATGTCAGTGCGTTTTTGGCTTCGCTTGGACTGGTGGGTATGGCATTCGCTCTGGCTGCCAAAGATACGGCATCCAACCTTTTTGGTTCCATGGTCATCTTTACCGATCAGCCGTTTCGTATCGGCGACTGGATTAAAACGCCCGAGGTCGAAGGGACCATCGAAGAGATCGGTATTCGTTCAACCCGGGTGAGAACCTTCGCCCAGGCGCTTGTGACGGTTCCAAACGGGGTGTTGGCCAATGCGGCCATTCTCAACTGGTCAAAAATGGGCAAACGCCAGATCAAAATGACGCTGGGACTCACCTATGCGACTACTTCGCAGCAGATGCAATCGATTCTTGAAGAGATGCGGTGCTTTCTCAAAGAAGACGATGCCGTGCATCCGGAGACGATCTATATCCATTTCACGGAGTTTCAGGAAAGTGCCCTGGGCATTTTTTGCTATTTCTTTACGAAAACGACCAACTGGGGCGAGTATATGGCGGTGCGCGAACGGATCAATCTTGAGTTTATGAAGATTGTGGAGTCCAACGGTGCATCGTTTGCTTTCCCGTCGCATTCACTCTATATCGAGCGTGGGCATGATGCTTTGGAAGTTGTAAATTAATGCTTTTCGTTGTAAGATACCCCCATCAATGAGTAAGGAATGTCTATGAAATTTATGATGACGATAAGCGCTGTCGCAGCGGTTTTGATGCTCGGCATAAGCGGATGCAGTGACAAGAAACCGGAACCTGAAGAGGATTTCAAATGCCGGATCGCCGGATCTCTGGCACCGGAATGGGCCTGTGGCAATGCCAGTATCGATGGCGCGATCACCGCTGTCGGGAGCGCGCCGCTGAGTAAACTCGGACAGGGATTCTCGCGACGCGAAGCCATGGCAAACGGACGCTCCAATCTGGCACAGCAGATCGAAACGCTTGTCAAGGACAAAGTCGAAACATTCTCCCGCTCCACCGGAGTAGCTGAGGGTGAAGTCGCAGACAAAGTCTCGACACAGGTCTCCAAGCAAGTGGCCAAAGTGACCCTTCAGGGCTCCAAGCAGATCAAATACTGGCAGAACCCTTCGACTGAAGATATTTTTGTTCTGATGAGTGTCGATGAGAGCGCCATGAATCAGGAGATTAAAGCGCAGGTAGAGTCAAGCTTTAAAAATGACAATGCCCTGTGGCAGCAGTTTCAGGCCAAAAACGCGCTTGAAGCACTTGAAAAAGAGTTTCCGGAAAACTAAAGCGGACCAGGCGACGGTGTAATCCGTTGCCACCTTCGGGCACTTCTTCAACCCAGATGGGTTATACTACGTATTCAATTCTCTTCTACATCTTTACATGTAAAGCAAGGTCATCATGAAAAAACTCGCGATCATCGGAAAACCCAATGTCGGGAAAAGCTCTTTTTTCAATCGCATTTTAAAAGAGCGCGACGCCATTACTTCCGAACAGGCGGGTACGACCCGCGATATCAAACGGCGTACTGCCGATATTCTGGGCAAACCCGTACAGTTGCTCGATACCGGAGGGCTCGACAAGGGCAACGAACTCTTTGACAAAATCAAGGAGAAGTCGATTCAGGCAGCCTATGAAGCCGATATCATCATCTATATGGTTGATGGTAAAAGCCTGCCTGAAGAGGATGATAAAAAGTTTTTCTATCAGCTTGAGTCTATGGGCAAAGCGGTCGCACTGGTTGTCAACAAGATCGACAATGACAAAATGCAGGAAAAACTCTGGGAGTATTACGAATTCGGAACGGACACGATCTTCGGCATTTCCGTCGCCCATAACCGCAATATCAACCAGCTCCTCTCCTGGGTTGCCGACCAGCTTCCGGATGCAGATGTCGCAGCGCCCTCCGATGAGGAAGATATGATCGATGCCATCGACGAAGCGGATATTGATGAGGATGTCGAAGAGGACGATCTGGAGTATTACGAAGCAGCTGCTTACAGCGGTGATGACGATGAAGCGTTCTGGGATGAGGAATCAGACGAAGCGTGGAGCGACGATGACGATGAGCCCGAAACGGAGTATGAAGAGGATTCCGTGTTCGGGCAAAACGATATTATCCGAAACTTTGAGGCGGCCGAGTCAAACCGTTTTAAAGTCGCTATTATCGGACGTGTCAACGTAGGAAAAAGTTCGCTGCTCAACGCCCTGCTCAAAGAGGAGCGCTCTGTTGTCAGTTCGGTGGCGGGAACCACGATCGACCCCATTGATGAGACCATCCGTTATAACGACAAGGAGATCACATTCGTCGATACCGCAGGAATCCGCAAACGCGGAAAAATTCTCGGTATTGAGAAATTCGCGCTGATGCGTACGAAAAAGATGCTCGAAGAGGCAGATATCGCGCTGCTGGTTCTGGATGCGTCACAGCCGTTTCTGGATCTGGACGAGAAGATCGCTGGCCTGATTGACGAGAACCGTCTTGCCTGTCTGATTGTTCTGAACAAATGGGACATCACGCCGGGTGAGCGGTATCAGGAGATTATACAGGAGGTGCGCGACCGCTTCCGTTTCCTGCATTATGCTCCCATTATTACGGTTTCCGCACTCTCGAAACAGCGGGTGCACAAGATCTTTGACAAGCTGATGCAGATCAATGACAACTATTCGCAGCGCATCACGACATCGAAACTCAATGAGGCCCTCGAATGGGCGCAGCGGAAGCATCATATCCCCTCCATGCGCGGGCAGATGATTCGCATCTATTATGCGACTCAGTACGAGATTCGTCCGCCGCGCATCGCACTCATTATGAACAAGCCGAAGGGACTCCATTTTACCTATCGGCGTTATTTGATGAATCAGCTGCGCGAAGCCTTCAATTTCGAAGGCGTCCCGCTACTGCTCAAAGCAAAAAAACGTGGAGAAAAATAGCAAGTAGTTATTTTTAATTACTGCTGTTATATAATGCATCTTTAAGATGCTAAAACGTGCCAAAATCTCCTATCGGCTCCTGTTGCTGCTTGCCGTAGTGATGGCGGTCGTTCCAATAAACTACTACAGTGTCAGTCATGAATTTCAAAATGCCCGTACCGATGCGGCAGTCATTAATGCTTTTGGTTTTATTCGCGGTTCGGTGCAACGGCTCGTTAAACTGATGCCCTATGAAGATGTCAGCCCGATTATTGCCGAGATTGATGCACGCTATACATTTATCAGTAAGAATTATTTATTGATTGAAGCCAACCAGCACTATTTTGAAACATTCGATTTTGAACCGCAGTATCGTAAAATGCTTCGCTGCTGGGATCGTTTCAAACAGCGGCTAGAAAATGAAGATCAGATGCAGATGCTTGAACAGAGTGAAGGGTGCTGGAAGCTGGCTGATGAGGTGTCAAATATTGTCCAGAAGATTGCAGAGAAAAAACAGGAAGCGTTCAAACAGCACTTCTTCATACGCTTTTTGATTATTTTGAGTATCTTGCTGCTGTTGGCTTATCTCGTTGTATTTAACGTGAATCGGCGGCTCGAACGCGATATCATGCTTGATCCGCTAACCGGAGTGAACAATCGTAAATTCTTTCGGCAATATGTCGAACATATGGTGCTAGATGCCAAGCGCTACAAGAGACCGCTCTCGCTACTTTTTGTCGACATTGACCATTTCAAGCGTATCAATGATCGTTTCGGACACGCTTTTGGTGATGAAGTCATCAAGGAGTGCGCAAAAACACTTGGACACAGTTTTAGAGCCAGTGACAGGGTGTTCCGTTACGGCGGCGAAGAGTTCGTTGTCGTTATTTACGATTCGGACAAGGAGGAGGTCAATCAGAGAGCAGAACGTTTTCGCGAACGTATGGAGCAGTTACGTTTTGAAAATCCGCTGATCGTCACTATCAGTGCGGGTGTCACACAGTATCGTGACAACGAACCTATTGATGTTTTTGTCTCACGTGCGGACAAAGCGATGTACGCCGCCAAAAGAGGTGGCCGCAACAATATTGTATTGGCCTAGAGGGTTCCTAAGAATGTACTCTTGAAAAGCTAGAAGGGTTTGATAATAACCAGAGCCACAATCAAAAGCAGCAGCAGGGTCGGCACTTCGTTATAAAGACGGAAGAATTTGCCGCTTTTGGTGCAGGCGTCACGCTCAAGTTTTTTCCGCAACATGCCCAGAGAAAAGAAATAGGCGATCAGCAGCGCGACAAAAAAGAGCTTCGCATGGAACCATCCGCCGGTTTGAAAGATATTGGTAGGATAAAGCCAGATCAGCGTGATTCCCGAAAGCAGCGTCGCCCAGAATGCCGGTACACCGATATAGTGAAATATCTTGTATTCCATAATTTTGACGACTTCCACAAAACCCGCATTTTCAGCATGTTCGGCATGGTACACAAAAAGACGGGGCAGGTAAAAAAGTACGGCAAACCATGAGACCATCGAAATGATGTGAAACCATAAAACCCAGTTGTACATGTAAGACTCCTCTAGAAATTTTTTTCGATATGCAGCATATTGTAGTTGGAACCGCCGCGGTGGACACTGTTGATAAGACCATAGATACCGGAACGGTGTTTGAGCGTCCATCCCAGGTACGTATCGCGCAGCGGGGTTACATGTAAAAGCCGTCCCACATCAAAATCGAGGCTTACTTCAAGGTAGTTTAGAAAGTGGGAGTTGTTGTCGCTGTTTTCGTTGGCTTCGACTTGTTCCACCATGGGAACGCCCCATGCGTAGGAGGCTCCCTCCGCAGCACCCAGACGGATGCGGTTACCCCAGAAGTCGGCATTGTAATAGAGTTTCAGGTAGAGCGTGTTTTCGAAAAAATCATCCTGATAGCCGTTTTCCAAAAATCGGTAGAAACCGCTTTTGATGTAGATTTCAAAGGGGAGCTCGAACTGCCACAGACGATACCCGGCATCGATACCGACAACTCCGGTATGAAGCTCATGGCGAGCGGTCTGGGAACTAAGAATCTGGCCGAAATCGTGATGATCCGCATACCCGCCTGCAAGACGCAGGGAATAGGGCGCCGTTTCCGCAGCGAGTAACAGCTTACATGCAAGCGCGAGAAGGAGAAGACGGAAAATCAAATGAAACGTCGTACCCAGTCGCTCAGCTGGGAAGGGTTTAGCGCTCCCGAGACGCGGTCGACTTCGCGGTTGTTTTTAAAAGCAATAAGGGTTGGAATGGAGCGGATGTCAAAACGTGCAGCGAGCTGCTGCTGCGCTTCGGTGTCTACTTTGGCGAAACGGGCTTTGAGAGGGAAGTTTTTGGCAGCCTCTTCAAAAGCCGGTGCCATCATTTTGCAGGGTCCGCACCATGCGGCCCAGAAGTCGACGATCAGAGGAATGTCGTTATTGAGCGCATGAAGTTCAAATGCCGCCGCATCGAGATTGACGGGTTTGGTATCAAGCAGTGAACCCTTGCAGGCACCGCAGGACGCCTTGGCGTAGTGATCCTTGGGCGGAATGGCATTGACCTTGCCGCAGTGGGGACAAACAACACGCACGCTCATGTTACGCCTCTTCGGCAACCTCGAGATCACGAACCGAGGTTTGGTGTTTGTGGTCTTTGACTTTGTCGGCCAGACGGCGAAGCGCTTTGGAAGTGCGGTCGATGGCAATGTCAATTGCCGCGTCAAGATCCTGATCGTCCTGTTTGACGACGATGGGCTGCTGGTGGGCAATGTGGAGTTCGAATTCGACGCTGACACCCTCTTTCTCTTTGGAAATGTAGATGTTGGCAGTCGTGATCTCCATGCCATATTTCAAGAATTGTTCTTTAGCAGCCTGAAGGTGGGCACGGGTGTGGTCGGAGATGTGAATATCTTTTGAACGTGTCTGTACATTCATCGGAAATCCTTTCTATATGTATGTTGTAATAATTATCGTAACACACTTTTCTTAAATGAAAGAACAAAGGTGTTTTTGAAGGCGGTAGTCTATCATAACTAATCTGATATACTTTCGCAAACCAAACAAAGGAGGAGTTTTGAGACTCTTTACCGGTATTCAACCCTCGGGTGATCTGCATATCGGCAACTATTTCGGTTCAATCG
This sequence comes from Sulfurimonadaceae bacterium, assembly GCA_050305515.1. Taxonomy (GTDB): domain Bacteria; phylum Campylobacterota; class Campylobacteria; order Campylobacterales; family Sulfurimonadaceae; genus JAFGUB01. The sequence continues at coordinate 11,553 of JBNLFL010000042.1, forward strand.
AGCCGATGGTCGCTGCGCAGAAAGAGCATGACGTGTTCGCTTTTATCGCCAATTATCACGCGATGACGACGGTCAGTGACGGTGTGCGGCTTGCCGAGCTGACCATGCAGGCGGCAACCGATTTTCTCTCACTGGGCATTGATCCCGAGAAGAGCACCTTCTGGGTGCAATCCGATGTTAAAGAGGTACTTGAACTCTACTGGCTACTCTCCGGTTTCACGCCGATGGGGCTGCTCGAACGTGCCCACAGCTACAAGGACAAGACCGCCAAGGGCATCGCTGCCAATCACAGCCTTTTCAGCTATCCCGTACTGATGGCGGCGGATATATTGCTGTTTGGCTCCGAAGTCGTACCGGTGGGCAAAGACCAGATCCAGCATGTCGAGATCGCCCGTGATATTGCCATCCGCTTCAATAACGAATACGGTGATATCTTCGTGTTGCCCGAATACAAGGTGGATGACAATGTCAAAACCGTTCCCGGAATCGACGGTCAGAAGATGTCCAAGAGCTACGGCAACACCATCAATATTTTCGGTGAAGAGAAGGCGCAGCAAAAAGTGATCAAGAAGATCGTCACCGATACGGTGCCGATGGAAGAGCCCAAAGAGTGGGTTACATGTAATGTGTACAACATTGCCAAACTCTTCCTCGACGAAGCCGGGCAGGCAGCGTTGCAACAGCGTTACGTTCAGGGCGGCGAAGGACACGGCCACTTCAAGATCTACCTTGCCGAACTCATCTGGAATCACTACGCACCCTACCGCGAACGCCGCGATTACTACGCTGCCCGACAGGACGAAGTACGCGACATTCTCGCCATGGGCGCCGCCAAAGCGCGGGAAACGGCGCAGCCGATTATTGAAAAAGTGCGCTCGGTGACGGGCATACGCTACTAGGAGAGACGATGAAAGCATTTATCAGCAATCAGATCGCGGACTCTGCCGCGACAAAACAGAAAATTCTTGAAGATGACGCGCTGCTTGAGACCATTGCCAGTGTGGCCAAAGCGTGTGTTAATGTCTATAAAAACGGTAAAAAAACCCTGCTGGCGGGCAATGGCGGTTCGGCGGCCGACGCGCAGCACATTGCTGCCGAGCTGGTGGGGCGCTACGGGTTTGACCGCCCTTCCATTCCTTCCATTGCACTCACAACGGACAGCTCCAACCTGACAGCCATCGGCAACGACTACGGCTATGACAAAGTCTTTTCGCGTCAGCTTGAGGGGATGGCGGTTGAAGGCGACCTGTTTATAGGTATCTCCACGTCGGGCAATTCGCAAAATGTGATCAACGCATTTGAGAGTGCCGCGTCCAAAGGTGTGACGACCGTGGCACTCGTAGGACGTGACGGCGGCAAGATGGCGCAAATGGCGGATTACGCTATTGTGGTGCCCTCCAATGCCACGCCGCGTATTCAGGAGTCGCACATTCTCATTGGCCATATTCTTTGCGACATTATCGAAAAAGAGCTCTTTGGAGAGGGTGTTGGCGCATAAAGCCCTCTTTCTCGACCGCGACGGCGTGATCAACGTCGATCACGACTATGTATATAAAACGGAAGATTTCGAGTTCATTGACGGCATTTTCGAGCTGGTCAGGCAGTTCCACGAAGCGGGCTATCTGGTATTTGTGGTCACCAATCAGTCAGGGATTGCTAGAGGCTTTTACAGCGAAGAAGATCTTTTACATGTAAGCGCGTGGATGTGTGAGCAGTTTGAAAAAAAAGGCGGCAGGATCACGCAGGTCTATTATTGCCCGCACCATCCAGAAATCACCGGATCGTGCCGTTGCCGCAAACCAAGCCCCGGAATGTTGCTCGATGCAAAAAAAGCGTATGATATCGATATGAAACACTCCCTCATGATCGGCGATAAAGAGCGCGATATCGAAGCGGCCATCGGGGCCGGCGTGGAAGATACAATTCTTCTGACGCATCAAAGCGGTATCAACACGAAAGCGCGCCGCGTGATCCATTCGCTCAAAGAGCTTTTATGCTGATTTTAAATACCGGCGGCACCTTCAACAAACGCTACAACCCCATCAGCGGTGCGCTTGAAGTCCCTTATGACAACCGCGCCGTCGAGACGGTGCTTCAGGCGTTACATGTAAGCAGTGAGGGGCTTGCGGGCGTTGTCTATAAAGATTCGCTCGATATGGACGCCAATGATCGCAAAATGATCGCCGGTATCATCCTGGAGTCGAAAGAGCGGGATGTGGTGATTGTCCACGGAACGGATACCATGCACCTTAGTGCGACCGTGCTTGCCGGAGTTGTCGAGAACAAGCGCATCGTCATCACCGGGGCGATGGTGCCTTACAGCATCGATCCCGTTGAAGCCACTGCCAATCTGGCAATGGCGCTGGGTTTTTTACAGGGCGAGAGCGGCGAGGGGGTCTACATCTGCATGAGCGGCATGGTCGCGGCGCATGATGAGATTGCAAAAAATCGTGTCAGGGGAGTGTTCGAGCGTGTCTAAAATTGCCTGCAGCCACTGCCATCTGGAGTTTGATGAAAGCGTGATGATCGAAGACGGCAGTAAGCATTTCTGCTGCAAGGGGTGTCAGGGCATTTATCATCTGCTCAAAGACGAAGGGCTGGAGAGCTTTTACGACAAGATGGGCGACACCAAACTCGCTCCTCCTACCGAACAGTTCGAGGATAGCGAAAACTTTAACGCCCCTGCTTTTTACGAGCGTTTCGTTACATGTAACGATGAGGGTTTCAGTGAAGTTTCGCTCATCATCGAGGGAATCCACTGTGCGGCCTGTGTCTGGCTGAATGAAAAAGCGCTGCATAAAATGGATGGCGTCATCGAGGCGGACATCAACTTCACGACCAACAAAGCGCGCATCGTCTGGAGCGATGATGTTCTGAAACTCTCGCAAATTATCGACATGATCCGTGCCATCGGTTACGACGCCTTCCCGTATGACCGTACTATTCAGGAGGCGCGCGCCAACAAGGAACGCAAAGACTATTACCTTCGCATGGCGGTTGCCGGATTTTCGCTGATGAACATGATGTCCATCTCCTTTGCGCAGTATCACGGCTATTTTAGCGGTATTGCCGAAGATATCGTCACCATCCTCAACGTCGGGGAGTGGGTGCTCTCTACGCCGGTGCTTTTCTACAGCGGCTGGGTTTTCTTCCGCGGCGCCTATTACGGCATGAAAAACAAGATCGTCAATATGGACCTGCTGGTGGCCACCGGTGCCGTACTGACCTATTTTTACTCTATCTATATCACGCTGCTTGGGCTTGGCGAAGCCTATTTCGACTCGGTGACGATGATCATCGCTTTTGTGCTTTTTGGAAAATTTCTCGAAGTCATCAGCCGAAAGAATGCCGCGGATACGCTCGATATCATCTCCAAACATGTTCCCAATGAAGTCAATGTCGTTGAAGGCGGGAATGTTCGTTCCGTGAAGGTCAATGATGTTGCCGTGGGTGCGGTGATCGCGCTGCGTTCGGGAGAGAAAGCCGCTCTTGACGGGGAGGTGCTTTCGGGCGAAGGAAATATGGATGAGTCGAGCCTGACCGGAGAGAGCCATCCGATATTTAAAAGCAGCGGCGATACCATCATCAGCGGGACTGCCAGCATTGACGCGACGCTGCACTACCGTGTCACACGTGATTTTGCCCACTCGACACTGAGCAACCTGATGGCGATGCTCGAAAACGCCATGCGCAAAAAACCGCATATCGAGCAGTTGGCGAACCGGATTTCGGAGTGGTTTTCCACGACTATTCTGGTGCTCGCGGTCGTGACTTTCATTGTCTGGTATTTCTGGCCGCACGATTTCAACACGGCGTTTATGGTAGGTATTTCGGTTATTATCATCGCCTGCCCCTGCGCGCTGGCGCTGGCTACGCCCGTAGCGACACTGGTGGGGCTGGGACTGGGCGCGCGCCGCGGTATTTTGTTTAAAAGCGCGGCGCAGCTCGAGACGATGGCAAACATTGACACCGTCATTTTCGATAAAACCGGTTCACTCACCGTCGGCCGCCCCGAAGTGGTTCATGTCACATGGCTGCAGGAAAGCGACACGGTCAAAGCCGCCGTGACGGCGCTGGTGCGCGCTTCCAAACATCCTGTTGCCCAGGGCGTGGCGCGTTATCTCTCAGACGCAACGGATGTTTCTTTGAGTCCAGAATCTTACGAAGAGGTCTCCGCGCGCGGCATGCGCGCAAGATTGCAGGGCAAAACACTGCTTGGTGGAAGTGCGCTTATGATGCGTGAAGCGGGTATCGATGTCAAAGCCTCCTCCCGCAGCAGTTTCTATTTTGCGATGGACGGTGTGCTTTATGCCCATTTTGAACTCGAAGATACGCTCAAGCCCAATGCCGCGGAGACTGTGGCGCTGCTGCAACGCCACGGCATCGAGGTGATGATGCTGACCGGCGATCATGAAGCGGCTGCCGCGGAGATTGCCAAAGCCGTAGGCGTGACGCACTTCAAAGCTCATCAGACCCCTTCGGACAAAGAAAGCGCCGTGGTCGCCCTGCAAAACGAAGGCAAGAAGGTAATGATGGTCGGGGACGGCGTCAATGACATTCTGGCGCTCGCGCGTGCCGATATCGGCATCAGCATGGGGCGCGGCAGCGATATCGCCATTGAAGTGAGTGATGTGGTGCTGCTGAATGATTCGCTCAAATCGCTGGGAGAGTCCTATAAGATTGCCCGGACAACCTTCAAACTGGTTAAACAGAACCTCGGTCTTTCCCTGCTGTATAATGCCATTACGATCCCGCTGGCAATGGCGGGTTACATCATTCCGCTGGTGGCGGCAGTGTCCATGTCACTGAGTTCCATTCTGGTGGTACTCAATGCGATGCGCATCCGCTACAGCTGGAAGTAAGGAGTCATGATGGACAGTTGGGTCATAGCACTGATGCTGGGCGCTTCCATTTTTCTTGGAGGTCTGGCGCTGATAGCGTTTCTTTGGGGCATTAAAAGCGGACAGTTCGACGATGAGAAAAAGTTTCTCAATCAGGCCCGTTTTGACAACGATGGCGATCTGAACGAAGCGGCTGAAAAAGAGCGGAAAAAAGAGGCGCTGAAGAAAAAGGCATACCGACCCGAATAAATCAGGTCAGTTCAAATGCGATCTGCAGGGTCACGTCCATCGGAAAGTTCTCCAGTGACGGCGGAATACTCACCGGAAAACTCTTTTCAATAGCAGCCATGACGGCATCGGCAAAGATGCGCGGCCCCGAAATAATACTGATCTGTGCTACTTTGCCATCAGGCAGTATGTGAAACGTCACATCCACAACGCCTTCAATGCCACGCATGCGCGCACGTTTGGGATAGTGGCGGTTGTATTCGATTTTCTCCCTTACATGGGCGAGAAAGGCTTTTTTAATCTGATCGATCTGTTCGGAAGGATCGGCTTTGGCAAGTGTACTGACCTGAGCCTCTGAAACCGGCGTGTTCAGCGGCTGCGAGATTGTTGGTTGCGGTTCGCTCTCTTGCGCTATCTCCTCATGCTCTTCTTCGACGATTTCCTGCTTTGCTACAATTTCCGGTTCCGGAAGTTGCGGTTCGGGTTCGGGAACTTTTACAATCTCTTTTTTTGGTTCAGGTGGTTTTTTCTCGACACGCGGTTTGGGTTTTGGCACCTCTTTTTTAACAGGCGGTTTAGGGAGATCGACCGGTGCGGGGGGCGTGGCCTTTGCCAGCATACTAAAGGCAACCAGCGAGTTTTTGTCGGTTTGCGTATCACTGACACGATAGCGCATTTGCGAAAGTTCATAAAGTGTCAACAGCAGGGATGCCGTAACGGAGAGGGCGATGATGAAAGAGCTGACGTATCTATTCATAAGCGGCGGCAATCCCGAGATTGGTAAACTGAAGCTGTTTGAGCAGATCAACAACATGAACAAAGTGCTCAAAAGGGCTCTGCTTGTCACAATGGATTTCGACCGGGCTCTTCGGATCAAATGTCGAAAAAGTTGTTTTCAGCAGGTCCGGTTCGGTCAATAATTCATTGATATAGACGGCACCATCTGCTTTAATGGTAATGCGCAGCGGATCTTTTGGCTTCTCCTTGCTTTGGGAAGCGGCTTTGGGAAGTTCGACCGGTATGATGCCCTGCGCGACGAATGTTGCCGTTGTCAGGACAATGACCAGCAGCACCAGCATGATATCGATAAAAGGAACGACATTAATCGACTCAAACTTTTTGATCGTCATGGTGTTCCTTTTGAAGGATATCCCAGCGCGCGAGCGTGACTTCGATTTTTCGAACCAGATGGGTGTGAAAAAATATGGCGGGAATGGCAACGCCCAGACCCATGGCAGTCGCCTTGAGCGCAAGCGCAAGCGATGTCATAATGCTTTTGGCTTCAAGCGTTCCCGTCTGTCCCATGATATAAAAGGTGAGAATAATGCCAAATACGGTTCCGAGCAGTCCGATATAGGGTGCATTGGCACCGAAAGAGGAGATGATGCTCAGATGACGGGTCAAATCGATTTCCAGCGCCTCTTTGGTGCGGTAGGTCTCGATAGAGAGCGAACGCATAAAGAGCAGCCGTTCAATCCAGAACCAGAGTGAGACAAAGCTCATAAAGCCCAGAAGGCCGATAATGCCGTAGTCGATGCCGTGTTGTAAAAATTCTGTATCCATACGCAACCTTTAGGTAAAAATTTTAAATAGAACGTGTTAATTTTGTGTTAAGTGTCATAGCCGTATCCAGCCTGCAAAAAGGCTGATGCCGACAGCCAGAAGCAAAACGCCCGCACCTTTTTCAATCCATTGATGATGTGCTTTGAACCGCTCGATGATTCCCCGGGCAATCTGGGAAACCAGCATGCCGTAAACCAGCATCATGGCGCTGACGGCTCCCAGACCAAAGGCGATACCCAGTGCCAGAGCGTGCATGCTGCCACTGGCGTTGATGCTGGTTGCAATCAGCGTCATGACCGGGGCACAGGCACTTAACGAGATGCCGATTCCCAAAAGATAGTAGCCCAGGGCGCCGGGAAGCTGCGGCAGAGCGTTTGCCGCACATTTTTTCCGAAAACTGAAAAAGAGGGTGTATAGGGCGAGCGCGATGGTTGTCGAGCCCAGAATCATCTGTGCGAGATTCTGATCTGCGAGGAAGCTTTTGATCCACGCCGCACTGAGAAATGCCATCAGTGCCATGAAGGAGTAACTGCTGATGCGACCGAGCGAAAAGGGCAGCAAAACGCTCATGGCGGGGCGGTTTCGTGAGGCACTGCCGAGCATCAGCGGAGAGAGCAGCGGCATACATGTAAAGAGACATGCACTCGAACCGTAGCTCAACCCCAGCAAAAAAAGTGAGAGCAGCGTGGCGGTTTCCACTTAGCTTTTACTCCATTTTTCGATTTTGACACGTTTCTTGAAATAGGCTTTTGAAGAGGAAAAAAGCGGAATCGGTCCGTATTTGAGCGCCATCACGTCATCATGCGGACAGAACTCCACGCAGCGTCCGCATAGGGTGCAGTCTTCAAAGGTAATGTTCCTGTTTTCGGCATGATTCTGAATTTCGTAAATATCCATGGGACAAGCCTGTACGCAGCTGCCGCAACTGTCACATTTGCTCGATCCGTTTTTCACCAGACGCAGCAGCCCCAGTTTCTTGAAGACGCTCTGCATCGGCAGCATGGGGCAGATACGGCAAAAAGGCTGACGTATGAAGAGGGCAAGTGCCACCATCAGACCAAAGAGCAGATCGGCAATGATGGAGAGCGTCATATAGCCCCAGGATGCGGAGTCGATGTAGAGCTGGGAGGTGTCACCGGTAGCGAGTGTCGTGACGATGCGGCTGGGGCAGATCTTGCAAAAAGGATCTCCCAGTTCGTGTCCCACAAACCCAAGACCGGTCAGAATCGGGAAAATAAAGATCAAAAATGCAAAAAGCACCCATTTGACAGGGCGGATTTTTTTGACCTGCTCATGGGAAAGTGCCGTGATCTGACGCAGTCCGAGCTTGGACGCGAGAAGCGAGAGCATCTCCTGAAAAAATCCAAGTGGACAGGTCCAGCCGCAAAATGCCTTGTTAAAAATAATAATGAGTACCATGAATGTCGCCAGTGTAACGGCAGTACCCATCAATCCCGCCGCTACACCGCTGCTGCCGTTAAGAACTCCGGAAACGCGGTGGTCCATCTGATGCTGCAGCGGAATCAGGACACAGTAATCGCCCCCCTGTTTGTCATAGGCGCACGAGAGGGCCGGAAGCGACTGCGTCAGTTTGTCTTCCGAGTAAAAGGTGTTCATCAGCATGGCGCCATAGACGAGTATCACAAAGAAAAAGAGCTGGCTGACGCGGCGCAGGGTAGTTAGAGTGAGCAGTTTATCCATTTTTTTTCCTTGGGTAGAAGAGAAGGCCGAGTCCGAAACCAAATAGTGCGACAGCCGCGCCAAAAGGTTCGGAGCGCCAGAAATCGTTGGGATTGACGCCGTAGGATTGCGTCAGTGTGGTTTCATAATGCTGCGATCCGTCCTGATGCGAGACCGCGAGCGTAAAGGTTGCCGAAGCATTCGCGCCGCGTCCGGTTTTGACATCGGTGAAATCATTGGGAAGCGTGACATCAAAACGGCCTGTGGCATCACTGCGTAGCTGCAGGGTTGTACCGTTGCTGCTGCTTAGGGTAAGGGGTGCCTGTAACGGTTTGCTCTGATAATGAAGTTTGAATCGGTAGCGGTTGGAGGCGGTATAGCGGTCATGCTCGCGGGGCAGTGGCGAGGGGATGATCTCGAGGTCTGTTTTGGAAAGGTCTGTCAGCTCTTTGGGCGAGTGCTGTGAGGGCCTTCCGTAGTTATACAGATAGGTAATACTGCTGTAGTGATGATTGGCGCTTTGTGCACGGGCGACGAGTGCATGGTAGTTGTCGTAAAGGCTTCGGGGCAGGGTGATACGCTCAGCACTGACGTCGAGCGGCTCTGCTTCGAGCCGCGAGTTGATGTAGGTCGCTGAAAGGTTCATGGCGTCATCAGCCCCCGAGAGCGTGTATTGCGTTTTTCCCTGAGGGCCATGTGCGGATGGCCCCTGAGCGGTTTTGAGCGTTTTCCAGACAAAAGATTCCGACCAGAGCGCAGCAAAAAATGCCAGCAGCAAAAAGAGCGTTTTCATACCGTATCCTAGAATTTCAGGCTGAGGCCGGCAGTGAATGTGCGGCCCTGATTGACGGTGATGGAGAGGTCTTCCGCATCGAATATGCCATCATCATTACGATCCGAGCTCGAGCGCGCCGTGTTGTAATACTGCTTGTCGAAGACGTTATCCACCCGGGCAAAGAGCTCCATGTCGGCACTGCTGATTTTCGTGCGGTAGGTTCCCATAAGGTTAAGCGTTCCATGCCCCGCGATTTCGATCTCGTTGAGGTCATCGGCATAGTAGGACGAGCGCGCATTGATCTCTGCCATAAAGGAGAGACTGTTATTGGGTTGATACTCCAGAACCAGATCGAAAGTGTGCGGTGAGGTTCTGGGGATTCTGTTGTCGGTGACATCGAAGACCGTAACGTTTGAGCCATTGGGATTACCGTCAAGATCGATACCGAAGTTTTTATAATCGGTATAGTAGGCATCGAGGTAGGTGTAGGCCATCGAGAAGGAGAAGGCATCACCCAGAGGGCCGTTGATGGCAAGTTCCGCACCCCTGTGAACCGCACCACCGACATTGTCCCACATATCTTCGTCATCCGTATCGCCGTAGTTGCCCGAGGTTTTCATAATAAAATCCTGACGGTCGATCCAGAAAAGAGAGGCTTCATAGTTGATACCGCTTTTGACACCGCGCACACCGATTTCGTAGTTGTTGGCATGTTCGGGTTCAAGGTCGGGATTGCTGATGGTACTGCCGTAGGTGCTGACCTCCCCGGCATAGAGCTGGGTGACCGTAGGCGCGCGGAAGCCGGTAGAAAAATTGACAAAAAGCGCGTCGGAACTGCCCAGCAGATAGGTGCTTCCCAGACGGTAGGAGTAGACTTCGAAGTTTTTGTCGAAATTATTGGACATCGAGTCTTCGTAATCGAGATTGATACTGTCATAGCGCAGGTTGCCCGTCACACTCAGCGCATCCGTGAATGCGTATTTATACTCGCCATAGACGGCATAGACGTTTTCATCCGTCGTGTCATCGCTTTTAAAATCACCCGGCTGGGAGTAGGCATGTGGCGGACGGTAAGTGAGACGCTGTCCGACACGGTAGGTGACTTTATTGTCATATTGATTCATGCGCAGATCCACACCGAGAAGGGCCGCAGAACTCTCGAAAGAGGTTCGGAACTCTCCCTTGAGTCCGCGCTGAATCTGTTCATAGTGGTTGTCATATACGTAGTCGTCATCGCCGAAATCCGGGCTCAGGGTTCCGTTTTCATCTTTGGTCTGGGGCGCAGAGACGAAATCCGTGGTATCGGTGTACATGTAAGCATTCAGAAGCAGATTGCTCTGCGCGCCGAAATCCTTTGCATAGGTGGCAAAGAGCTTAAAAAGGTCCACATCGAACATACGCGCATAATCGCGGCTGGGCTGATAGCCGTTATAGATGCTTTCAGGATTCTCGCTTGCTTCCGTAACTCCGCCGACGGTGCCGTGCGAATCTTTTTCGCGCTGCGAATACTCCATTCCCAGACTGATGTCGGAGGTGTCGTCGATGTAATACTGCAGTTTTCCGTTGAGATATTTGGTATCGTAATCACCGTTTTCATGATAGCCGTCGGCTTTGCGCTCGCTGGCCTGAATGTGAAAAGAGAGGTCGTCGTTGGCATATCCGGCGCGTGCGACGTATTTTTGGTAGCCGAAACTGCCCGCTTCCGCGGCACCGTAAATATTGTTGTACTTGGCACCGCGTTTTGTGGTGATAATCACCGCGCCCGAGAGTGCATCGTCACCGAAAAGGTAGCTTGCGCCGCCTTTGATAACGCGGATGCTCTCGATATTGTCCATATCGATATTGACTTTGCCCGTACGTTCAAACACAGGAACCCCGTCAATGACGACGGCCACTCCGGGCTTTTCTCCCATGTACATCTGGTTCTCAACCCCGCGAATGTGAATTTTGAGCGAATCGCCAGTGCTGGATTCCGTCGTAATTCCCGGTATCTGTTGCAGCATCTGCTGAATGTTCTCGACATGTGAACTGTCGACCTTCTCGCCGCTGAGCGTTGTCGTTGAAGAGACTTCATCTTTTTTTTGCGAAAAACGGTCGTCGATCGTCGAAGATTCAACACTGATAAGGCCAAGGTTTTCTGTCGCATGCGACAGGGTGACAAGCAGGGATGCTGCAACAAGGGATTGGCCAAGACGGTGGGGTTTAAACATTTTCTCTCCTGTGATTCATGTGAGGAAGACACCGGAAACTATCGTGAAAATGTCAAAGGAAGTGATAGTATAAGAACTCCGGTGTACAACACCAAACGGCTCTGCCTTGCTGACTCCAAAGGTCAGAGTGTTTCTGTATTTTAAATTTATAGTGTTAATTTTATGTTAAGTATAAAATTAAGATATTTTTAATATTTTTTACAGGAAACGGAAAGTGCCGAAACATGGGGAAGCGTCAAAAAGCGTAGAAAAAAGGGGTTAAAAAGATATTTTGGAAAGAGGCTTCACCGCAGGACGCGGCGAAGAAAAAATTATTTCAGACCTGAAATGTAGGCAGAGACAGCGTCGATGTCAGCGTCAGAGTATGTAGCAACCTGACCTTTCATCAGCGCACCCATGCCGTGCTTGTTAGTAGTGCCTGCTTTGTAACCTTTGAGGTCGGCAGCAATAGTAGCAGCATCAAGACCCGCGATTATAGCAGATTTGCCCAGAGCAGCTTTTTCAGCTTTGGCACCATGACATGCAGCACATTTTTTGAACAGAGCAGCACCGTCATTAGCCATCAGGGCAGCACCGGCAACAAGCAGAGAAAGAGCGATTTTTTTCATTAATATCTCCTGAGTGAAATTGATTCGGTGCATTATAGTTGGTTCTATCTTAAATGGTACTAAGCCAAAAGGCCTAAAAAGTGGTTAAACATCCTTTCGCTACAATACCTCCCATTACATGTAAAGAGGATTGAGAGTGCGCTATATTGATGACACGCTACGCAACAAAACCATACTGATCACCGGTGGGGCCGGCTTTATCGGTTCCAATCTGGCCTTCTATTTTCAGGAGCAGCATCCGGATGCCAAGGTGGTCGTTCTTGACAGTTTTCGCAGCGGTGAAACGCTCAGCAACGGCAATCTCAAGAGTTTCGGGCATTTCAAGAATCTCATCGGATTCAGAGGCGAGGTGATCAGCGGCGATATCAACGATCCCGCAATTCTGGTTAAACTCCTTAATGATTACCAGTTTGATTACATTTTTCATGAAGCCGCCATTTCCGATACTACGGCGCTGGAGCAGGATCTGATGATCCGCACCAACCTTAACGCCTATAAAGATCTGCTCGATCTCGCGGTTGCCCATAACGCCAACATGGTTTATGCCTCTTCGGGTGCTACCTACGGCAATGCCGAATCGCCGCAGCGTGTCGGACGCGAAGCGCCGCAGAACGTTTACGGTTTTTCGAAGCTGATGATGGATCATCTCTCCCGTGAATATATGGCCAGAGAAGAGATCAGCATCGTCGGCCTGCGTTATTTCAATGTGTACGGACCGCGTGAATTTTTCAAAAACAAAACGGCTTCCATGGTGGTCCAGTTCGCTCATCAGATTCTCTCTGGAAAAAATCCGAAACTTTTTGAAGGTTCCGACAAAATCAAACGGGACTTCATTTATATTGAAGATATCATTCAGGCCAACATCAAAGCGATGCATCCGCGTCAAAGCGGCATCTACAATGTAGGTACCGGCAAAGCAAGGTCGTTTCAGGACATTGTGGACACGCTGCAGCGCGAACTCGCAACGGCACTGACGTGTGAGTATATTCCCAACCCGTTTGTGGGACGCTATCAGTTTCATACGGAAGCCGATATTGCCACGACACGCGAAGGGCTTGATTATGCGCCGCGTTTTGAACTTGAGGATGGGATCAAAGCCTATATTCCGGAGATCAAACGCCTGTTTGACGAGGAAGTACACTAGTGGAGCACCTGAGTCATCAACATCCGCATATTCTGGTTGTCGGGGATCTGATGATCGACCACTATCTCTGGGGCGGGTGCGAACGCATCTCTCCCGAGGCGCCCGTACAGGTCGTTGACGTCAGTCGCGAGACTACGGTGCTCGGCGGTGCGGGCAATGTTATCAACAATCTCATAACACTGGGTGCAAACGTAAGTGTCGCGGGTGTCATCGGCGATGATGACAACGGTGTGGAGCTTTCCGCCATGCTTGAGGCCATCGGCGTCAATACGGGTGCGCTCATCACCCAGGCGGGGCGCAAAACCAGTAAAAAAAGCCGTGTGATTGCAGCAAACCAGCAGATTCTGCGTTACGACCGGGAGTCAAAGGAATCAATCAGCGATGCTTCGGTTTCAGCCGTTCTCGATTCGCTTGAAACGTTGCTGGATGGAGTGGCAATGATCATTCTTTCCGATTACGGCAAAGGGGTGCTTCGAGAGAGTCTGGTACAGGGAATCATTGCCCGTGCGCGCGCCAAAGGCATCAAGGTACTGGTCGATCCCAAAGGACGCGATTATAGAAAGTATCGCGGCGCGCATCTGCTGACACCGAACAAAAAAGAGGCGATCGAAGCGACGGGAATTGTCATTAAAGATGACGCATCGCTCGAAGCGGCGCTACTATGGCTCAAGGAGGAGTGTGAACTCGATCGCTCCATGATCACCCTCTCCGAAGACGGCATCGCCATTTATGACGGCAGCGTCAAGCGCTTTCCCACTGTGGCCCGCGAAGTGTTCGATGTCACGGGTGCGGGTGATACGGTTATTGCCTCGCTGGGATTTGCACTGAGCGCCGGACTTGGAATCGATGACGCGGCAAAATTCGCCAATCTGGCTGCGGGTGTGGTCGTAGGGAAAATCGGTTCGGCCACGGTGACGCTTGACGAGATTGTCACCTATGAGTCGAGCCTGCATCAGAGCAGTTCAGATGCGCACATCAAGACCTTTGAAGAGATTGGACACATTGTCAGCTACTGCCGCGACGGTGGCAAGCGAATTGTCTTTACTAACGGCTGTTTCGACATTTTACATGTAGGGCATGTGAAGTATCTGCAAAAAGCGAAAAGTTTCGGGGACATTCTGATTGTCGGGCTCAACTCCGACGCCTCTGTCCGTGCGCTCAAAGGGCCGACGCGCCCGGTCAATACCGAAGATGACCGCGCCTACATTCTTGCCGCTCTGGAATCGGTTGATTATGTCGTCACGTTTGGTGATGATACACCCTATAAACTCATTAAAATGATCCGTCCCGACGTGCTGGTCAAGGGAGGCGATTATGAAGGTAAACACGTGGTAGGAACGGAGTTTGCAGGAGAGCTCAGACTGGTCGATTTTGTCGAGGGAAAAAGCACGACAACCACGATTGCGAAAATTCAGGAAGGAAGCCAATGTTAAAAATAATCACGATGATGTTTGCAGGTGCCTCGGCGCTGCTGGCATTTCATGTCGCCGAACTCAACATCAACGACAAGGATTTCGAAGCGTCGCTGCGTTTCGATATGGGACAGTTCAATGAAGCGGTCATGCCTGACAGCACTTTTTTCGGATTCCGTTACATCAAGGGGAGTGAAGAACACAGCGACCTGCACAAGACGGAGGGGCTGGTTGATGCCTCGTTCTTGCTGCAGCGCCCTTTCGGACCCAACAATGCGCTGAGTATCGGCATGGGGGTAAAGTATGTCTATACACGTATCAGCGATGAAGATTTTTCTGCGATTCCTCTGGGACTTCAGGTGCGCTACCTGTTGCCTTTACATGTAGGCGTACCCGTCTATGCGGCAGGTGAGTTTTATTACTCTCCCGAAGTGCTCAGTTTCAGTGACGCGAAAAATTACATCGAGTACCGAGCCCTGATGGGGGTCGAGATGATCGAACGGGGTCATATTATTGCCGGATATCGTCATATCGATACCAATTTCGATGCTGCGGATATCAACTATAACAGCTCCTGGTTTCTTGGGTTTCGATTTCAGTTCTGATGGATGAGATACTTCTGGAGATTGCGGACCTTGATTTTGGCTATGCGCCGGACAAGCTCCTCTATAGCAACTTTTCTCTAACGCTCAAACGCGGCGAGATCAAGGCGATTGTCGGGCCCTCGGGTTCGGGAAAGAGTACACTTTTTGAGTTGATTCTTGGCAATCTGAAGCCGCTGCGCGGCACCATAAGCGTTTCGTCACTCTCTGAAGTGTTTCAGGACCCTTACAGCTCGTTCCATCCGAGTTATTCGCTCTTTAACCAGATATCCGACGTCGCCTTGACGGAGGGCATTGACGTCTATCTTGAGAGGATGCAGCTTGATCGTGCGCTGCTTGAGAAGCTGCCGCATGAACTCTCCGGTGGCCAGTTGCAGCGCGCATCCATGGTTCGCGCCCTGCTGATGAAACCAAAACTGCTGCTGCTGGACGAACCGACTTCGGCACTTGACAACGTCATTCAGCTTGATGTGATGCAGATGCTCGTGGGCATGCTGGGCGAGATCGGCATGCTACTTATCACCCATGACAGCGACCTGGCCCGGTGGTGCAGCGACGAGATCGTTACCATCGGTAGCTAGTGCTTCTTTAAAATCTTTTCCGCCCGGTTTTCCAGTTTCTCTTTCTGCAGCAACCGCTCCAGCTTTTCCTCAGTGGCACGCGTCAGCATGGGATCACGCTTTTTTTCTTCCGCGGCAGTCGGCGTCGGTATGTTCTTTTTGGGGCGCCATCTGTAAAAGAGGGTAAAGAAAAGTAGCGTTACGGCTGCGATGATCACCCATTTGAAGGTAAAAAAATAGATTAGCGTCTCTTTTTCAGGATGCTCAAGCAGTGCAAAAAGATCGCTGTAAAAGAGTGATATTTCAAGCAGGAGCACGAGAATGAGCAGCAGCAAAAAAAGCGTGCCGAAATAGCGTCTGAAAAGGGTGTAGCTCAGCAGGGTACGATAGAGGGAACGCAGCATTTTAAAAGAGGGAAATTCCCAAAAATGCCAAAACGCCCATCAGTGTCATGCTCTTGATTTTGTCATGGATTTTGCGCTCTTCATCGGCGATGATGATCTCAAGCTCCTCTTCACTGAAGGTGTTAATGTCTTTTTGTGCGAGTATGATGGTGACTTTGGCCTGCTCAATCGCACGTTTTCTGATTTTGGTGCGAAGGGAGTTTTTCAAACGTCTCGGCAGTGCCGTAATGGGATCGGTGAGATGCTTTTTCATGAAAATGATTATAGCGAAGCCTAATGAATGGCGTTACATGTAAAGCGACGCGTTGCGCTTGTGCGTCAGATAATCTGCAATGATCTTTCCGTGGTCAAAAGCATAGTGAAGGGATTCAAGATCCTCAAGTGCTACAAGACGGGCATTGGCGGCATCGTCACCGGCGACGGGAAGGGTGTCGGCCCGGCAGATGTAGACTGCTGAAACCGTATGAAAACGCGGATCGCGCGACGGATTGGAGTAGAGCCCCAGCAGGTGGGTGATTTCCACATCGATTCCGGTCTCTTCAAGCATTTCCCGTTTGAGAGCAGCTTCGACGCTTTCGCCGACATCGACAAATCCTCCCGGAAGTGCCGTGCCATGCGGTGGGTTGAGCCGGTCAATGAGAACAATGCCTGAAAATTCGCCATGCAGTGTAATTTCGATAATTCCGTCGACACAGAGGTATGGAGTAGTGATCATGACGCGCCTTTGCTATTTAAGATAGTGGGATGCACCGAGGAATCCGGCGGCCGCCATGGCAACGGTTCCAAAAACATTAAGCGCCATATTGCTTAGTCCCAGCATCAGATGACCGCCATGCAGTAAAACAAAGCTTTCAATGGCAAATGTCGAGTAGGTGGTCAGTGCGCCGAGCATTCCGGTAGAGAGAAATGACTTTACATGTAAGGAGAAAAGCGTGGTGTACATGAAGTAGGCAAACAGAATACCCATAATCAGGGAACCGATGAGGTTGACGCCGAGCGTACCGAATGGAAGTTCGTGCGGCACACGGTTGTTGATGAATCCGTTGAGCCAGGCACGAAGCACGGCACCGAGAAAGCCGCCGCTACCGATGGCGAGGATGGTTTGCCAACTCATCGTCGTAGACCTTTTGCATGGATTCCTGAAGGCGGGCGTACCACTCTTTATCCTCTTTGTCGACCGTAAAGGCGTCCATAAAGAGTGCGGTGACGCTGCCGGGGCTGTAGTGCTTTTTCTTGATATTGAAATAATCGGCGGTATTGATCAGCACGACAGGTTGAACGCGCAGGCCGAATTTATTGGCGAGCATCTGCGGACCGGCTTTGAAGGGGAGCATCTTTTTACCCGGAGAACGTGTCCCTTCAGGAAAAATCGTAATGACACGACCGTCATCAAGACGGTCCTTGGCATCTTTGAGGAGCTTGATCAGAGAGGTCTTGCTCTCGCGCTCTACCGGGATATCATTGGGAAGTTTCAGCAGCAATCCGTAAAAGGGGACATCGAAAAGCTCTTTTTTCGCAACCCATGCAAGGTCCAGAGTGGTGATGGTTTCTATAATGCCGATATCGATGTCGCTTTGATGATTCACGACGAACATCTGCACATCAGGATCGACACTCCCTTTGGTCTTTACCGGAATGAATATAAAAAGACGTATAAACCAGGCACTCAGTTTTTGCGCCCACGGCTTTTTTACAAACGGAAAAAAGAGGATCATCAGCGTCATGCCGATGAAGATCATCAGAAGCGCGTAGTAAAATTTAAGGCGTGCAAAGATCGTCTTCACGAATCCATCCTATCTGATTGTTATCGAGTTTGATTTTCACATATCCCTTGACGGCACCCTCGCGCTCGAAACGTGTCTGCATCTGTGTCGTTTCAAATACGGTGGAACCGCGCATCGGCAGCAGGTAGATCGGACGCTGTGCTTTCACGCAGACATGTTCGATGGGAACGGCGATCGTCATCGCATAGCCGCCTGCAACGAGTGTCAGCAGCAGGTAGATGAAACGGCGGCGTATCAGTGCGAGCAGCAATGCCGCACCCGCAACGCCGAGCGCGATGAAAAGTTTGGTCTGCATGTGCCTGTGATCTCTGGGTTTGAGATCGCTTTGCGTCGAGACGCTGTCATCATCGACAATAATGGGAACGATCCGTTTTTCAAAGCGCTCTTTCGCACGGTCAAAAAAAGTGAACTCGAGCTGTTCAAGCCGTTTGGGAATGATGGCATAGTAGGTGAAGCGGCTTTCGTCGATGCCGCTGCTGTTGGATTCAAATCCCTGTTTCGTAGCCTGCGTGATTGTAAAAGCATCGACCGCACCTCGGGTGACGAGTGCATCGAAAAGAACGATGTAGTGCGTATCGTCATAATGGTTGGCTTTGTACTGCTCTATCGTGAATCCGTCTGCGATCACCTGAGAGAAATCAGAGGGGGGATTGAGAGCAATGACATCAATGGACTTTCCGGCGAGATAGGCCAGATCACTCTGGTGAAAATCGCTGAAAACGAGTGCTACAGTCACATCGGGAATACGGACATAGTCCCCGGTAGCGACAAAATAGAAGGTATGGTAGTAGTAGGGCCCTTCACGGCGTTCGATGGGCAGTTCATTGACGAGACGGACGCCGACGCCCCGGTTGAAACGGTAGGCGATGCGTTCAAAATACTCTTCGGTTGAGAGGGTCTTGAGCGTGATGGAAAAGAGCTCTCCTTTAAAAAGCGATTCGGGGAGTTTTTCAAAAGAGCTGTAGAGGATTTTCTGCGCGACTTCCGGAGTGTCGCTGTAGCCATACTCCTCATCCTCCGCAGAGAGGAAAAGGCAGAAAACGAGTAGGAGCGCAAGCAGACGCATCAGGCGCTCAGAAACCCTTCGAGCATCTTCCTGCCATCAGCCGAACCGAGGATCGCTTCCATGGCGCGTTCGGGATGCGGCATCAGACCAAAGACGTTTTTCTCTTTGTTGCAGATTCCAGCAATGGCATCAACAGAACCGTTGGGATTGGAGATGGCCCCGTTTTCATCGCAGTAGTGCAGCAGCACCTGATCGTTGTCGTAAAGGGATCTGAGCCCATCGGAATCAATGTAGAAGTTACCGTCATGATGCGCGATGGGAATATTCACGACATCCCCCGAACTTAGACGGTTCAAAAAAGCGTTGTCGTTGGCAACGACCTTGAGATGATGGTGACGCGAAAGAAAGTGCAGGTGCTCATTACGTTTCAGGGCGCCAGGAAGCAGGCGCGATTCGGTCAGAACCTGAAATCCGTTACAGATTCCAAGGACTTTGCCTCCGTCTTTGGCAAAATTGCTGACCGCATTCATTATGGGACTGAAGCGTGCGATGGCACCGCTGCGAAGGTAGTCTCCGTAACTGAAGCCTCCGGCAACGACGAGCAGGTCGGTGCCTTCGGAAATGCTTTCGGTCTTGTGCCAGAGAATTTCCGTTTCACATCCGAGCTGTTCAAACGCATAACGGGTGTCGTACTCGCAGTTGGTCCCGGGAAACTGGACGATACCGACTTTCATGAGAGGAGCTCGATACTGTAGTCTTCGATGACGGTATTGGCCAGAAGCGATTCACACATCTGCTCGACTTCCGATTTCGCTTTTGTTGCATCGCTATGCGAAAGTTCGATAACAATCTGCTTGCCGACGCGAACATCCTGAACGCCTTCGAATTTCAGTGAATCAAGTGCGTGGTGGACGGCTTTTCCCTGAGAGTCGAGGACTCCCGCTTTTAAAAATACATTGACGACAGCTTTCATGCTTTTCCTTCCAGTGCGCGATCCATAATCGCTTCGTAAGTGGCTTCTTCATTATTAAGAATACGCTTGAGGACTTCCTCGTAGGCAACTTTCAAACCGCCCATTCCCTGACGGAAGCGGTCCTTGTCCATTTTTTCTCCGGTCTCGATGTCCCAGAAACGGCAGTTGTCCGGGCTGATTTCGTCAGCAAGAATGATGTTGCCGTCGCGGTCTTTACCGAATTCAAGTTTGAAGTCGACGAGGTTGAGGCCTTTGGCATGGAAATAGGGACGGAGAATATCGTTGACTTTGCGCGCCATGGCACGGAGCTGATCAAGCTCTTCGAAACTCTCGACCAGTTCGAGAATCAGACAGTGCTGGTCGTTGAGTTTGGGGTCTCCCAGTGCATCGTTCTTGTAATCGAATTCCACAAGCGTGAAAGGAAGAACTTTACCATCGGGAATGCCGAGGTTTTTGCTGAGGCTTCCGGTAGCAATGTTGCGGACGATCACTTCGATAAGGATGATATCGACATGTTTGTGCAGCATGTGATTCTCATCAAGCATCTTCACAAAATGGGTGGGGACGCCGTTTTTCTCCAGCAGTTTGAAAAGCTCGGTCGAAATACGGTTGTTGAGAGCGCCCTTCCCGGCTTCGCTGTCTTTTTTAAGACCGTTGAATGCGGTCAGGTCATCTTTGAATTCCGAAATCAGAAGATCCGGATCATCCGTACGGTAAAGCCGTTTGGCTTTGCCTTCATAAAGCAGTTCACGTTTTTCCATAACTTAATTTTCTCCTTTTACGATAATCAGGGCTTTGACGATATCCACAGCCTCTTTGAGCTGAATATCTTTGTTCATCATTTCCGGTGTAATTGTGGTTTTATTGTCATCGTTACTCTCAAGCATCGTCTCAACACTGCTGTTGGTATCGTCGATCTTTTCAAGTTCGCTTTCCAGATGTTTTTTCAGATCCGACTCTTTGATTTTGAACTTGTTTTCCCGCGTCTTGACTTCACCCGGTTCGACTTCAATATCGGGAGTTACGCCGATGGCCTGAATGGTGCGGCCGCTTGGCAGGTAATAGCGTGCGATAGTGAGCTTGATCGCCTCGGTTTCGGTAATAGGAAGAATCACCTGTACGCTTCCTTTACCGAAGGTTTTCTGTCCGACGAGTACACCGCGTTTATGATCCTGCAGGGCACCGCTGACGATTTCGGAAGCACTGGCACTTCCCTCATTAATCAGGACGACGAGAGGCGCTTTTGTCAGCGTCGCAGCGCTACTGGCTTCGAAAGAGCGGTTTTCGGCTTCATCGCGTCCTTTTTGGGAAACGATCTCGCCCTTGTCGACAAAAAGGTCTACCAGACCGACGGCCTGATCAAGCAGTCCGCCGGGATTGTTACGGAGGTCGAGAATGATCCCCTTGTTGTGAACCATGCGTTTTTTCAGTTCCGTCGCCACGTCATCCACTACCTTTTTATCAAAGCTGGTGACACGGATATAAAGAATGTCTTCGCCGATCTGCTTGGCATAAACGGACTGGATCTTGATGATATCGCGGACGATATTGATTTCCAGCGGCTCGCTTTCCCCTTTGCGGACCAGAGTCAGATCAATCGGTGTGCCGGGCTTGCCGCGCATGATGTTGACGGCATCATCGATGGTCATATTCAGTGTGGATTCGCCGTCAATGCGCAGAATGATGTCTCCGGCCTTGAGTCCCGCTTTATCCGCCGGGGTGCCCTCGATGGGCGCAATGACGGTGAGTGCGCCGTCGCGCATGCCTACGGTGATCCCCAGACCGCCGAATTCGCCGTTGGTCTGGATTTTGAGGTTGTCGAAGCTTTTGGTGTTGAGATAGCTTGAATGGGCATCGAGATTGGTCATCAGCCCCTGCAACGCCTTGTCCATGATCTCCTCAATGGTGATCTCGTCTACATTGTATTTTTCGACGATGCCGAGGACTTTGGTGAATTTGGCCAGCGACTGCAGCCGGGAAGCTTCTACTGTCGGCGTGGTGGCGGTATCGGTATCGCTTTTGGCAAACAGCGAAGGAGCGAGGGTTAGTGACATGATGCCCAGCGCACTGACAAAGCCGAGGATCATAAATTTGGAACTTTTCATAATGAGCAATCTTTGGGTCAAATTTCAGGGTCTATCAAAGGTGCAAGATTATAGAAGAATCTTGTTTAAAAGTTTATTTACAAGCGGTTGAATTCCAGCTTTTGATTAAAGGTTGATCAGCTTTGTAATGCAAAGAGAAGCAATTTATAGTAATGTTGCACTAGTGAAAGTTTACCAATTGGGATTTATTATGAGCGAACAGAATAATTTAATCGATATTGTCATCTTCGGCGGACACGGAGATCTTGCATTCCGCAAACTGATGCCGGCGCTCTATCATATCGCCAACGACGGATTTATCAGCAGCGAAAGTCGCATTATTTCCGTGACACGGCGGGAAATGTCCCGTGACGAACACATTGCACTGGTCAAAGAGAAAATGGAAGAGTTCCTTCCCAAAGAGGAGTTTGATGCCGAAAAGATGGCGTTCTTCCTTGAACGGCTTGAGGTTGCCCGCGTGGATCTGCCCGATATCACGACGTATGACGCGCTTAAAGCGATGCTGAATGAAATGCCAACGCGCGAGCGTCTCTATTACCTTTCGACCGCACCGGATTTTTTCGGCGCAATCTGCCGCAACATGAGTCTCAGCGCTCTTGTGACGCCGGATTCCAGGGTGGTTTTGGAAAAACCGATCGGTCGTGATCTGGAGTCCTCCCGGGTGATCAACGTCGAGGTGCTCAAATATTTTGAAGAGAAGCAGATCTACCGTATTGACCACTATCTGGGAAAAGAGACCGTCCAGAATATCATGGCACTGCGTTTTTCCAACCGCTTTTTCATGCCGCTGTGGGATGCCAGCAATATTGACCACGTCCAGATCACGGTCAGTGAAGATGTCGGCGTTGAAGGGCGCTGGGGCTATTACGACGACTACGGCGCGCTGCGCGACATGATTCAGAACCACCTCATGCAGCTGGTGTGTCTGGTTGCGATGGAGCCGCCCTGTTCGCTTGATGCGGATGCGGTACGTGACGAGAAGGTGAAAGTACTGCGCTCCCTGCGTGCAATGAGTATTCCCGATATTGAAACCAAAACGGTGCGCGCCCAGTATGCCAAAGGCTCCATTAACGGCAAGGAAGTTCCGGGTTACCGGGAAGGCGAGGGGGTTGAAGAGAGTAATACCGAAACCTTCGCGGCCATGCGCATCGACATCGATAACTGGCGCTGGAACGGCGTACCGTTTTATCTGCGCAGCGGCAAACGCATGTCCAAACGCAACTCGGAGATTGTTATTTCCTTCAAAAGCGTGCCGTACTCCATTTTTGCAAACAGGGGGCGCTGTATCAGCCAGAACAAGCTGGTTATCTCTTTGCAGCCCAAAGAATCGATCACCTTAAAGCTGATGAACAAAATTCCCGGACTCACCGAACAGATGCGCCTTCAGCCGGTCGAACTGGAACTCAATGCACCGATTGACGCCGCGCGAAAACCGCTGGCGTATGAGCGCCTGATGCTCGATGTCATTCGCGCAAACCCCACACATTTCATGCGTCTGGATGAGGTTGAAGCGGCATGGAAGTGGGCTGACCTGATTCTTCAGGGATGGGCGGAAAACGTTGTGGCGATGAAGAACTATCCGGCCGGAACCGACGGTCCCACTGCCGCGATTGCCATGATAGAACGTGATGGTCGAAGCTGGCATGAAGAAGAGTAACCTGCAGCTGCATCTTTTTGATGTCCGCGAAGCCTTACATGTAAGCCTTTCCCACCGGATCGCAGCATTGCTTCAGGATGCTATTTCGGGTAAAGGGCATGCATTTCTCGCCCTTTCCGGAGGTTCGACGCCCAAACCCCTTTTCGAGCGTCTGAGCCATATGGATCTGGAGTGGGACAAAGTGACGGTGACACTCGTCGACGAGCGCTGGGTAGCGAGCGATGATGCCCGGAGTAACGAACGGCTGGTATGCGAAACCCTTTTAAAAGATCGGGCCGCGGCGGCAAAATTTGTCGGGCTCAAAAGTGCGGAAGCGACACCGTATGAGGGCGAAGCCGCCTGTTGCAAACGGATTGACGCGATTGAAGGGGAGATCGATGTCTGCGTGCTTGGCATGGGAACCGACGGACATACCGCCTCTTTTTTTCCTGAAGCGGCAACACTCCAAAAAGCATTGACAACCACGCAGAGCTGTGTGGCACTGACACCGCCGGTGGCACCCTGTGAGCGGATGACGCTCTCTTTGAACAAACTCGCCCGCTCAAAACACCTCATAGTGCATATCGAAGGGGACGAGAAGTGGCAGGTCTATTCGGCCGCACTTCAGGAAGGTCCTGTCGAAACGATGCCGATTCGCGCTTTTTTACGTGCGGAAACGGCGCAGAAAATCGAGGTGTATTATGCCCAGTAAGGTGCTTGAAGCGGTCACGGAAGCCATTATCGAACGCAGCCGTACCAGCCGCACACTCTATCTGCAGCGGCTGGAAGCTTCGATCGGCGAAGGGGTCAACCGCAAGGTTCTCGGATGCAGCAACCTCGCCCATGGCGCCGCGTCGCTCGAAGGCGATGAAAAAAATGCGATGCTGGGCGATCAGCGTTTGAACATGGCGATCGTCACGGCCTATAATGACATGCTCTCCGCGCATGAGCCCTACAAGACCTATCCGCCGCTGATCAAACGCGCACTGGCGCAGCTTGGCGTGAGCGCACAGGTAGCCGGCGGTGTTCCGGCGATGTGCGACGGGATCACCCAGTCGCAGCCGGGCATGGATCTGAGCCTTTTCAGCCGCGACACTATCGCCATGGGCACCGCGATCGCGCTTTCGCACAACATGTTTGACGGTGCGCTCTATCTGGGCGTGTGCGACAAGATCGTTCCCGGACTGCTTATCGGTGCGCTCAGCTTCGGACATTTGCCTGCCGTATTCGTTCCTGCGGGACCGATGCCCTCGGGTATCAGCAATGCCGAAAAAGCCAAGGTGCGTCAGGAATATACGGCCGGTAAAATCGGTCGGGATGTATTGCTCTCCACCGAAGCGGCATCCTATCATGCACCCGGAACCTGTACGTTCTACGGCACGGCCAACTCCAACCAGATGCTCATGGAAATCATGGGACTGCACCTTCCGGGCAGCTCGTTCGTGCCAACCAATACGCCGCTGCGCGATGCCCTGACCGAAGCGGCCGCGCAGCGTCTTGTGGGACTGCGCAGAAACGGCGATGCGTTCATGCCGATTGGCCGGATGCTGGATGAAAAAAGTTTTGTCAATGCCATCGTCGGACTGCTTGCAACCGGAGGTTCAACGAACCACACCATTCACCTCATAGCGATGGCGCGCGCGGCGGGCATCATTCTGACATGGGAAGATTTCGACGCGCTTTCGCATGTCGTACCGCTGCTGTGCAGGATGTATCCCAACGGTTCGGCGGATGTGAACCATTTTCATGAAGCGGGCGGCATGGGTGTCGTGATCGGCGAACTGCTGGGAGCAGGATTGCTGCACGAATCGGTCGAGACCATCATGGGGCAGGGGCTCTCACGTTATCTGCAGGAACCGCAGTGGGAAAACGGCGTCTTAAGTTGGATACCCTCGCCTGAGGCATCGCGCAACCGTGACGTGATCGGCAGCGTCGCTGCGCCCTTTGACGCGCATGGCGGCGTGCGTCTGCTTCGCGGCAATCTGGGGCAGAGCGTCATTAAAACCTCCGCCCTCAAAGCGCATCAGAAAGTGATTGAAGCGCCTGCGCTGACCTTTGAATCGCAAGAAGCGCTTGAGGCTGCGTTCAAAGCGGGCGAACTCGATCGCGACTTCATTGCGGTGGTGCGTTATCAGGGGCCTGCCGCCTGCGGCATGCCGGAGCTGCACGGGCTGATGAAACCCATGGGCGTGCTTCAGGACCGCGGCTTCAAGGTGGCAATTGTGACGGATGGCAGAATGTCCGGCGCTTCGGGCAAGGTGCCCTCAGCCATACACATGAGTCCCGAAGCGCTTAAAGGTGGTCTGATCGCCAAAGTGCGTGACGGCGACATGATACGTCTCGATGCCGATGCCGGGACGCTGGAGCTGCTTGTCGATGCGCAGACCCTTTATACACGTCCTGAAACAGCGGTGGATATGAGTGCGCATCGACACGGAATGGGACGCGAACTCTTCGCGATGATGCGCCTTACATGTAACGGTGCCGATGAAGGTGCCTGCACCTTTACTCTGCCAGGAGATGAACTATGACACCTAGAGAGATACTTGCCATATCACCCGTAATTCCTGTTGTCGCCATTGATGACGCCGCCAAAGCGGTCGCATTGGCCGAAGCGCTTGTCGAAGGGGGCATCCGTATTATTGAAGTGACGCTGCGTACGCCTGCCGCGCTCGATGCCATAGAGGCGATTGCCAAAGCCGTTCCCAAGATGGTGCTTGGCGCCGGAACGGTCATTAACGCCGAGCAGTTCGACGCGGTCGAGTCGCGGGGCGTGGAGTTCGTCATCAGTCCCGGTTTCACACCGACGCTGCTGCACCATGCCAGCCATAAAAAGATTCCGCTGATTCCCGGGGTGGCCAATGCCAGCGCCATTATGATGGGTCTGGAGTACGGGCTGGATACCTTCAAACTCTTTCCTGCCAATATCGTCGGCGGTGTCGGGGCGCTCAAGGCGTTTGCCGGACCGTTTGGCAATGTGGCATTCTGTCCGACGGGCGGGATCAACCTGCAAAACATGGCGGAGTATCTTGCCCAGCCCAATGTCCTGTGTGTGGGGGGCTCATGGATTGCAACGCCACAACTGATCGGCAGCGGTGATTTTGATACGATCCGTAATAATGCCGCAGAGGCATTAAAGGCCCTGTAAACAGTAAAACACTAGAATGACGGTTCAATATTCAAGGAGTAGAACATGATAAAAAAATGTCTTTTTCCCGCAGCGGGCTATGGAACACGCTTTCTGCCGGTGACCAAAGCGATGCCCAAGGAGATGCTGCCCATTCTCACCAAGCCGCTGATCCAGTACGGGGTCGAAGAGGCCATGGAAGCGGGATGCGATATCATGGCCATCATCACCGGACGCGGCAAGCGGGCAATCACGGATCATTTCGACATCTCCTATGAGCTCGAACATCAAATCAAGGGTTCTTCAAAAGAGGAGCTTCTGACCGATATCCGCCGTATCATGAACAACTGTACCTTCACCTATACCCGCCAGAACGAGATGAAAGGTCTGGGGGATGCGATCTATAAAGGGCATGTCCTTGTGGGGTTTCAAAACCCTTTTGCCGTCGTGCTTGCGGATGACCTCTGCTACAATCCCGACGGGGACGGCGTACTCAAGCAGATGGTCGATCTTTACGCCAAATACAAATGCTGTATCGTGGCGACGATGGAAGTCCCTATGGAAGAGGTGCACAAATACGGTGTAATTGAAGGCAAAGAGATTGAAGACGGGGTCTATATGGTTTCCAACATGGTGGAAAAACCCGACAACGACAAAGCGCCGAGCAACCTTGCCGTTATCGGCCGCTATATTCTCACGCCCGACATTTTCGATATGATCAAAAATACCAAACCGGGTAAAAACGGCGAGATTCAGATTACCGATGCACTTTGCGAACAGGCGAAAAAAGGGATGGTCATTGCCTACCGTTTCAAGGGAAAACGCTTTGACTGCGGCAGCGTCGACGGATTCGTCGAAGCGACCAACTACTTCTATAACCTCGAAAACAGCAAAGCGTAACGCTTACATGTAATCCTCAGGCCCGTATGCCCTCGATGAGAGTACGGGTGCCCATTTCGAAAATCGCCTCAATATTGTCCTGAATCATAATATGCCCGTCAATCAGAAGATTGGAGACGCCGTGTACCATTGACCAGACGACGGTTGCCTGAAGCATGGGATCCTCTTTTTTGAAAACACCCGCTTCCTGACCCTCCTGCAGCAGGGTAATCAGCGCATGAAAACCGGTAGCCTGAGTTTGATCCTGCATGTCGCATTTTTCTTCACGTTCGCGCTGCAGCTCATGCCCGAAGATCATCCGGTAGATGGCCGGATGTGCCAGAGCGAATTCCACATAAGCGCGTCCCATCATGGAAAAGCGTTTGATAACACTGTAGTCGCGTTGCATCAAAATAGGGGCTATGGCATCTTCAAGCATGGCAAAACCTGCAAATATGACCTCCTGTAAAAGCGCTTCTTTCGATTCGAAATGACGATACACCGCCGAGCGCGATGTTCCGAGCCGTTTTGTCAGTTCTCGGAGTGTCACACTTGCAAGACCCTCTTTCTCAATCATTTCCAAAGCGGTAGCAACAAGAGATTCTTTGAGATTTCCATGATGATAGGCCAGTTTCATAAGCGGATTATAACACACTCTCTTGATGTTGACAATGTCTACATTACTATGTTAACATTGTCAACATTATTTCAACGGGAGGATTTGGAAATGCGAAAAAGCCTGCTTTTTCTACTTTGCGGTGTGGCACTGATGGGTATGAGTAATTATGAGGTTGCGAAAAAGAGCGATGCGGCAATGGAGGGCTTCGTCGATGCACGATCAGAAATGTCGATGACGCTTGTCAATGCCAACGGCCAGAAAAGCGAACGGACGATGCGTATGGCCGTCCTTGAAAAAGAGGAGGGCGACAAATCGCTGATGGAGTTTCTCTCTCCTGCGGATGTCAAGGGTACAAAATTTCTCAACTACGAGCATAGTGAGCGGGATGACGACCAGTGGCTCTATCTGCCGGCACTGAAGCGGACCAAACGTATATCTGGCAGTAATAAATCGGGGGCATTTATGGGGAGCGAATTCTCCTATGAGGATCTGAGCGCTTTTAATGTGGATAAATACCGCTACAGCGGGGATGCCAAATCCGTTACGCTTGAGGGCGTCACAATGTATGAGAGCGAACGGATACCCAAAGATGAAAATTCAGGGTACACCAAGCAGGTATCATGGGTGGATACCGAAAACTATCTGGTTCGAAAAGTAGACTATTACGACCGTAAAAACGCTCTGCTTAAAACTGCGGTTTTTGAAGATTACAAAAAGATCGGCGGCGTCTGGCGTATGGGAAAAATCACGATGACAAACCACCAGAATGACAAACAGACCATCCTGGTATGGCGCAACGAAAGCGTGAAAAACGGCTTAAGCGATGCTGATTTCAATAAACGCGTATTGAAGTGATGAAACGTTTTCTTTTTTTACTGCTCACATTGCCGGGAATTGCCGCAGAGGTACAGATGCGCGCTCATGTCGGACTGGATGCACAGGTGTACCTGCTCGCTCCATCGGATAAACATGACCATGGGCTGAATGCCTTTGAAGCGCTGGAACTCACCTATGCGGAAGATGCTCTGAAGCTTTCGGCCCGCATGTATGCGCAGCAGGACTGGTACGATTTTCAAGCCGAATCAGAGCATAGCGGGCGAACTTTTGCGCGCCTTGATGAACTCTATGGAACGTACACGACCGATTCTTCTCAGTGGTTTGCGGGGCGCAATATCAGATTCTGGGGCGCGCTCGAAGCGCGGAATATCGTTGACGGTTTCAATGTGCAGGACTGGCGCAGCGATCTTTTCATTACCGACAAGATCGGAGCCGCCAACGGTGGCTACAGTTACTATATGGAGCAGGGGACGCTGAGTCTTATCGTGAAGTTCGAAGAGGCCGATCAGCCTATGGCAAAAAGCCCGTATGTCTATAATTTTTTTCCTGCATTCGTAACGTATGATGAAACGCTGCAAACGGAAAACTCAAGGGATGAACCGAGCGTGTATGTGAGTTTTTCGGGTTCTACGGAGACAGAGATCGCGCTTGATTATGCGTTGATTCTGGAACACGGTTATGACTCGCAGCGCTATTTCGCTCCTGATGGAGCGCTTGACGGATCGGCTGTGACGATGCGCCAGCATGCGTATCGCGTCAACAAGGCGATGACCTACAACACTGCCGTGATCGGAGCGACGCTGGTAAAAGTCGAAGCCCTGTATGCAGATGTGATTGATGAAAGGCTTATCTCCGATTACTGGCATGCGGGCCTTGGCGTTGAGCATAGCGTCGCATTCGATTCGCATGGCGGGGAGTTGGGACTGATTGGCGAGTATTACCGCTATGAAACGCTTGAAAGCGGAAAATACAGTGATCTGGATCTTTTTGAAACTTTTCAGAATGACCTGTTTCTGGGAGTGCGTTACGCCTTTAACGATGCGCAGAGCAGCAGCTTTGTCGGCGGAGTCGTGCACGATATGGAGTATGACGAGCAGATGAGCTATCTGGAATTTGAGACCCGTCTGGGCAGCAGCATGAAACTGAACCTCGACTACCGCTATATTGAACCTTCCGTCAGGGAAGCCACCGCGTTTGCGCTGCTTGGGCGCCATGAGCGTATCGGCATCAAGCTTGCCGCCTATTTTTAAAGGATTGTTATGGATCGTCTGGTAAAAACTATTATCCGCTTCCGCTGGTTTTTTGCTTTGAGCATTCCGCTGCTGACCCTGCTGTTTGCCACACAGCTGAAGCATCTTGAATTTGAAGGCAGCTACCGTATCTGGTTTGGCGAAGATTCGCCAATTCTCAAAGATTACGACCGGTTCCGCAGCGTGTTTGGCAACGATGATGCCGTGATTGTCGTGTTCCGCGATGAAACGGGCATTTTCAATCCGAAAGCCTTACATGTAATCGATCGCATCACGGAGCGTTTCTGGAAAACTTCCGACATTGCCCGTGTCGATTCCATTACCAATTATCAGTATGTGCATGCCGATCCTAAAGAGAGCGATGAGGTGATTGTGGAGGATTTTATTGCCTCCGGTACGATTGACACGCTCAGCAAAGCGGATTTGGCGCAAAAGCAGCGTATCGCATTAAACGAGGAGATGCTGGCGGGACGCATGATCAGCGCGGATGCCAAAACCACCATGATTGTAGCGCGGATGACCCCAAAAGCGGGGGATGACCCCGAGGTCTCCGCCAGGCTTAAAGCGGCAGCCGAAGCGATTGTGGCGCAGGAAGCAAAAAGCGGCTACCGGTTTTATCTCGGCGGCGGTCCGGTGTTGAATATGGCATTCATCGAACTGGGAGAGCATGACGTGGCCACGTTTACACCGCTTGTGTTGATTATTGCCATCGTCCTGCTTTTTCTGATTTTCAGGCGTCCTTCGGCCGTCATGCTCTCGCTGTCGGTGGTCGTCTTTACCTTTTTGATCGTGCTTGCCGTACAGGTACTGCTGGGCTACCGCCTGAATAACTTTACGGCCAACATGCCGGTATTCATCGTCGCCATCGGCATTGCCGATGCGATGCATATTTTCTGGATCTACTTGCTGGGCCGCAGAAAGGGCATGCCGAACGAGCAGGCGATCCATTACAGCATGCACAAAAATTTTCTGCCCATTCTGCTCACGTCGCTCACCACGGCGGTAGGGTTTGCGTCGCTGGGAATCTCGGAGGTGATCCCCATTAAAACACTGGGAATCGCGACTGCGACCGCAGCCATGCTCGCTTTTGTACTGACGGTGCTTTTCGTACCGGCGATACTGGCAATCGTGAATCCGAAAATCGACTTCCGGGAAAATCACGAGCCACAGGGCATTTCAGCACGTTCCAGACGTTACAGCCGCTGGATCCGTACGCATGACGGGCGTATTATTGCAGGATCAAGCCTCTTTTTCCTGCTCATTGGCTGGGGTCTTTTTTCTGTCAGGGTGGATTCCAACACCGTGCGCTATTTCAGTGAAAATGTTGGATTCCGAAAAACGGTGCAGTTTATGCAGGAGAATATTTCAGGGCCGATGAGTTATGAGGTGGTGGTCGATTCCGGTGTGAAAAACGGCATTAAGAATCCGGAATTCATGCGGCGTGTGGAGCAGTTTACCGAGGCGTTCAAGGCGCGTTACGGCGATGTCCGTCACACCAGTTCGCTCGTCGATGTGGTCAAAAAGTTCAATGAGGTGATGAACGGTTCCAAAAGCATTCCGGACAATCAAAATCTGATAGCGCAGTACCTGCTGCTCTATTCGCTCTCCCTTCCGCAGGGCATGGAGATCAGCGACAGCATGGATGTTGATGAACGGCTGCTTCGCGTTACATGTAATCTCAACATCGTCGATACTTCGCTGGATCTTGAGATGATGGCATGGGTCGAAGCGTGGTGGGCCGCAACGCCCTATCCCGCGAAAATACACGGTCAGACGGCCATGTTTGCCCACATGCAGCATGATGTGACTGCAACGCTGATTAATTCGATTACCCTGGCGATAGCGGCGGTATCGCTGATGATGATTCTTATTTTCCGTAATTTCCGGCTTATTCCGCTCTTTATCATTCCCAACGTCCTGCCGATTGTTCTGGTTCTGGGCGTGATGGGATGGATGGGCATCAGTATCGATCTGGGAGTTGCGGTTTCAGGTGCGATCATCATCGGTGTCGCTGTGGATGACACCATCCATTTTCTGGTCAAATACCGTGAAGCACGCGCTCGGGGAGAAGGTCTTGAAGACGCGCTCGCTTATGTGATGCAGTATGCAGGCAGTGCCATCATCTTTACGACACTGATTTTAAGCAGCGCATTTATCATTTTTGTTTTCAGTGACTTTCTTCCCAATGTCAATTTCGGGATTGTAACGGCTGTGGCATTGCTGATTGCGGTCGTGGTCGATCTGTTATTGCTTCCGGCGGTGCTGAGCCGCTTTGACGGCGGAGGGAAAAGCCTTCTGGTGCGTTGAACGCTTCAGGATGACTGGATCGCATCATGGACGATGCGGTTGCGCCCCTGGGTTTTGGCGGCGTAGAGCAGCATGTCGGTGCGTTCATAGAAGCGTTCCGGCGTATCGTTGTCACTGCGTTCCGCCACGCCGATACTGCAGGTGATGGTACCGATTTTCTCGAAATGGGAGTTCGCGATCTGTTTGCGGATATGTTCGGCGGCGCCGCACGCTTCGACGAGTTCGGCACCCGGAAGCAGCACGGCAAACTCCTCTCCTCCCATGCGGATGCAGACGTCGCTGCTGCGCAGGGTGCCGCGCAGGACATCGGCAAACTGTTTGAGTACGAGATCCCCGGTACGGTGGCCGAAGGAGTCGTTGACCTTTTTAAAGTGGTCGATGTCGATAACCATCATGCTCAGCGGCTTTTTACGGCGTTTTCCTGAAAAGATGCTCTGCATCTGCTGGTCAAAAAAGTTGCGGTTGAAGAGTTTGGTCAGCGGATCGGTGATGGAGAGTGATTCGAGCCGTTTTTTGTCGCTGATATCGTGGTAGATGGCAACATACTGCGTGATGGTGCCCTTGGCATCAAAAAAGGGCAATACGACAATATCGACCCAGTGTTCCTCTCCTTTGAGGGTGTTGTTCTTGATCTCGCCGTGCCAGGTCTGCCCTTTCCTGACCATCTCCCACATCTCCTTGAAAAAGATGCTGGGCATCGCTTTTTGCCCGAAGATGGAAGGTTTTTTTCCTATAAGGTCCTCGCGGTCATAGCCATAGAAACCTGCCATCGCGGAACTGACTTCGATAATCGTACCGGAAGTGTCGGTTTTGAGCATCATGAGGTTTTTATCGATGATGGAGTGATTTTGCGTAATTTCCACATTGAGCTGTTTGACGGTCTGCATCTCTTTCTCAAGTTGCATCTGTGCGATTTTGCTGTCGGTTTCGTCGTAGATGCTCATCAGCACCCGCCCTTTTTCGGCGTTGTAAGGTGAAATGCTGATTCGCTGAACCATGTAGTGCAGGTCATGCTGGATGAAACGCTTGATAGGGACGGGAATACAAAAAGGTACGGCAATCGGGCGGTAAAACGTAGCCTGATTCAGTTGCAACGTCGTGCGGATTTTTCTTTTCAGGATGTCCGATTCGATCTGGGGGAAAAGCTGATCGAGACGCTTGCCGATAACGTAATCGCGCGGCAGTTGGGTATGCAGTTGTAAAAACCGGTTCCATTCATGAACCGTCAAATCGGCGTCAGTGACAATAATACCGACTTCAAGCAGATCAAGTAATACCTGTTCGTGTACCATAAGTTACATCATCTCCTCGGCAATGCGGTTGAGGGCGAGCTGGAGTTCCTGCATCATATTTCCGGCCGTAAGAATCAGGAGGTAACCCGAAACGGCTTCATTTTCGAAACGCATAACGGTTTCGATGATGATGATGGAATCAAACTCCTCAAGTTCTGAAATGTCGGCAAAGCGACGGTCCGAGATAATACGGAGCGTTGGAACCATAAAGTTGGCTTCGAGATGCATGATCTCGGAGAGCTTGCCGATCGTGGTTACGGAGAGAATGTTGTTTACCTCTAAAACAGCATCTTTAACGTGTTCGCTGGTGACGTTTTCGCTGCCGTAGAGATGGTGTACGAGGTTGGAAACGGAAATGCCTTCGAGAATGAAGATGGTCTCCCCTTTCATGGAACCGGTAAATACCTGTTGGGAAAGATAGACGTCCTGATCTTCCGAAACGATTTCCTGAATGTAGGTATTGAACTCCGAAATGGGAAGAATGTTGATTCTTGGAACGGAGAGTGTTGCAAAGGCATCCATCAGTTCGGCCATGCTTGCCGTAGCCGATCCAAACGCAATATTGACGAGTTCCTGGAGAATCTCCTTTTGGAGGGAAGTCAGCATTACACCAGTCCGCTTAGTAACAGGTTACGCATTTTGTCCTGGCTGATGGGTTTGGGAATGACGGTTTTGGCACCGAGTGCCATGACGCGTTCCTGGGATTTTGGCTGAATATCTGCGGAAACGACGACGACCCGCGCATTTGCGTCGAAGTTCATAATGGCTTCGAGTGCTTCAAAGCCGTCCATGACGGGCATGGTCAGGTCAAGAAAAACGACCGAGACCTCTCTGGAATGTGTTTTATAGTATTCCACGGCTTCCAGTCCGTTGCCGGCTTCAATAAATTCGGCATTGGGCTCGAGTTCACGCAGCACTTTGATGAGTGATTTGCGCGCCAGCAGGGAGTCGTCAGTCACCAGAACCGTCATAGGTAGCACTCCTTATAATATATTTCAGCATTTTGAATAAATACTTTACTCAATTGAAACTGTGTTTTTGGTTACATGTAATGCAAAATAGAGGGTATTATTCGGACTTTTTCCGTTCTTTTAAATGACTTCGATACTGACTTCGCCGATGGTAATGGTTTCTCCGGAAATAATTTTGGCGCGCTTGCGCGTTTCGACTTCGCCGTTACGCAGCACCACACCGCCGGCAACGAGCTGTTTGGCTTCGGCGCCGCTGTCGACAAGGTCAAGCACTTTGATCAGTTTGTAAAGTTCGATGTAGGGTGATTCACCCAGTTCAAAGCGCATCATACGCTGGTATCCAAAACGGAGTAGCCCAGTTCCGCCATTTTGTCATCAATCATTCTGGCTGCGAGTTCGATGGTCTTATAGCTGATATCGGGCAGTTTGCCGCCCCAGACTGCTTCGGCTTCGTCAAACCCCTGCATGATCCCCTTGCGCCCGGCGCGCATCATCTCTTCATCGCCGCCTGAGCCCTGAATGACGAAATTGGCAATGCGTTCGGCGGTCTGCTGTATGCCGAAGAATCCATCCTCCGCGACCAGTGCGCCGGCCTCTTCCTGAGAGAGCGCGGCGATCGGTTTGCCGTCATACCCGATGCTCTGGAGAAAATCCTGGAATTTTTCGTATTCACCCGCCATCGGATCATCGGCGAGGTTTGACTGCAGTTCAAAACTGCTGTCGGAAAAGGAGAACGAAAACGATTCGATCTGCAGGTCTGTGCTTTTGGCCCCGTTTTGTTCGCTACGCTGCAGATGCATCATCGTGTAGCTGGCATAGAGGGTGGTACTGTTCATGCTGGATGAAACATTCATGGTAGGCTCCTTGTTTACTATTGGCTGCCTATAATATCGGCAATTGGTCGTTTCGCTCCAGAGAGAATTGGAGTAGACTGTTGGAATACCTCTTATCTCAAAGGAGTTATCATGCAAGTACGCGTTCTCATCTTCGGAACCCTTTTCCTCTTCGGAAACGTTGCTTACGCCCTGCACGAGGTTCAGCCGCAGAATCTGAACTTTGCCAAAGAGGAGAGTCAGAAACGCCTGCGCAAAAATGCGCGGGATGAGATACAGGAGCGTCTCGTCGCCCGTGGTATCGAAGCGGAAGCGGCAGCGACACTTGTCGAACCGATCGACACGCTTGACGAGATGCTTCTTCAGAATCTTCTTGGCGCCTTAAATACCGTCAGTTACGAGATGCTTATTGACGCACTGGCGACACGGGTGCTTTTCGGGCAGGATACCGATATGGCGCGTTATGATACTCTGGTGGCGATAGCCCGAACCTTCAGCCCCTATCTTGAGAACAGCGTGCTCGAAAGACTTCAGGGGGTTGCCCGAAGCAACGCGCTTTTAGCCGACGCCTAAAAGGCGTTGGCACTCTTTGGCAATCTGCCACTCCTCATTGGTCGCAATGACCAAAATTCCGACACGGCTTTTCTCATCATGAACGGCGACGCATGGAGTGCTGTTTTTCCCCTCATCCAGTAAAATGCCGAATGTTTCCAGCCCTTTACATGTAAGGCTCCGTATGGGTGCCGCATGTTCGCCGATGCCGCCGGTAAAGACGATGGCATCGACATGCCCGAGTGCCGCCATATAGGCACCGATCGTTTTTTTGAGCTGGTAGGTAAACATACTGATGGCCAGTGCGGCATCGTCGTCTCCGGAACGGGATGCTTCCAGCAGTGTCCGCATATCGCTGGCACCGCCAACCGCTTTGAGGCCGCTGCGTTTGTTGAGCAGGGTGTCAATCTCATGAACGCTCAGGTGCTTTTCCCGCATCAGATACGGGATGATACCCGGATCGATCGAACCGCTGCGGGTTCCCATCATAATCCCCTCAAGCGGTGTCATTCCCATGGTGGTATCGACACTCTTACCCGCTTCTATGGCACAGACGCTCACCCCGTTGCCGATATGCATGGTAATAAGGTTGAGCGCTTCGAGCGGTTTACCCAGTTGTTGCGCCGCCTGCACTGCAACGTAGTTGTGGGAGGTGCCGTGAAAGCCGTAACGTCTGACGTGATAACGCTCATACAGTTCATGCGGCAGGGCGTAATGATAGGCATACTCGGGCATGCTGTGGTGAAAGGCGGTATCGAAAACCGCGATGTTGGGCGTATGGGGTGATAGCGCGCGTGCGGCGATGATCCCTTCGATATTGGCGGGATTGTGTAGGGGTGCGAGCGGGGTAAGCGCTTTAAGCTCATCGATGAGTGCCGCGTTGATGAGGGTCGGGGCGATAAAACGTTCTCCGCCGTGAACCACGCGATGGCCGATGGCATCGAGCGTCCGGATATTGACACCCTGCGCTGCAAGCTCATGCTGCATGGTTTCAAAACCTGTATGATGATCCGTGACCTCTTCGATGAGGCCGTGACACGTTACATGTAAGGCTTCTCCTTCAAAAAAAGTGTATTTGATTGAGGAGCTGCCGGCATTGATGACGAGAATACTCATAATGCTTCTTCCTGTGCCTGTATGGCGGTGATAAGTACGGTATTGACGATATCGGCCACAAGGCAGCCGCGGCTGAGATCGTTGACGGGTTTGCGCAGCCCCTGCAGTACGGGACCGATAGCGACCGCACCGCTGCTGCGCTGCACGGCTTTGTAGGTGTTGTTGCCGGTATTGAGGTCGGGAAAGATGAAGATGGTCGCTTTTCCGGCAACGTCACTGCCCGGGAGTTTGGTTCTGGCCACGTCGGGATCGATGGCCGCGTCGTATTGGATGGGGCCTTCAATAAGCAGGTCGGGGCGTTTTTCCCTGACGATCTGTGTGGCACGGCGCACTTTTTCGACATCATCGCCTTTGCCTGAAGTCCCGGTAGAATAGGAGAGCATGGCGATGCGCGGCTCAATGTCAAAAGATCGGGCACTTTTGGCCGATGCGATGGCAATCTCGGCAAGCTGTTCGGCTGTCGGGTCCTGATTGACGGCGCAGTCGGCATAGACGAGAACCTTGGTGTCGAGGCACATGAAAAAGAGACTGGAAACGAGAGAGATATCCGGCGTGGTCTTGATGATCTGCAGCGCCGGGCGGATGGTATCCTGCGTCGTATGGATGGCCCCTGAGACCATGCCGTCGGCATCGCCTTCTTGTACCATCATCGTGGCGAAGTAGGTGGCGTGCGCCATGGCATCTTTGGCGGCATCGAGGGTGAGCCCCTTGTGGCGGCGCACTTCGTAAAAATGCTCCACATAGCGATCCATCAGGGCGTTTTCGCAGGGGCAGACGATAAAGGCTCCGGAAAGATCGAGCCCCAGCGTGGCACACTGGTGTTCGATAGTCTCACGCTCGCCCAGAAGGATCACCTCGACAGCATTACGGCGCAGCAAAATCTCGGCGGCGCGCAGGATGCGTTCGTCGCCGCTTTCGGGAAGCACGATCCGTTTTTTGTGGCTGCGGGCGCGTTCGAAAAGGCTGTATTCGAACATGAATGGGGTCGTAATCAGCGAAATGGCGGAGGTGATGCGCGCTTCAAGCATCGGGATGCTGATGTTATTCATGAAGCTCCCCATGGCGAGTGCGATTTTACGGTCGCGGTTGGGGCGAATGGTCGCAGGTACGGCATTGACGGCCATGATGGTCTGGTAGGTGTCACCCGGCGTTGCCATGATGGGAATGTTGAAAAAGCTGAGCCCTTTGATGAGCTTCAAGAAGCCTTCGGACGGTTTGAGTCCGCCGGTAAGTACGATACCGGCGATAGAAGGGAAGTCCTTGGAGTAGTTGGCGGTCAGTGCCGTGAGAATGACATCGAGCCGGTCGCCGGGGACGATGACGAGATCCCCGTCTTCAAAACGTTCAAGTACGTGTTCGACATTCATGGCGGCTATTTTGCTCTGGCGGATGATGCGGTCGAGATCTTCGGATTCGCCCAGAAGCAGTTCGCAGTCGAGCGCATGCATCACCTCTCCGACCGTCGGTTTGTCGAGTTCGGGAATTTCGGGAAGAAAAAATGCGGGAAGTGCATCGTAGGAATAGTGTGTCTGAAAGGCGTGGTGCACCGGAGCCTGCAGGCGGTTGACAAACAGGGCGATATGTTCGATGGATTCACTCTCGATGGTGGAGCGCTCGATGCTGATTTCATGCAGCAGATCGTCGTAGGATCGTCCTTTGCCGTTGATGACGCTGACATAGGGACTGCCAAGATTTTTGGCAATCTCGAGGTTGATGTTGTACTCGATGGCCTTGTTGAAACGTTCACGGTTAAGCCCTTCTATCAGTACGAAGTCATAATCCGCTTCCAGTGCGCTGAATTTTTCGATCAGGCTTTCAATCAGCAGATGCTCGTTACCGTTTGAAAGCATCTGTTCCGCTTGTGATATTTCGAAGCCGTAGCATGATTCCGCTTCCTGATCGAGCGCGAAATGCTGTGTCATAAATGTGATATCGTTGTCGGGAAAGGTTTCAATAACGGGACGAAAAAAAGCAACCCGGTGTAAGCGGCTGCGTAGAAGCTCCATAATGCCCATGGAAACTATAAGCGAGCCGGCATTGGGTTCGTGCGATGCAATATAGAGACTTTTTGGAATCACTGAAGCTCCTTTGTACTTCGCATAATAACAAAAATTCGTCACTTTTCAGGTACTTTAATCTCAGTTAAGTTATTCTTTGTTAATATGATTAGCTATTATTCAAAGGAGAGATTTATGAAAGTCGCAAGGTATGTTTTCCTTGGATCAGTGATGGTGACATTGTTGTTCGGGGCATCGGGTAAAGAGCTGGCGGCAGGGTTGGGTATCAGTGCCGGTTCCAAGGCAATAGCCCAATGGAGTAAAGTGTTTGAAAAAGAGAGCAAAATGGAAAAACTGGGCATTGACAAGCTTTCGGAAGCTGACCGGGAAGCGTTGAAAAAATATCTTATCGATCATGCCGCTGATTCAGATCAGCCGGAAGCGGCCGGATTATAATTATGGAAGGGGTTACTGTGAAAAAATTGGTTACATGTACATTACTGGCATCGTCGATGCTGCAACTCTGGGCGGGAGAAGCTGAGTTACAGCAGCGTATTGATCAGCTTGAAAGCAAAATAGCCGACATTGAGCGTAAAAGTTCGGATTATCCCGATTTTGATGAAGTTGAAGAGCGCATTGATAAGATTGAGCTGGCGACATTGATCAACAAGATCAATTTCGGGCTTGATTTTCAGACGCGTATGGATTTTTTCGATTACGAATACTCCGGTGGTGCGACGGCATCAAACAGTAATGTCTGGTCAAAT
This sequence comes from Sulfurimonadaceae bacterium, assembly GCA_050305515.1. Classification (GTDB taxonomy): domain Bacteria; phylum Campylobacterota; class Campylobacteria; order Campylobacterales; family Sulfurimonadaceae; genus JAFGUB01. The sequence continues at coordinate 51,631 of JBNLFL010000042.1, forward strand.
CGCCTCAAAATTAATATGAACTCTGAAATTACCGATGACATGAAATTTACCGGCAGATTGAGTATGTATAAAAACTGGTCCGATTCACAAATCAATGCTTTTTCGGGAAGCGACCCTATGCAGGGACGACGTCCGAACGACTCTTCGGTTTTCCTCGAACGCGCCTATGTGGACTGGACGGTGCTTAATGGAAACATCCCATTAACACTGACAATCGGACGTCAGCCGAGTTCGGACGGCCCTTCGCATCAGTTTAAAGACAACACCGTGCGCAAGGCTACATACTCGGCGCTCAGTTTTGACGGCGCTGCGGATGGTATCGTAGCAACACTGGGGCTTGCGGCTACGGGTATTCCCAATGCGGCGCTGCGCGTAGGTTATGGAAAGGGCTTCCAAAGTCCGACATCGACAATGATGGGTTTTGTCGGAAATCCTGCTCCGGTTAAGGATTCCAACGTACTTGGGGTGTTCCTCGATTTCGGTTTGGGTATGGATGGCTCTTTGGTACAGCTGAGTGCGGTATCGGCAACCGATGTCGTTTCCAACACTTCAAACGCAATGGGTTCAACCAATACGGATATCGGCGATGTCATGCTCTATACCGCCATGCTCGAGTTTACCAATCTGGCAAAAACAAATCTTGATCTGTTTGTACACTATGGTATTTCCGTGGCGTCACCAAACGGAAAAACCGGGGAGATGCTCATGCCTGACGGAAATGCATACCCGATGGGCCTTTTGACAAATACTCCGGGTGATACCGAAGATAAAACCGGCAGTGCGTTCTGGGTGGGTGCCCGCTATACCTTCGAATATGCCACGATGCTGAATCAACCCCGTCTCGGAATCGAGTACAATCAGGGGAGTGAAAACTGGTTTAGCTTTACCCAGGGCTCCAATGACCTGCTGAACAAGCTTGCAACACGCGGCAGCGCTTTTGAAGCATACTATATTCAGCCAATCAACCGTTATGCCAACCTGCGTCTGGGAGCACAGCTGATCGATTATGAGTATAGCGGATCCGGATATCAGATCGGTGCACCTATGGAAGTGGCAGATGTCGCGGGCACGCTGGACAAGATCAATAACTATTACCTGTTATTTCAATTGCGTTACTAGCATCTCATAAACTTCCTGCAGGAGTACAGGAAGCCAGAGGATGCCTTTTCAGTATCATGGAAGTCGGCGTAGTGCGTTGTACTTTAACTCAAAGCACGTTTAAATAGAGTTTCTCACAAACTCTGATATAAAAGGCAAAATATGTTGGAACGGATCAGCATCAGGGTAAAGATTTTAATTATTGTAGCGATGGGCATTGCAGCGCTTCTGATTTCGGGAATGATTGCCTTTAATGCTTTCAGCCGTTCCGGAGAGAGTTTCGCATCTTTGAAAAATCGTCAAATTCGCTTGATCATGGTTTCGAACGAGATCTCTTCGAGTGTCGCCAATATACAAAATTTGCTGCTTACCGCGTCTGCTTCCCGACTGAAACTGGCTGCCGGGTATAAAACAGAAATGAAGGCGATTGAACAAAATCTCGATCAGAACATTGCCGTGTTACAGGAGCTCTCGAGTGAAGGGAGCATGAAGGAGCTGGTTCCGATTGTTGAAAATATTTCAGCCCGCCTGAAAAGTCTGGAAGTGATCGGTATGGGGATGGTTGAAGAGTATAACGATGAAGATTCGGATGATGAAGACCGGATTGATGCCGTTGCCGGGTTTAATTCCGTTGCGGTGAAAACTCAGGAAGAGCTTGATACCCTGACACGCTTTTCTTCTAAAATACTCAATAATAACATCACCGGATTCAGCGACACGCTTGATACATTTAAAAACATGATGACGATTGCAAGTCTGGTGTCCATAGTAGTGATGGTTCTTTTCAGTACCTGGATTGTCGGCATGATTCAACGCTCCATCAGGCATCTGCAGGGATTCATGGACGGCATTATTCAAAATCACGATTTTACGCTTGAAAAAGCCGATCTCGGCAATGATGAGATTTCGACAATATACAAGAGCCTCAACCATATGACGGCATCGACGCGATTGGCGCTGCATGATTCGAAAGTGAGCGGCCGCGGTACCATGGATGTCGCACAGAGAATGCAGCGCAGTTTTGGAACGATGCAGCAGGAGATTGACAGTACCTACAGCATTATTTCCGAAGCTTCGAATTATGGGCAGGAAGTGAATCAGATGGTCAATGCCGCCATGTCTCAGGCTGAGCATGTGAAAGAGGAAATCAGTCAGGTTCAGGGAAATCTGAATCATGCAAATGACAATATCATGAAGCTTATCGGGGATATCAATACATCGGCAGAACTTGAAATGGAACTGGTTGATCATCTTTCCCAGCTCAATCATGATGCCGAAGAGATTAAAAACGTACTTAACGTTATTTCGGATATTGCCGATCAGACCAATTTACTTGCACTCAATGCCGCCATTGAGGCGGCACGGGCCGGAGAACACGGACGCGGATTTGCCGTTGTTGCCGATGAGGTACGAAAACTCGCAGAGCGTACCCAGAAATCTCTTACCGAAATCAATGCGACGGTCAATGTAATTGTCCAGTCCATCGGCGATGTCAGTGAAAAGATGAATACCAATGCGCAAAGTATCCAGTTGCTGACGCAGGTTTCCTCTGACGTGGAAACACAGGTCACTAAAACGTTTGATACCATGAATCAGACGGCTGAGGCGATGGACCTTTCACTGGTAACACTGGGTAAAACCAATGAGAACGTCGGCTTCATCATCACAAAAGTTTCCGACATTAATACCAAGCTTCAAACCAATGTAAAAAGTATTACCATGATCTCTTCAGAGCTGGCACAACTGACGAATAATGCCGTAACGCTCGACTCCAAACTGAGCCAGTTTAAAACCGAGTAGATTCTTTCCATCCGATTCTGTGAGACAGCAAAACACTTCCGCCCCTAGCGGAAGTGTTTCTCCTGTTTTTTTGATTACTGCTTGCTTAATAAAAGAGAAATATTACAAATATTGTAGATTTTGCCAAGTATATTGACAAAAAATAATTTGTCAGATAAGATGACAAAAAATAATTTGTCAAAAGGATCTTTGATGGCAATTATAGTTGGACAGAGCGTACGCGGCGAAGATTTCTGGAATCGTGAAAATGAAGTGAGTGCAATCTGGGATGCTATCGATGCGGGAAACCACATTTTGCTGGCTGCACCAAGGAGAGTTGGCAAAACCTCTATTATGTACAAACTGCTTGATGAACCCAGAGAGAACTATATACTGATTTATGTCGATACCGAAGCGGCCTATAGTGAAAACGAGTTCTGGCATAAACTCTTTTATAAATTGATCGATCAGGAGTTTATCGGCACACTGCAAGCAAAAGCAAAGCATTTGTGGAAAAAGCTTGCCGGTATAAAAATTAAAAAAGTCTCCGCATCCGGTGTTGAATTTGGCGACGGCGAGACGCTTGATTATGCGAGTGCCTTCAAAAAGCTGCTTCAAGATCTTGAAAGCCATCATAAAATTATTGTGATGCTTGATGAATTTGCCCAGACTATCGAAAATATTACAAAATTTGAAAATGCAAAGAGCGCCCTGCATCTACTCTCTTTGCATCGGGAACTCAGGCAAGATGATGAGTTTTCAAAGAAAGTCACTTTTATCTATGCAGGTTCAATCGGTCTGGAGAGTGTCGTCGCGAAGATGGGTGCGACCAGACATATCAATGATTTGAACAGTATTAAAATCCATCCGCTCTCATTGGAAAATGCCAAAGCGTTTACTGCGCAGCTCTGTCGCAATAACGGTATTAACATAGATGATGCCACTATTGAAATTTTATTGGAAAAAATAGAGTGGTTCATCCCTTTTTATATACAGCTTATTGCGCAGGAAATTAAAAAACTCAATCATTCAAAAGTTACATGTAACGATATTGACACAGCGATTCAAAACGCGCTGCAACATCGCAACCATTTTGAACACTGGCTTAGCAAAATAAGGGAAGCTTTTGAAAGAGACGATTTTCTCTTTGCAAAAGAAGTTTTAAATACTATCTCTGAAAATCTGACTATTGACAGCGCCGCCATACAGAATATTGCCGTCAAATATGAACGCGATGAAGAGAGCACTCGGGAGACAATCCACGCGCTGGTGTATGACGGTTACATCAACAACAACGACGATGCCAGAGTGTATCGCTTCAACTCTCCGATTCTCAGAATGTGGTGGTATCACAATGTCGCCAACTAATTACGCACGCTACAAATATATTCCCGACGAGATGGGCGAGAAGGAGTTTTTGGAGCGTTTTGTTGTACGTACCGAGATTTTTCAAGAGCTGTTTGATGATATTGAAAATGCCGATTACGGCGTCCCCAATCAGCATTACATCATTGTCGGTCAACGCGGGCAGGGTAAAACTACGCTGCTTCGTAAAATTTATCTTGAAGTGCAAAATGCTCCGATACTTTCACCCTTTTTGCTGCCTGTGAAATTTGCCGAAGAGCAGTACCAGATCCGTTCGCTCTGCCGTCTCTGGGAAGAAGTGGCCGATTACCTGCACAATTTTCATGAAGAGGAGTTTCGGGGGCTTGTCGAGACCATGGAGTCTCATGTTGACGATGATGATTATGACCTGCGCTGTTTTTCATACCTTGAAACGCATATCAAGGCAAGCGGTAAAAAACTGCTGCTGCTGATTGACAATATTGACGAACTGCTAGGTAAACTCAAAGAGAAAGAGCAGCGGCAACTGCGCGAGATTCTGCTCTCTTCCTCTTCGTTTCGCATTATAGGCGGCTCGACGAAGATGATTGAACAGCATTACGATTACGCTCAACCCTTTTACGAGTTTTTTAAAATCATTCAACTTCAGGGGCTGAATCACGAAGAGAGTATCAGTTTTTTAAGAGCCATCGGACAGGGTACGCAAAAAGAGGAGATAGAGCATATCATTCAAAACACTCCCGAACGCATTGAAACCCTCAGACGCCTGACCGGAGGCGTGCCCCGCACGCTGGTGATGCTGTTTGATGTTTTCGTTGATGATGAGGGCAACGCCTTTGAAGACCTGCTGAAAATTTTGGATGAAGCCACGCCGCTTTACAAAGACCGTATGGATTCCCTGCCACCCGTGTTGCAGGACATCGTGCATACCATCGCCATGAACTGGGACGGCATTACCACCAAAGAGATTGCCAAAAAGACAAGACTGGAGAGCAAAGCGGTGTCGGCGCAGCTCAAGCAGCTCGAAAAGTACCAGATGATCGAAACCGAATCGATTGGTAAAAACAATATTTACAAACTCAGGGAGCGCTTTTTCAACATTTGGTATCTGATGCGTTTCGGACGCAAAAAAGATCGCCAAAGGGTCGAATGGCTTGTCAAGTTTTTGCTCTCATGGTACAGCCACAACGAACTGGAAACAAAAGCCGATACGTTCGTCAAGTCATTGCAAAACGGTTCCATGAAAGAGGCGTATGCCTACTATATGTGTGAAGCGCTCAGTTATACGGGTCTAGACTATCAAACGGAACATCTGATGAAAATGCAGACAAGAGATTTTCTCAACAGCAAGAAATCAGAACTAGCGAATGAACTCTCTAAAACAGACATAGAGCTTTTAGAAAAATCGTATGTGCTTTATAAGGAAAATAGAGTTGATGATGCTTTAAAGCTCCTGTTGAAATCGAAAAAAGAGAGTGCAGAAATCAATTATATGATAGGTTTTTTATACAAGAAACAAAAAGAGTATGTAAAAGCTGAATTGTATTATCTGAAAGCCATTGAGAACGGTAGTATGCTTGTATTGAATCATTTAGGTGTTCTGTACAGTGAGCAAAAAAAGTATGACAAAGCTGAAGAATATTATCTTAAAGCCGTTGAGAGTAATAGTACTGATGCATTATATAATCTTGGTGTTTTGTATGGAGTGCAAGACAAATATGACAAAGCTGAAAAGTACTATTTGAAAGCCATAGAAAGTGGTAGTGCATCAGCAATGAACAATCTTGGTGCTTTGTACAGTTATCAAAAAAAGTATGACAAAGCTGAAGCATTGTTTTTGAAAGCTATTGAAAGTGGTAGTACAGATGTATTGATTAATCTTGGTAATTTGTACAAAAAGCTGAACAAATACACTGAAGCTGAAGCGTTCTATTTAAAAGCTGTTGAAAGTGCTAGTCCAGATGCAATGAACAACCTCGGTGTTTTATACAAAGACCAAAACAAATATGCTAAAGCTGAAGAGTACTATTTGAAAGCCATAGAAAGTGGTAACACTGACGCATTGCATAATCTCGGCAATTTATATAAAAAGCAGAACAAATATACTGAAGCCGAAGACTTCTATTTAAAAGCTGCTGAAAGTGGTAGTATTGATGCATTACACAATCTTGGTGTTTTGTATAGTGAGCAAAAAGAGTATACTAAAGCCGAATTATTTTATTTGAAAGCTGCTGAGAGTGGTAGTTCAGATGCAATGAACAACCTCGGTATATTATACAGAGACCAAAACAAATATGCTAAAGCTGAAAAGTACTATCTGATAGCCATAGAAAATGGTAGTACTGTAGCAATGAACAATCTAGGTGCTTTGTATAGTGAGCAAAAAAAGTATGACGAAGCTGAAGTATTTTTTCTAAAAGCTGTTAAAAACGGCAGTGATGATGCATTACATAATCTCGGCATTTTGTATAGTGAGCAAAATGAATATGACAAGGCTGAAATACACTACTTTGAAGCCGCTAAAAACGGTAATAGTAGAACACTAAATGGTTTGGCATGGTTCTATTTTGAGCAATCCAAAGAGCGGGACAACGCAGTAGAGATGGCAAAAAAGAGTGTGGATGACTCACCAAATTATTTTAATACTCACACATTGGCCGTGCTATTGTTGTGGGCTGAGGCGTTCAGCCAAAGTGATGAGATGTTTTTAAAGTGGCTCGGGTATGAACAGGCGGCAGATACACAGAAAGATGTTATTGTATATTTTAATCTTTTGATGGCCAAAGGGCAGTATTATCAGGCTAAAAAATTGATGGAGATGCCGGAGTATCAGCTCAAAGAGCGCTATAAACCGGTCTGGTATGCACTCATGAGCCTGATGCAAAAAGAGTTTCCAAACGAGATCAAAAAGATGGGCAGCGAGCTTCAGGAGAGTGTCACGGAAGTGTTGGCGGAAGTTGAGCGTTACAGAGAGAAATATGCGCTTTAAAAGCAGCGGCATTATCGGTTACATGTAAGGGTATGACAAGACGCGCTTTCAAAACGGCACCGCGATTTTTGCTATAATCACGAAAATTCTTACATGTAAAGAGCAGCAATCATGGTACAAACGATCAATCTGACCAAACGGTTCGGCAGCCGTATTTTGTTTGAGAACATCAACATCAAACTTGACCGTCACAAGCGTTACGGACTTATCGGCGCCAACGGTGCGGGTAAAACCACTTTTTTGAAAATCCTCAGCGGTGAAATTGATGAGTTTGAGGGCGAGGTCGTTGTTGAAAATGGCCTGAAAGTGGGCGTTTTGGGACAGAACCAGTACGCTTATGAAGATTTCACCATCATGGACGCCGTACTTTATGGCAACAAACGCCTCTACAATGCCATCAAGGAGAAAGAGGAGCTTTACGCCACGGGCGATTTTGAAGATGATGCCGTCAACAACCGTCTGGCAGAGTTGGAAGTGATCTGTGTCGAGGAAGACCCGACCTACGAGTATGATGTCAACATCGCCAAAGTGCTTGAAAATGTCGGTATTCCGGCTGATGAGCATCACAATCTGATGAGCTCGCTCAAAACCAGTGACAAGTTCAAGGTTTTGCTCGCACAGGTACTGTTCCCGAAACCCGACGTTCTCTTCCTTGACGAACCTACCAACAACCTCGACATCGAAACCATCGGCTGGCTTGAAGATGAGTTGCAGCGCCATGAAGGGACCATGGTCGTCATCTCGCACGACCGTCACTTCCTCAACGCCGTTGTAACCCACATTCTTGATGTCGACTTCCAGAAAATCAGGGAGTTCACCGGAACGTACGATGACTGGTACATTGCCGCTAATGTTATTGCCAAGCAGCAGGAAGCCGATAACGCCAAAAAGGTCAAAGAGAAAGAGCAGCTTGAAGCGTTCGTCCGCCGCTTCTCCGCCAATGCTTCCAAAGCGAAGCAGGCAACCAGCCGTCAGAAACAGCTTGAAAAGCTCAAAATCGACGATATTAAACCTTCAAGCCGCCGCGATCCGAGCATTGTCTTCAAACCCAAACGCCAGATGGGCGATGAAGCGCTTGAAGTCATCGGCGTGAGCCATAGCTACGGCGATCTTGACGTGCTGCATAACATCAATCTGCGTATTGAACCGGGCGAGAAAATTGCGCTTATCGGGCCCAACGGCGTGGGTAAAACGACGCTTATCAAGATCATCATGGAAGAGATGAAACCCTCTGAGGGGACCATTAAATGGGGCGCGACCATCGAGAGCAGCTATTTCCCGCAGGATACCACCGACAAGATCAAGGGCACCGGAACGCTCTATGACTGGCTTCGCGGATTTGACCCCAAACGTGACATCGCGGAAATCCGTAACTGTCTGGGACGCATGCTCTTTAACGGCGAGCAGCAGGAAAAAAGCGTCGAGAAAATCAGCGGGGGTGAAAAACACCGCATGATGCTCTCTAAAATGATGCTTGAACAGGGGAACTTTCTGGTACTTGACGAACCGACCAACCACCTTGACCTTGAAGCGATTGTAGCATTGGGTGAGGGGCTCTACGAATTTACCGGCAACGTCATTTGTGTGAGCCATGACCGTGAGCTTCTTGACGCATTTGCCGACCGTATTGTCGAGTTGCACCGTGACGGCACCTATACGGATTTCAAAGGGACGTACGAGCAATTCGCCGAGGCCAAGGCCAATGGCGAATTTTGAATCGTTCGTCGGTCTGGGGATCGCCGGGAATTTCGCCCTGCACCTTGAGCAGGCCGGAGAACTTGAAGATTTCAAAGAGGTTGTCACCGACGATCCTAACGGACCCAAGGGGATGTTCCCTTTTTATCTGCCCGGTTTTGAGGGGCAAAAAGGGGTCTATCCCATAAGCTCCGATACGATTATCCTCCCGCAAGGCGATGTGAACGTGCAGCCGGAGCCGGAAGTGGCGCTCCTTTGCAAACTCTCTTACGAAGGTGACCGGCTCGCCGGAATCACGCCGACGCATTTTGCCGCATACAACGACTGCTCCATCCGCAAAGAGGGTGCCAGAAAGATCAGTGAAAAGAAGAACTGGGGCGCGTGCAGCAAGGGACTCTCCGATACCCTGATTCCCATTGACCGGTTTGAAAAAGGCGGCGAAATGGACCGCTGGCGTATCGCTTCGTTTTTGCGCCGCAAAGGCGACGTGTTTCGCTACGGCGAAGATGTAGAGCTTACCGGCTACAGTTATTTTTACGACAAACTCACTGAATGGATGCTACATCAGATCAATACCCAAAGCGATACCGGTCCGCTGGAACCGCTGCGGGAGTATCTGAGTGCATGCCATCAGCCCAAAGAGGCGATTATCAGCATCGGTGCCACGCGTTATACCGCTTACGGCGAAAGCCATTTTATTCAAAAAGACGATGAAATATTGATCGTGCTTTACAATGACACGTTTTGCTGCCCGAATGAAATTCTCAAACGTGTTGTCAAAAATGACCTTGAAGGCGAAGGACTGAGCCTGTTGCGTCAGAAGGTCGTCCGTGGGTAGGGGCACGAAACTCGATCTCTCTTTCGGTGCTGACTGGGGCGAGGGCTGGGCACAGGTTGAAGAGGCTCAAACGCATGAAACGCCTCTGATGATGGAGCCGGCCAAACATCAGCTGGTTTTTAAAAAAGAGAAACGCCGCGGCAAACCGGTCACCCTTGTCGGCCCTTTACATGTAAAGGATGATGATGCCAAAGCCGTGCTGGGACGTCTGAAAAAACAGCTCGGCGCCGGAGGAACCTACAAAGAGGGGTGGATGGAGTTTCAGGGCGATGCACAGCAGCGCCTTCGGGAGCTTTTTGAAGCCGAGGGGTTTCGGTTCAGGAAGTGAGCATGAAGTGGCTCGCGGCGCTGGGAATCGGAAGTGTGCTGCTGTGTGCTGAGCCCGATACGTCCGAGATGCAGCCGATGACCAAGGTGCTGCTCACTAACGCCGCGATGGCCGCAGGGATTACCGCATGGGGTCTTAGCCAGTGGGATTACGGCACCGAAGATCTACATAGCGGTTCGGAGGGGTGGTTTGGCCGCGATACCAGTAACGGCGGGGCCGATAAACTGGGCCATTTTTACACGAACTATGTCATCACACGCGCTTTGACGCCGCTGTTTGAATCCTGGGGATACAGGCGCTACCGCGCCGCCGAGTATGCAGCACTTAGTGCCTCGTTTGCTTCGGTTGTCGTCATGGAAGTGGGTGATGCGACCAGCCCGGAACACGGCTTCTCCTATGAAGATTTTCTGATGGACCTGCTGGGTTCCGCAATCGGCTATTACTGGGCTGTCTCTCCGGCTCTGGCCGAAAGCGTCGACTTTCGTGTGGAGTACGCACCCGATCTTGGCGGAACGGTCCAGAGCGATATCACGACCGACTATGAGAGCATGAAACATCTTATGGTGTTCAAGGCATCGGGATGTGACGTGTTGCAGGCAAAACCGTGGCGTTATCTGGAGCTGCATTTTGGGTATTATGCCCGCAAGTTTCACCACAACGCCACTGCGATTGAAGAGCGGGAGCGGTGGATCTATGCCGGTATCGGCATCAACCTCTCCGAACTGCTTGAGCCGATTCTGGGCAGCTGGTCGGGATTTTTCAACTACTACCAGATGCCGTACACCTATCTGCCCTATGATGTTAATCTCGACAAGGAGTAATCTGTGAAACCTTTTGAATATACCGCTATTGCGTTGTTCTATCTGGCGGCACTGCTGAGCGTGGGCGTGAGTGCATGGATTCCGGGCAGAGAAGCTCTGCTTGGGGAGCTGACCGCCGAGAACGGCTTTTACGAAACCCTGAGCGTGGTGCTGCTACTCCTGATTTCACTTCAGGGCTTCATTGCGCTGAAACGACTGCAGGGCTCCCTTGTGCGTTTTGGCGTGGTGCTGTTGGCGGTGGTGGCTTTTTTAGCGGCTATGGAGGAGATCAGCTGGGGGCAGCAGTGGTTTCATTTCGAAAGCTCGGAGTATTTTTTAGAGCACAACGAGCAACGGGAGACCAACCTGCATAATCTGATGAATCCCGAACTCTTCAGCTCATTGATCTATTCAAGTGTCTACACGTTTTTTCTTTTTGTGCCGCTTTTTGTACGTCTGTTGGCACCCCGGTGGCGCTATCTAGCACGGCTGGAACCGTGGCTGCCGTCGTTACATGTAAGCCTGGTCATTCTCTTTGCGTCGCTTTTTCAGGCCTATTTTTATGATAATTTCGGGGCATGGCTCGATCTGGGAACCCTGCTGGCGGCGGAAGTGCTGTTTGCCTTTGTGCTGACCAGCTGCCATCTCTGGAATCGCGCGCTTATGATCCATTTTACAGCCATTCTCGTTTCGATGGGATTCTTCATGCTCTCGTACCATATCTTTGGTTTTTACAATATGCAGTATGAGATGCGGGAGATGTTCGTAGTAGCGGGTGTGCTTTTCTATCTGCGAGAGCAGATCGCCCGGCACACCCTTGCGCATTAACGTACCGGAAGGTAGGCGTATCCGTCATTTTGGAAATTGATCAGACCAAACGAGGCACTGGGAGTGATTTTGACGAAATCATAGAGTGTATCGAGAGGAATCTGACGTTTTTTTCGGCCGACATCGCACATCAGGAATGTTACGCCATAAGTTTCGGACAGCGAGCGCAAACGTTTTTCAAGTTCTGCATTATCTGCATTTTTGACGAAAAACTTATAGGAATCACCATGAATGATGACGGCCGCTTCAAGTTCGTCGAGTTGGTTGGCAAAAGCGGTTTTATTTTGTACGAGACCGGAAATGAGACGAAGTTCAAGAGTTTTCTGATCTCCCGTGGTCAGATCGTAAACCACTTTTTTGAGACTTCCTTCCGCGAAGAGAAGAAACGGAATGAGTAGCAATAGAAACAGACGCATGTGCGGCTCCTTAAAAGAAAATGGTGTCATTATAGGAGCGTAGTGTAAAAAGCGTGTAAATTTTAGCTTTTAAGTTCATGCAGTACGAAGCGGTTGCGTCCTGACTCTTTGGCTTCGTAAAGATTTTTGTCCGCTTCGCTAAGCAGCCGGTCTCCATCGAAATCATTTGCAGGGCGTGTGGCAATGACGCCGAGGGAGACGGTGAGAAAATCGGAAGCTTTGCTGGAAGCATGGGGAATTTCCTGTTCCCGAATTGATGTCACGATCTGCTCTGCCATGACTTTAGCGTTATGCAGGTCCGTATCGACGAGCATGATGCCAAACTCCTCGCCACCGAGTCTGAAGACATAATCTCCCGGACGTTTGAGCAGCTTTTTAAGTGTCTGTGCCACGGTTTTGAGGGCGTTGTCGCCTTCAAGATGGCCGTAAGTATCGTTGTACTGTTTGAAATAATCGATATCGAGCATCATGAAGACCATGATGCTTTTGGTACGTTTTGCACGCGCAAGTTCCCTCTCGAAGAGCATGTTGAAATAGCGGCGGTTGTAGAGCGTTGTGAGCGAATCGGTAAAGGAGGCTTCTTCAAGTTTTTTGTTGCTGACCTTGAGCTGCTGTGTGGTCAGTTTCAACTGGTTTTGGGTGTGGTTGATACTTTTAAAGACAATGAAACTGAGGACCATGATCACGATAATGACGATAATGATGATGACGGTGATGCGAAAGAGCGTCGCGTCATAGTTCTCAAGCAGGCGGTGGCGCTCATATTTGGCGACCTCGTTCTCATAGTGAATCAGGTTTTCAATGGCCTGTTGTACCTGCCGGATATGGGAGATGAGTTGTGCTGCCGGCACCTCGCGGGAGCTGCATCCTTGGTAGCACGACTCAATGACTTTGAGAAAATAGGCCTCGCTCTGTTCGATCTGGCGACTGGTGTACTCAATGTAAGGAAGTTCCTTTTCTTCCTTGTAGCTTCGTGTATAACTGTTCCAGAGCGTCTTGATCTGCGTCAGGGCCTGTGACATCCCGTGCGCGGCTTCATGGGGGGAAAGCGTGCCGGATGTTACCTTGTAGTAGCGGTCTTTAAGCGATTCGTTGTAGAGGTTTGAAATGGAGTTTAGCGTCGAGATCGGGGTAAGCGAACCAAAATAGAGGGCATCAAGATTGCGTTTCATGGCGCTGATGTTATTGTAGCCCACCCCCGCAATGATTATCAGGCTGGCAAGAATGAAAAAACTGAGCATAAAAAGTTTGCTTTTGAGCGTCATGCGGTGCAAAAACGACATTTCACCTCGATTTCATTGGTTTACATGTAAATAGCAAGTTTTATGCCATGATCTAATTGTTACAATGTCAAAAATAGAGTGGGGGCAACGCATGGCCAAACGGCTTTTCAAAAATGAGCGGATCAAACAGATCGTACACAATATTGCCGAGGATTTCAGATTTTCGGGGGAAGTGGATGAGTACGCACTGCTCTTTTACAAAGCGGATACCGAAGGCGGCGTTTCCGGTGCCGATATTGCCAAAATGCTCGAATACGTCACGACCGGCCTTTCGGAGCTCAAAGACAACATCGCATGGCGTGAAGAGTTTTTAAGTGAAAACGCGGGTTTTGACGAGATGAAAATGCTTGAAAATCTCAAGACGATTGAAGAAGAGTACATCGAACTCAAATCGTTTCTGGGCAAGTAACTACATCAACAGCCAGTAGAGAAACGCCCAGAGCAGATAGGCGATGAGGGCGATCATCCCGAATACTACGGCCATGCGCAGAATCAGGCTGAAAAGAAAGATGATAATCTTTTTTTTCGGTTTCATTTCGCTTTATAGGGTTCGACGGGAAGATGGCTGCCGATGGCGTAGAGCATCCCTCCCTGAAGGTTGATGACCTTGTATCCCAGCTCTTTGTCCAGAAAGTTCGAGACGGTTCGGGTACGGCTGCCGCTACGGCAGATAAGCGCAAACGCTTCCCCAGGTTTGACGTGTTTGTTAAGCTCGGCCAGAAAGGCGTTAACGTTGTAACCGCCGCGTTCGTCAAAGAACATGATGGGAACGGCCCCTTTGAGCAGGCCCGTCTCTTTCCACTCTCCGGGTGTCCGGATGTCGATGATGGTGATATTCGAATCGAGCAGTTTTTGGGATGGGTATTCGTTTTTGACTTCGGCAAAGAGCGAGAAGCTTAAAATGGTGAGAAACAGAACGATTTTTTTCATGGTGTGACCTTCATAGATGTTAGAGTGGGCGTATTGTACAAAAAAAATTATAACCCGCGCGTTTTAATGCTCTTTTTTGTCATGACGACAATATGGCATAATGACGGCAAAAAAGAGGAATGATGGCAGTTTCGAAGGCTGACAATGCAAAGCGGTTGCGTTACATACGCATTCTGGAACGTTTTTCACAAAGCATCATTACCTATCTCTTCAAATCGGAAACCTTCTCCAAAGAGGTTTATGACAAAAAAGTCGACAGCAATATCCGTTATCTGGAGCGTACCGAAGCGGTTCCGCTTTACAAAAGCGATTACAGTGATCTTGAAGCGCTGATTCACAAGATGATTGCCTATCGCAACGGTGAAGAGGATATTGAGACGATCCGGACGGAGCTGCTCTATCAGGCCAATCAGATTGAAAAAAGTATGAACCGGCGGCGGTATAAAAAAGATAAACACGAAAGTGATATGTTTAAAGACTGGGAGTGATTCGCAAACGCGGTTGGTAGGTAGGGTGCGTTTGCGAATGCTAAAAGGTATCCGGAAAATGTGTCAATTTTGTGATGGAACAGGGAATCAACGATGATAGCCATTTTACAGCTGGTGACGTTTCTCATGGATTCGAAGGCACTGTAATGGGCAAAATCGTGATGCTGGGCGATTCGATCTCGTTTCGCGGTGACTGGCGGCGGCTTCTGGATGCGCATGAGGTGATCAACAAAGGTATTGACGGCGACACGACCTACGGCGTACTTTACCGCATGGAACGGATTGATCCGGCTACTATTGACGTACTCTCCTTGATGCTGGGCATCAACGATATCGCCCAGGGTGAAAAAGCCGAAGATATCTGTGAACGTATGGCCACTATTCTCGATCACTTTAGCGGTGTCAGGCGCGTGGTGACTTCAACCTTACATGTAAGCGCCGAAATCGTCGATGCGGGAGCTATGAACGCCGAAGTCGACGCCCTCAACCGCTGCCTCGAATCGGTCGCGGCAGCGCGAAATATTCCCTTTATCGATCTTAATGTCCTTCTTAGTGACGCCCGGGGGCTCAAGCCACAATACACTCTTGACGGGGTGCATCTGACGTATGCGGCCTATACCATTTGGAGCGAGAAGTTAAAACACGTATTTTTCGAATGTGGTTACATTTAAAATGTTTTTACGAATGAAATTCCGGCGATTCGAGGCGCGCCAAAATGATAGAAATTGTTGCTCGGCGTCGGAATCATAAAGTCGACGTAAGTGGTATCAAGGAGATTGTTGACATAGAATTCCATACGCAACTGCGGCGTCTCATAACCTACCGAAACGTCTAGCAGCCCGTACCCGGCCTCGGAACGCTCATTCGAGGCGTCGTAGTAGCGTTTTCCGACATAGCGTCCCTGCCACTGGGCATACCATGATGGTACAGGCTGATATTTTGCGCCGATAGATGCGGTGAGATCAGGAATGTCAATAATGGCATTGCTTTCAAGATTGCTGTTATCAGAGACTTCATCATACGTACCTGTGACTGATGCTGCATTGACATACATATAAAACGATGGGTCAATCTGATAGGTTACATCGCATTCGATCCCATAACTGTGGGCTTTATCGGCTGATTTTACCGTTGATGAGAGATCATCTGCAAAGGTGACGATACGCATGTTCTGGATAAGATTGTAAAAGAGTGCGCCGTGAAATGCGAAATGATCGGCCACATCGAGTTTGTATCCCGCTTCAAAACTCTGCGTAAACTGCGGTTCATAAGGTAAGGGATCGGTACCGGAACTGCGGTAATTGTATCCGCCGGAACGATACCCTTTGGCATAATTGAGATAGGCATGCCAGTTCGTGTCACTGAAGTAGGAAAGGGCCATTTTTGGTAGAAAGTATTGCCACTGCGATCCCGTATCGGCCTGAATTTTGGAACCGTCAAAGTCAGTGAAATCTCGCATAAAATCGCGTTTGCTTTGCTGATAGCGAAGACCGAAAGTGAATGCCCAATGTGAATCTAACCAGTATATCACCTCTGCAAAGAGTGCTCTTTCCTCATCCGGGAGCGAAAGGTCCCACTGTCTCATCACCGGCACCGTCTGCAGTGTGTTGGTATCTTTGTAGTCAAAGCGGTATTTGTTGCTGTAAAAACCGCCCAATAGCCACTCCGCGCTTTCACTGAAATAGTTGACGCGAATCTCCTGCACGATTTCATGCAAGTGTATATCATAATCAAGGATGACGCCTCCGGAAAGATTAACGTAGTCGCTTTTATCGATTGCCTGCGTGGCATGCGAGGTTATGGAAGTGAGCGTCAAAGTATCTTGCCGGTATGTAAGCTTTAAAGCAGCCTGATCGGTCTGCATCTTCAAATAATCGCTATACGGCTCATAACTTTCGAAAGGGTCCTTCTTGGTATTGACCTTGTAGGGAGTACCGCCGTCATCGACATCGTTTTTCATGTACTGCATTGAAAGGCTCAAGGTATCGGTGGGGTGATATTCAAGCTTGAGATTGAGTCCCTGTTTCTGGCGGCTGTCAAAATCCTGATCATTGAATGTATTTGTGGTGAAGCCGTCACGCCGGTTACGATAAGCCGAGACCATAAGACATATGTCATCATTGACACGGCCCCCGGCATCGGCGTAGGCCTGAAATGCATGGTAGGCTCCCGCCCCGATGCGCACTTCAGAGGCAAACGTCTTTGGCGGTGACTTGGTGTAGAGATTCATGACGCCGGATTCACTGCTTTTGCCATAGAGCGTACCCTGTGCTCCCTTTTTAACTTCAATGCGATCGATAGTACTAAGATCGATGGCGCCAAATCCATAGCTAAACGGGATGGGTATATCGTCGATATTGACGTTTACGCTTGATTCATAAGCGACATAGTTGCTGATGCCCCGCATACTGATGGTGGTTTCCATACTGCTTCCGATGCCTGAAATATTTGTATTTGAAAGCGTGCCGGAGAGTTGCTGAATTGTCTGCGGATGTGCGATGTCGAGTTGCTGTTTCGAGAGTGTCTCCACACTGCCAGAAGTGTCAAAGGCATTTAAACCTTCTTTTGAAGAGATGATTTCCAGAGACTCCAAACTAGTGACAGACTCTGCATGGAGCAGAATGAGTGAACTATAACAGAAATACAAAAGTACTTTAATTGTTTTCATAGTGTAATCGTACTTGAAAGCGTGCTCCACTGGCTGTGTTTTGAACTTTTATGTTTCCGTTGAACTGGGATGTAATGATCTCTTTACTGATTGAAAGTCCGATACCGCTTCCAAAACTTTTTGAGCTCGGACCGGAATCGAAGATGGATTCCAGCGGGTTGGCATTGATGCCCCCCGCATTGTCTTCGATAATAATCTCAAGGATGCCATCAGATTCTTGGACAGCTATGGTGATCATGGGATTGGGAGTTTTTTGAAGCACTATCTGGTCGATACCGTTTTGAATAATGTTCTGCAGGGCATTGAAGAGCATGTTCATATTGCCCTGAATACTGCCCGGAGCATCTGTTGGTATCGTCAGTCGTATCTGTAAAGTGGTACAGATATCGGTGAACGTGTCATGCAACTGATCGAACAGCCGTTTACATGTAAAGTGCTCTGTCGTACTACTTTTTGAGGTGAAAAGATTTCTTATATTCACGAGTGTGTCGTTGAGCAAAATGATGTTCTTTTGCATCTTATCGATGTCTTCGCTGATTTCGCTTACAGCGGTGTGCGGTCTGTGATCAATCAGCCCCTGCAGGCGCATCACCTGAGACGAGAGAATGGAGAGCGGTTGTTTCCACTGATGAAACACATAGGTAATGGTCGTACCTATCAACATAAAACGCTGCTGTTTGGCCAGCTCCGTCTTGTGCCGTTCGTTCTCCTCCTTGATGGCTTTGAAACGTGCGCTCAGAGCCAGTGACATGAAGGAGATGACAAAAAAGAGCCCGAGGGCATTGGAGTGTCTGAAAAAGAGTGAAAATTCCTGTTTGCCTGTAAGCAGCAGAATATAAAAAACGATGGCAGAAATATAGAGCAGGTGACCAATGAAAAAATGGAGTGAGCCGGCACGTTTTTGGTAGAGCATGGCAGCAGAAAAGATAAAGAGTCCGATCGCCTCAAAAAAGGCAATAAGTGCGATGACGGGTGTGAGAATGAGTATGCGGTCATCAAGATAGGATGTACTATACAGCAGTGTTACCGCAACGTTGTAAACAATGATTCCTTTGAGTAGATAGCCGATAAAACTCCTGTTTCTGATAGGGAAAAACATGTAAGTGAACAGCCACAGAAGCACCAGAAACAGGTGTGTGAAAATCCAGGACGAAACGGTAATGCTGAAAGGATTGATCACTCCAAAGAAAAAATAGTGAAGCGTTCCCTGCAGCGATGCCTGCGAAATGATGATGGTGAGTATCATCAGGGAGTAGATCAGGTAGATTGGCTCTTTGATATGGATGTAGATAAAAAACTTGTACAGCATCATGGCAACCAAAAATCCGAAGAAGACGGCTATGACGATGAAGTTGAGATTTTCGTTTTGCATGAAATGCTTCACATCTTGAACGATCCAGCCAACTTCGAGCGTTCCGATAGTGTAGTATCTGCTAATGAGTGTTGCCGTTTCTCCCGGCTTCAGTGTCACCGAGAGATTGCTGAAGACACTGGGGTAGGAGCGATCATGCGATGAAACCATATCTCCAAGCGTAAATTGCTGCGTTTTTCCGGAATGAAAGAGGGTGACGTCGATGTTGTCGACCCCCGGACGCGGATTGTACAGGACTACCTCTTTGAGACTATCACCGCTGTTGATGAGATCGAGACGGCACCAGAAGGGTGTCCGGGTGTAACCGATGTTGGATTTTTCGAGTGCATGAAGTGCGCTGTTTTCCAGTACGGTTTGGGGCGAGAATGAATCATTGACGTCCTCAATACAGTACATGTAAGGCAGCGCTTTTTGCGCTTCTCCAAGCGTCGCGATATCCATCGGTGTAAATGCAAAGAGGCTTACATGTAAGAGTAACAGCATGTACCTACGCATCATCAAGCAGCACATAGCCGATCTCCTTGACGTTTTTGATATACGTGAAGCGGTATTTTTTCTTGAGTCGGTAGATAATATTCTTGATGCCGCTTTCCGAGAGCTCAAACTCATAGAGCATTTCATCAATTATCGCTTTTGAAAGCACTTCTCCCTTGCGTGAAATCATCAGCTGCAAAAAGCTGTATTCGAGTTTCGTCAGGTGGTGTTTGATGCCATCGACACCAAGCGTATGATCGGTCATGTCCAAAACATGCGTTGACGAGAAGCGGTGCAGAAAAAAGCCTTCCCGCTCCAAACGCTGTTCCAGTTCGATAAGATAGTTTTTAAGCCCACTGTACTCGAGCGGTTTGAAAAGATATCCGCTAAGCCCCAACGGGATACAGGCCTGCAGTTTTTCGCGGTCGTCATGATTGCTGATCATGGTGACGGGAAGACGCGTATCTGTTGTGCGTATCTCTTTGACAAGCTCATAGCCGTTGAGATGGGGCATTTCGTAATCGGTGAAAAGTAGCTGCACCGGTTCGGATTGCAGCAGGCTTAACGCTTCAAGGCCGTGACTGGCGACATAGACCTTTGAAAAAAAAAACTCCAAAACCTCTTGGAGCGCTTTCCGGATCTCGGGTTCATCTTCGACCAACAGGGCGTTGATGCGTTTAAATTTCAAAAGCATAAGCCCTCTGAATGTGATATTGTGAAATGAATTTTAGCAGCGTAAAGTCGTTGCAAAGTCGCCGGATAGATATTTTTATTTCTTGCAAACATTATAACGACTTTATGACGACTTCTATTTTCTAGAATTACGTAGGTATATTTTATTCTTATAGATTAAAGGGAAAACATGAGACGAAAATTTGTTGGCTTGTTAGTTTTCATCATGAGCGTGAGCTATCTGGGTGCTGCGCCCGCCGTTCCATCAGTTGGGGATGGAACCTCTGGAAATCCCTATCAGATTGCAAACCTGGATAATCTGGAGTGGTTGAGTACTACGACATCAGTATGGGGTTCAAGCAGCTGTTCAGGAAGCCCGTGTCATTTTATTCAAACAGCTGATATCGATGCAAATGATACCAGTGCCTGGAATAGTAATTCAGGGTTTTCACCTATTGGAAACAGAACCAATTTGTTTAGTGGCAGTTATGATGGAGATAACCATACGATTTTTAATCTCACCATTGATCGTAACGCGACTGCACCTCAAGGTCTTTTTGGAGCTACTTTGACGGGTACTTCGATAAAAGATTTAACAATTAACAGCGCTAGTATTACCATAAGTGATAATCAAAATGCAATTAGTACTGATGGTCATGGCATTCTTCTTGGCTATGGATATTCAACTACTATTGAAAACGTTACAATAGCAAATAGTATAATGAATGTCACGGCATCATCAACTGCCAAAGGCAATATTGGCGGCATGATTGGTACTGCTCAAGGCTCAAATATCAGTAATTCGACTGCTGAAGTAAGCATCACAATTAATGGGCTACTTGCAGATGTTGGAGGGTTTGCCGGTGTATTTTACAGTACAACGATAGACAGGTGTAGCGCAAACACTGCAATCACAGCGAATGGTAGCAGCCACTATAATATTGGTGGGTTTGTAGGCTTGGTCAATCCTGATAACACTTCTAATGTCACCATCACAAAATCTTTTGCCACAGGTACAATAAACAGTCCGACAAATGCCATATACAACACGGGAGGTTTTGCCGGTAATGTTTATGGCACCAATTCTATTACAGATGCTTATGCGATCGTAAATATAACTGTTCCAACTGCTTCGTCTGATATCGGAGGATTTGTTGGTGGTACATATTCTGGTTCAACGTACGCTACTACTTTTGACAACACCTATTCCGCGAGTATTCTGACAGATACGAGTAGTTGGGACGGTGCTTACGTTGGTGGTGTAGAAAGCAGCGATATATTTACAGACAGCTTTGCGGATATAGATATTACCCCGCAAACCACGGCAATCGGCCATAACACTCCTGATGCAAGTTCTAATCTTCAAGCTGAATCTACATCCAATATGAAAACCCAATCAACATATACGGCTGTAGGATGGGATTTTACAAATACATGGGCAATAGACCCGGGAATTAATAACGGTTACCCCTATCTGGGATGGCAAATCCTGAAAATAAGCAGTACTCCGGTGACACTGGTAGATGAAGATTCGCAATACCGTTATGATATTCTCAATAATGCCAATTCCAATCTTATCGATTGGAACAGCAGCATGATACCAAGCTGGTTGGAACTGAGCAATGGAGCTCTTGTTTCAAAAGTTACTGATATTACAACGCCTTTTACTTTGGAAGTTGACAACAGCAGTGCAAACCACGATCTCTTCTTCGTAGAGAACAGTGAAGCGCTCATCAAGAAAATAGACGGTTCGAGCAAAAATGTCACCATTGCCGTCGGTGGCGGCACGACGGAGTGTGCTGATATTACAGGTACAACTACAGCGACTGATATTCGTTTGTATTCTCCTCAGGCATTGGGTATTGACACTAATGGTAATCTTTACCTAAACAGTTCTTATGTATTTGGAGGCAGTGTCATTTACAGGGTTGACGCTGCCACGAAAATCGTCACCAGAGTCGCCGGTAGTTGTGTCAGTAATGGAAACTCTGGTAACAACGGCGCAGCTGCGTCCGCTTTACTGGGAGCGTATTTGAAAGACATCTATGTTGACGCTTCCAATAATATCGTTTTCACTGATGGTAACAATGGTGTTGTTCGCATCATTGCCGGGACAACCGGATCGTTCTTTGGTATTTCTATGACAGCAGGCAATATCTATGCGTTGGCATCTGGCATGGGGTATCCTACGGGTATCGATATGGACAGCAGCGGTAATCTCTATGTTGCCGCACGGGATGATAGAAAAATCTACAAAATCGACAGCAGCAACGCGAGTAAAAGCGTCGCAGCCGGAACAGGCAGTTTTGGAACCGTTTCGAATGACGGTGTACTCGCAGCCAGCGCAAACTTCAGAAGTCCTACAGATGTAAAATTTGCTCCAGACGGTACGATGCACATTGTTGAAAATTTCTACAATGTGGTGTACAAGGTAGATCCTTCAACGCAGGTTCTGAGTATTGTAGCAGGTATGTTCAACTCAGACTCTAATTTTGGTATTCAAAACAGCGAAGGATTTGCAGTGTCTTCCTTTATGCAGCCACAGTATCTTTCATTTGAGAATAACGGTGATTATTACCTTTCATACAACACTTATGGATCAATCTGGAAAGTAACGCATGATGGCACGCTTAGACTCATAGGCACTCCTACTAACGATAATGTCGGTGATTACAATGTGAGCATTGTCATTCATGAAGGCTCTGCTGATGAAAATGCAACACAGACATTCACCATTACCGTACACAACACCAACGACGCGCCGACAACGTCAGACAATACCATTACCATTGATGAAGATCAGTCGCACACTTTTGCCAGCAGTGACTTCCCGTTTACCGATGTCGATGTGGGTGACAGTTTCGAAGCAGTCATTTTCAGTAACGTTCCGGGAGCGAAACTGACCTTTGGCGGTATAGCGGTGACCGAGAACCAATCCATTCCAGCAGCCCAGCTCTCAAGCCTGGTCTTCACTCCGGTAGCCAATGAAAACGGTCAGAACTACGCTACCTTCACATTTGTGGTCAATGACGGCGAAGCCAATTCAACACAGGCAACCATGACCTTACATGTAACGCCGCTCAATGATGCGCCGACGATCCAAAGCACACCTGTGAGTGCCGTCATTTTCGACACGCCATACAGTTACGCACCTGTCGCTACAGACCCGGACAGTACTCTGGTGTCATGGAACCTTACCAGCGGTGCCACACTGCCTTCATGGCTCGCTACTGCCACAACACACTTAACCGCTTTAAACGATATGGCCGAGATTTTACAGAGTGAATCATATTCCCAGCCTCATAACATGGCAGTCGATGCGAATGGCAACCTTTACATTGCCGATGATGACGGTATAACAAAAGTGACATCCGACACAGCAGTCCAAACCATAGCCGACAGTTCCGATGATGCAAGCATTTCCAAACCAAAAGATATCGCTGTTACCAGCGACGGAACGGTCTATTTTTCAAACTATGCTCAAAATAACAGCAGCAAAGGCGGATTTTTCAAGATTGGTACAACCGGCACGGTTAGCCGTCTCAATACCATGCAGGGTGCGTTTGGCGTTTTTGTAGACAGTAACGACACGCTGTATGTAACGGAGATCAATAGTGGAAAACTTTATAAGATGCTTCCCGATGAGAGTTTTGAAGAGCTGACATACTTTACATATTCATTTAGCCAGCCCAGAGATCTGACTCGTGACGCAGCGGGTAATCTTTATGTCGTAGATGGCGGCGATAGCGGTGATGATGTTTTAATTAAAATCACACCTGAGGGAGCGGCCAGCGAATTAGCGGCTGGCACGTTTCAGGATCCTTTTGCGATTGCTATGGGGTCAGACGGTTATCTTTATGTAGCCGATGCCGGTGGATGGGGAGAAGACAAAGTCTTTAAAGTAGCTACAGACGGCAGTTCTGTCGAGACATTTATACAATTTCCGGATGACGATGATTATTATCCGCGCGGTCTTGCATTCGCACCTGATGGCAGTCTTTATATCTCCACAAAAGGGGTAGAAAAGATTTATAAGATGCAGGCATACACCATTGAGAGCATCAGCACGATTTCAGGTACGCCGACATTTGCTGATATCGGCGTTTATGATATTAATCTGACGGTGAGCGACGAAGAAAACAACGTGACTCAAAACTTTACGATAACAGTGACAGGCTCAGGCGTTTGCGGTGCAGCGAATGGTTTTGTTGTCATTGAAGCGCCGCAATCGGGGCTCTGTGCTTTGGGAACACCCTCTTCAGTTACAGAAAATGTGACACAGTACACATGGAGCTGTAGCGGTGCACCTGCGGTGGAGTGTTCAGCGCCGCGTGCCGTCGATGCCGATGACGACGGCATCATTGATGAAAATGAACCCGGCGATGTCAATGTGGATATTGGCGGTAACCAGACATCAATCGAATATGCTGCCACTAACGGTGGAAGCAGCATCAATGCTGTATTGGTTGTCACACCTGTTGCCGGAGAAATGCCTTCGGGCGCGCCTGAAACACCGGCCGGGTCAATTAATACGCAACTTGCTGATATTTACAGCTATTCGGGTGTCAATGGCTATGTTCAATCCATTGTGTTCAATCTGCCATCCGAAAGTACCGAAGTCTATACGGCGTGTTGGAAATATGGCCCAACGACAGATGATAACAGTGACCACTGGTATGAGTTTCCAAACTATGACGCACAAGCAGGATATGGATATACGCTTACCAATGGCGGCAAGACGTTGACACTGTATTTAAAAGATGGTGCTTTGGGTGATGACGATCTGCTTGAAAACGGCGAGATTTTAGATGATGTATTGCTGGTTACAGCAAATGCATCATCCAATACTGTATCTGTGCCGCTCTTTGGTCCATTTGGTGTATTGATTCTTTCCGCGCTGATGGGCTTCTTCGGATATCGAAGATTGAAAGCCTGATGCTTTGAGCCGTTTGGTACATCACTGTACCAAGCTACTCCCGGGCTCGCAGTTTCTGTAACGAACGGCTGTAGCTTTTGAGCTGTGCCATGACCCGCGCGTTAAGAGAGGATTTCGGGTAGCTGCCCTTGGCGTTGGCTGCTCCCGCATCGACACCCGTTAGTACCGTGATGCCCTCGTCGATGGTACGAACTGCGTGTATTTCAAACTGTCCGCGTTGTGCCGCCTCGGTGACTTCGCGCTTGAGCATGAGATGCTTGACGTTGGCATGGGGAATCACGACGCCGTAGCTCCCTTTGGGGTCAAGCCGCATGCAGATATCGAAAAATCCTTCAATCTTTTCGTTGACGCCGCCGATGGGCTGCACTTCGCCAAACTGGTTGACGGAGCCTGTCACGGCGAAGTTCTGTTTGATGGGAATGCCGCTGAGTGAGGAGAGCAGGGCGTAGAGTTCGGTCGATGAGGCGCTGTCGCCCTCGATCTCGCCGTAGTTCTGCTCGAATGCCAGCGATGCCGAGAGGCTCAGCGGCGTGTCGGGGGCGTATTTTGACCCCAGATAGGCCGAGAGGATCATCACCCCTTTGGAGTGGATGGGGCCGCCAAGCTCCACTTTGCGTTCGATGTCGATGATTTCGCCGTTGCCGATGCGGGTACGCGCCGTGATGCGCGAGGGCATGCCGAAGTGGTAGCCGCCCATCGAGATGTAGGAAAGCGCGTTAATCATGCCCACTTCCGCGCCGTGCGTGCGGATAAAGATGTTCCCCTCTTCGATCTGCTCGTAAATGCGCCGCTGCACGCGGTTCATGCGTGACACCCGGGCCGCAAGGGCGCGTTCGATATGAGGCGCGTCAATGGTTTTTGAGCGGTCCGCGGCAGCAAGATAGTCCGCCTCTTTGAGCAGGTCGGCCAGTGAACGCATGTGCGTGGAGATGCGGCTGGCGTGTTCGGCATTTCTGGCACTCTGTTCGATGACGCGGCAGACGGCACCCCGGCTTAGCGGCAAAAGTGAATGCTCATGGGCTATGGTGCCTATCATACGGGCATAGAGTTCCAGATTCTCACTGCTTCGGGGAAGGTCTTCTTCGAAATCGGCGCTCACCTTGAAGAGCTCCTTGAAATCGGGGTCGTAGTAGTAGAGCAGGTAGTAAAGATCGCGTTCACCGATGAGCACGACCTTGATGTCGACGGGAATGGCTTCGGGGTCAAGCGTGGTGGTATCGATGAAAGAGTACTGGCGGTTGAGCGACTCAATGCGCACCTCACGCGACTGCAGCACCCTTTTTAACTCTTCATACGCAAAAGGCTCCATCAGCAGTTTGCGCGCATCCAGAATCAGGTAGCCGCCGCTGGCACGGTGCAGGGCGCCGGGGGTTATCATGGTGAAATTGGTGATGAGCGTTCCCATCTGGGTGTCATGCTCGATACGTCCGATAAGATTCTGATGTACCGGATTGTCTTCATAAATGACCGGGGCGCGGGAGCCTTTGTCATGGGTAATGAAACAGTTGACCTCATAGCGCTCGAAGCTGGGCTGGTAATACTCCTGCAGCATCGCAGGCACCTCTTCGCTCATACTTTGGGGCATGAAGGTGTCGCTGCTTTCGATGAGATCGGCCTGCAGCGCATCGAGGTATGCGGCGACTTTTTCATCTTTTCCAAACGTGCTGTAGAGTTGCTGCATTGCCGCTTTGACGCTTTCGGTGATGAGCCCGGTATCGAGTGCTTCAAGCTCCGTGTCGAGTTCCTTGTTGAGGCGCGTGACATCGATGAGCTTTGCTTTGACAATCTGTTCAAACGCCTGCATTTTCTGGGTCATGGCCGCTTTCTCATCGCCCATGATAGCATCGAACTCTTCAGCGCTGAGACGCTTGCCATCGTGTACCGGAACAAAATTGATCTGGGTGGTGGAGACGGCAGTCATGGCGACATCGTAGTTGCGTGCTTCATCATGCAGATAGTTGAAAATCTCGCCCTGAAGATCGCTGATACGCTTCTCGATTGCGGCTTTTTGTTTGTGGTAGGCATCCGAATCAAGAAGCTTGGGCAGTTGGTTTTTCAAAGCACCAAGCAGCGCTTTGAGCTGTTCTTTAAAATGGGGGCTCTCTCCGGTGGGGAGACTGAGCGCAATCGGTTTGCGTTCATCCTTGAAGTTATGCACGTAGCACCAGTCCGAAGGGGCGTTCTCGTTTTTGGCCTTCTCGCGCAGGTAGCGGCTGATGACGGAGTGTTTGCCGCTGCCCGATGGTCCCATAATGAAAAGGTTAAACCCCTCCTGGCGGATATCCGTGCCGAAGCGGATCGCCTCAAGCGCGCTCTCCTGTCCGATGATGCTTTCGATATGCGCCAGGGTTGCCGTGGTTTCAAATTCAAAAGCATCCGAATCACAGGGGGTAAAGAATTTGGAGGGATCAAGCGGCGTCATCATGAGAGACCTTTTTGCCTATCATAAAAAAGCTTCGCTTAAAAGCTTACATGTAAACCTCTTTGCTCAGCAAAAACGAATGCAACGTGACTACAATGCGAAAAAAATTCAAAGGATTTTTATGCATACGATTATCGTAGAAAAAGAGTGCGGCTGCTTCAAACGCAGTGCGCTTGAGAACAACATTTCTATGGACAACAAAGACGACGCCATGATGCACTCACTCGATATGGTCAACCAGATGAACAGCGAATTTTGCGGTAAGCACAAATTCAAACTTGTCGAAGCCGGTAACGACTTCGTTATTGCCATGAACGACTCAACCAGCAACGGCTGCTGCGGCGGCGGCTGCTCGTCTCACGCACACTAAACGTTTTAAAGCTTTCGGGCTTCAGGCGGTTTCGCCTTAATGGTGTCCGCCCTGATAACCGCTGCCGCTTGGCGTTCCGCTGCCATCTTGTGCACCGGTGGATGCGCCATGCTCCGGCTGCAGGTATTCCTGACCGTTTTTACAGAAGTCTGACCCAACCACACAGCACCCTTCACTGACACCAATCGCTTTGAGCGCACTGTCAAAACTCCAGTAGTGGCTGTAGCTGCCTGATTGCAGGTTTTGAAAAACGGCGACCACATCCGCGGCGTCTCCGGCAACGATAATATCCTCTTCGAGATCGTTAATATCGGTCACTTCGACCATACAGCCGACTTCAAGCGCATCCTGAAGCGATGCACTTCCTTTGGCATAGAGCGTGTCATAGAGTGCGCCCAGTTCGGCGATGCTGTAGCTTCCGCTGCCGTAAGCACTCAGCGCTTCGGCACTGTAGCCGCCGCTGTAATCTCCGGTATTGAGAATATTCAGATCATATTTTTGTACCAGTGCTTCGACCGATGCCTGATGCGACGTTTCCGAACGGGTTGCAATGTTGTAGAGCGTGTTTGACGGGAAGAGCGTATTAAGCGCCAGATAGATGTCTTTGGCCAGTTTCTCTTCGTTCCACATGTATGCCAGCGTGTATTTCTGCTCGTTATTCAGTTCAACGGTCGGAATGGTGTTGATGATCTGCAATGAAAGATTGGTCTGCAACGGCGTTGTCTCAATCTGTCCGGCACTCTCGTCATTGAGTGTCTGGATTTGCAGTTCCACCTGAAGCAAGCGGGCTTCGAGCTCTGCCTGAGTCAGCTCCGAAACGGCATAGCTGTCGATACGCTGACGGATCCGGTCACGAATCTGGTCCATCTGCTGGAGTTGCAGCAGTGCGGGGTCGGTGACATTGTTCTCGATGCAGTATTTGTAGACTTCGTCGCTTAGCGCCGCATTCTCGATATCGGTGCTTGGGCGCGCTCTGAGGAGTTGATCATCACTCAGCCCAAGCTCCTGCATGAAAGTATGGAGCTCTCCTTTTTGTGCCATCGTCGTTGCCATTGTCATGACGCTTCCCTCACCTGTTGCCAGATGCAGCTGCGTCATGTTTACATCACCCGCATCCACGATACCGTTACGGTTGACATCAATAAAGCCGCCATAGCTTTTGACAGGATACTGCGGTTCATAGAAACGGTAAACCCCGTTGCCCTGAGGCTTTCCGATCTGTCCTGCAGCATCGATGACGGCGGCGTTCAGTACGGGGCCGCGCTCTACGGTAATATCAGTCGGTTCAACACTCGATACGGGTGCATTGCCTTGCGCGCTGCCGCCCGATTCGCCGCATCCCGAGAGAAGAAGCAGTGCTGTCAAGAGTGAGAGTGAAAGTGAAGTTGAGGGTTTCATGGGTGATCCTTTTGTCATGTTTGATAGCCGTATCATGACGAAGGAGTGTTAGCGCTGTGTTAGCGTCAGAAGGTGAAGCCGATATTGAAAGCGAAGGTGTGATCGCTGGTCGTGTCGCTTAGCCCCAGCGTATAGCTTCCGTTGATGAAGTACGTATCTGTGATGGTGCAGTACAGATAGAGTGAGGCACTTTGAAGCGGATCAAGCCCCTCATAGATAGCATCGCTTTGGTAATAGCTGAGACTGCCGTAGAGCGAGGGCGTCAGCATCGTGCCGTATCCGACGCCGAAACCGGTGGTATCCTGATAGCGCGTCGTGTTCGTATCGCTGTCATTGATTTGGGTGTAGGTTATGTTGGCAAAGAAAGCGTGGGTCGTGACGCTGTAAAGCAGTTCAAGCGTGCCGAAATAATCCGCTCTGGCACCCTCAAGCGCCGGGGTGTACGTGGGAAGCACGGCTCCTGCTCCGAGTGAAAGGATAAGATCCTGCAGCGGATGCAACCGGTAAATTGCACCGATGAATGTGTCATTCATGCCTGAGTCGCCTTCTGCATTATAGGATGTCACACTGCCCCAGAGCGAAAAATCGCGGTAGCTGTAATCGATGCGAAGCGTACTGTAAAGGGTATTTTGTGATTGGAGGGTTGTACTGTCGATCTGAGAGTATGCAAGGCCTGCCGAGAGGGTCACGTGATGCGGCGAGACCAGTGATGTGACGCTGCATCCCGTGGCATCGACAAGGTCCATGAACGGTGTGGCCGCACAGCGGTCAAAAGGGTCTTCGACCCCGTCCATATCACTGTCGCTATAGGCCAGAAGCAGAAATGGAAAGAGCAGTGCGAAAGTAACGCGTCGCATCAATCAGTGCTGTCGCATCGGATTGGGAGATTGCGGGCCCATGCCGCCGTTACCGCCGTTCCCCGGATTTACGGAAGTGCCAGGTGTACCGGAATTTCCGGGAATAGAACCCGCATTGCCCGGACCGCTTTTTGGTTGTTCATTGTGTTGCTGTTGCATTTGCTGACGCATGGCATCGGAAGTCTGCAGGGGCGTTTGTGTCATTGGCGTCTGGACATGAAGCTGCTGCTGGAGTTTTCCGATCGCTTCGGCACGCTGCTGCGCATTCATGGTACTGATACGCTCCTTTATAGCGTTCATCAGCACATAACGCTCCTGAGGAGATGCTTCTTTCATCTGTGCAATCTGTGTATCAAGCGACATTGTTTCGGCGACCAATGCTG
Source organism: Sulfurimonadaceae bacterium (assembly GCA_050305515.1). Lineage (GTDB taxonomy): Bacteria > Campylobacterota > Campylobacteria > Campylobacterales > Sulfurimonadaceae > JAFGUB01. The sequence continues at coordinate 81,999 of JBNLFL010000042.1, forward strand.
CCGTCAGCGCAAATAGAAAAATCAGCGGTTTCATTGAAGTCTCCTTTTTATTTTCCGTAGTATGGCACAGCTGCGTTAGCGCTGCGTTAGCGCACTCAAATCCAGTGTAAACGTCGAGCCTTTGCCCGCTTCGGACCTAACGGCGACAGTGATCCCCATTGCATCGCAGAACTTCCTGACAATATGGAGTCCGATTCCCACGCCGCGGGGTGTTTCGGTATAAAAACGGCGAAATATCTTCTCGGGTTCCCGAATGCCCGAACCGGTATCGCTGATATGCAGCTGCACGCCATCGAGTTTCAGAGTGACTTCGCCCTCGGGGCGGTTGTATTTGGCGGCATTGGAGAGAAGGTTGTCGAGAATGCGACTTAGGGCATCGCGGTTACATGTAAGCATCAGCGGTGTCGCATCAAGGGAAAAATCGAGCTGCGGATAGAGTTTTTCAACCAGTGCCATACGCTCTTGCAGCAGGGGTTTGAGATCAAACTGCTGTGTCCCCTGCGGATGTGATTCGAGATAACCGCGCAGATTCTCCTGCAGGGCGACAATGGTGCTGATAGCCTGCTCCATCCGGGTCAGCTTCGTGTGTTCCCCCAGCTCTTTTTGAAGCAGCGACGTGTTAAGCCGCAGGACGGAGAGCGGGGTATTGAAATCATGCAAGATGTCGCGTACGAATTCGCGCGTCAGCAGCAGGGCGCGACGCAGCGGATGCAAAGCGTAAAAAGAGAAAAGCGCCGAGAGCAGTCCAATGAGCAGCAAAGCCAGAAAAAAATCACGCAGGGTCTGCTTCGAGATGGCGGTGATGTCTTTGGAATAGTTCCCGGCGTCATAGCGCAATTGGAGAACATAGGCGGCACTTTGGGAAATGGGGAAAAGCGCATACAGTCCCGCCTGGTCGCGCTGGAGGGTGTAAAGCGTTCCCTGATCCGGTGCCACAAAATCGATTGTGAACTCTTTACATGTAAGATCGAAACTGCACAGCCGCATCTGTGTGAGAAGCTGCTCGTCATGGTTGTGGAGCGCTTTGGCGTAGATGCCCCAGTAGAGCAGGGCACTCAGCCCGCCCATGGAGAGAAAAAAGAGCAGAAAACTTTTGAGAAACGACTCCCGTTCAACATGCTGCACGCTCAGTGTTCCTCCAGCAGGTAGCCGACACCGCGTATGTTTTTGATTTGCCATCCGGTGTTGTTCCTGAGTTTGTTCAGGGCAACGCGAAGGGCCGTATCGCTTGGGTGTTCCAGACATTCGAGCAGTTCGCTCCTGTCAATGACGGAACCGATGCGTCGCATAAAAAGATCGAGTAACTGAAGCTGAACTTCTCCAAAAGAGAGCAGGTTCCCATCGCGGCGAATTTCTCCGCTTGCGGGATCGTAAGTAATCTCGCCAAAAGCAAGCAGTGTCGGGCGCTGACCGATTCTGGCATTGACGCGGATCAGCAGTTCTTCGGGAAAAAAAGGCTTTTTGATATAATCAAACGCTCCGGCGCGAAATCCCTGCGAAATGCTCTCCAGATCGACAAGCGCACTGATAAAAAGGGTCGGAGTCGTGTCGCGTGCATCGCGCAGTGCTTCAAGCAGTTCAAAGCCACTCAGCAGCGGTACGTTCACATCAAAAACATAGAGGTCAAATTTCATGTCGTAAGCGGCTTCGGCAGCGGCTTCGCCATTTTGAACCCAATAGGGATCATACCCCTCATCCTGAAGCATTTCGGTAAGGGTCTGACCCAGCAACGTGTCGTCTTCAAGCAGGAGAATCTTTTTCATAAGCAGCTATTGTACCTTAGCCCGTATCAAATTGCTATCTCAGAAATGAGATTAAAAAGTGATGTATTTAAGATAACATCTATGTTCTCGGTGTAAAAATGTGATACAATCTTGAAACGTCAAATGCCCGGAGGGTTGTTTGAATGAGAGAGTGAATAAAAATTCATATGCCATGATGATTAAAATCGTTTAAATACGCCAATTCAGTTTTGGCATGCCACATTATAATCAGAAAATTGGGATACAATATACCTTTGGTGCATTGGATAAACCTTTCATGGATCATATGATTAAGAGAATGCGCCATGATGCTGTGCGGCTGCAATGATCAGCCCGTTGTTGAAGGATTAAGCCTGAAGGTGGATACGTCTGTGTTGAAAATGATGTTTGGAACAAACATGTTGTCATGGTTGTCATTATGCTCTTTTTTCTGGCGTGATTCACAAGTAAATGACGGCAGCATCGGACCTCTTTCATGATCGAACGTATCAGAAAATCGCTGGTCAACAAGATCATTTTCTTTACCGCCGCAATCTCGTTTCTGTTTGTCGTTCTGGTGTCACTGAGCTTCCAGAAAATCGGAAATCAGGCACTGTACAAAGCCGAGATGGAAAAAGCCGAATTCATCTGCAATACGGCGGCTGAACTGCTCTCCGTCAATCTTTATCTCGGGCTTGAGCAGAATATCGATCAGCTGGCACGACAGCTCATTGACAATAAAAATATTCTTCAGGTAAAAATATTTGCCGGTGAAAAAATGATCAGGAGTCTGCAGACCGATAGTGCTTTGATTGATGGAAACACCTTTACGGTTACCTCTAAAATTCTCCAACCCAATTCGAATGAGGCGCTTGGCCGTCTTGAACTTCTCTATTCAAGCCAGTATTATTTGAAAGCACTTAATCAGTATCACCTTTTTGGGGTCATCATGGCAGTGCTTTTTACGGTGATTATTATCTTTTTGAGTCTGTATGTAAAAAAACTATTACGGCCGCTCAACACGATTCGCCATCTTCTGACCCAATATTCTCCGGATCAGGAGCTTCATTTTCCATTTGGTGACAGAAATGATGAAATCGGACTCATCTCAACCGCATTTAATACGATGCAAAAAAAGATTACCCAGTTTACACAGATGCAGTCAGATATCAATAGCCAGCTTGAAGAGAAGGTAGCCGAAAAAACCAGAGAGCTGCATCATCATTTCTATTTTGATTCACTAACCGGAGTTCCTAACCGGATTTCACTGATGGAGTCTTTGCAATATGCACGCGAAGGTGCGTTATTGATCATCAATATTGATGATTTCAAAGAAGTTAACGATTTTCTTGGCAATGCAATCGGTGATAAATTTCTGATCCAGTTTGCGACAAAATTGCAAAAAAGCTTTGAGACCTATCCAAATCTTCTGTTCGCGCGGTTAAACGGGGATGAATTCGCCATTCATATTTATGAGCCGATTACGAAAGAAAAGCTGATCGGATTTATTGATACGATGCTCTCGGTTATTGAAAAGATGCGCTTTTTCCATGAAGAGACGGAAGTGACCATCAGCGTTACGATTGGTGCGACACTTCAGATGGATTCAGCGATTGAAAAGAGCGATATCGCACTGAAGCTGGCAAAAAAAGAGTCGAAAACCTATCTGCTTTATGATGAAAGCTATTCTGTCGAACATGCGTACAAGAGCAATATCGAGTGGGTGAAAAAACTTAAAGATGCCATTGCGCATGACCGTCTTGTACCCTTCTATCAGCCGATTTTCGACAATTGTACCGAAGAGGTTGTGAGTTATGAGTCTCTGATACGCATGCGTGATATTGACGGTTCCATTATTACGCCGATTCATTTTCTGAACATTTCTAAAAAGAGTAAACTCTATACCAAATTGACCAAGATCGTTATTGAAAAGAGCTGTGCGACGTTTGAACATCTTCCGTACACTTTTTCGGTAAACCTCTCGTTTGAAGATATCATCAATGAAGAGATTACCAGTTTCATCAAGGAACGGGTGACCCATTACGGTGTGGGCGAGCGAATCATTTTTGAAATTCTGGAATCCGAGGGCATTAAAAATTATCAGGAAGTAGCCAATTTTATTCAGCAGGTGCATCAGATGGGGTGTAAAATTGCTATTGACGACTTCGGGTCGGGGTATTCAAACTATGAGCATCTTCTGAAATTACACATCGATTATATAAAATTTGACGGATCACTGATCAAAAATATTGATAAGGACATCAACGCGCAGATCATAGTGCAGACGATTCTTGATTTTGCCCAGAAGCTAAATATTGGCACCGTAGCCGAATACGTGCACAGTGAAGCGGTTTTTGAATATGTCAAAAAGCTCAAGATTGACCGCTCACAGGGATTTTATCTGGCGCAACCGCGTGAACGGACTTAACCTAACGCATTCATCAACTTCGATGTCTTCTGTGCTCTTCATAATATCTTCATACTCTTCTTGCATACTTTCCTGAAAACGTCCTATAGCGAGGTGTAACAATGAAACGCGGGATATGGTGGAAACTTTTGCTGATATCGGTTCTGGCAATGCAGGGGTGTCAGAGTTCTGGTAGCAGCGGCTCTGACGCAGAGACAACGCAGAACGAATCGGATCATCAGTATTCTGAAAATGATGACGGAGAGAGCGACGGCTACGAGAATGCAAGCTCGGCACAGACAACAGCATCGAGCAGCAGTGCGAACGCTTCGAGTTCAGGCAGTGTCGGCGGTAGCAGTGACTCTCAAACTCCGTCCCAGACGGCACAAAGTTATGCGCTTATGGCCTGGAATGATCTGGGAATGCACTGTATGGACGGTGATGACTACTCCGTTTTCTCGATTTTGCCGCCTTACAATAATCTGCATGCGCAGATAAAAAGCAAAAACGGCGATCTGGTGAGTTCGGGTATTACCATGACGTATGAAGCACTTGCAAGTGCCAACGGCATCAAAAATACGACGAGCATGTATGATGCGGGGAATAATCCAAAAACGAATTTCTGGAGTTATGTTGACAAACTTTTCGGAACGTCGCTCTCTGATGATACGGGCTTGACGGGTTCCAAAACGCCAACAACGCAGCCGCTGCCCATGACTTTTAATACCGTGCATCACTGGTGGGAAGCCGAGGGGATTCCGCTCACACCCATTGATGACAACGGTAATAAAAATTTCTATCCGCGTGTCAAGGTGACGGCCAAAAACAGCTCCGGAGCGGTTATCGCCGAGGCGACGACCGTGCTTCCCGTCAGTGACGAGATGGACTGCCGGGCCTGTCATGCCAGCAATGGCGGCTACAGTGATGCCCGGCCTGCCGCAGGATGGGTGAATGATTCCGATACGCTCAAGGATTACAAACGCAATATCCTCAGACTTCATGATGATAAACACTCCGGTGCTGTTGCCGACAATCTGAGTGCGCTTGAAGCTAAAGGCTATAAGTATGAGCGTGCCGGTCTGGAAGCGACCCAGAGTGCGGGAACGCCCATTTTGTGTGCTGCATGTCACAGCTCCAATGCATTGCCCGGTACGGGTATTGCGGGCATCAAACCGCTAACACAGGCGATTCATTCCCTCCATGCCACGGTGTCAGACCCCGATACGGGAATGGCGCTTGAGAGCGTAGAGAACCGTGATTCGTGTTATCGCTGCCATCCCGGTCAGGCGACACAGTGTCTGCGCGGCGCCATGGGCAATGCCAAAAACAGTGACGGTCCGGCTCTCATGGATTGTCAGAGCTGCCACGGAACCATGTCGCAGGTCGGCTCGAACAGCCGTGAAGGGTGGCTTGATCAGCCCAATTGTCAGGCATGCCACCAAAATGGAGCGCGCTATACCTCGGCACTGAGCAACGGGACACTGCGTCAGGCGCTCGATACCCGTTTCGCTACCAATACCGACACGCCCGCTCCGGGATACAGCCTCTACCGCTTTTCAAAAGGCCATGGTGACCTTCAGTGTGAATCGTGTCACGGGGCGACCCATGCCATCTATCCTTCTCACGAAGCTGGGGACAATCTGCTCAGCGAAAGCCTGCAAGGCCACAGCGGAACCGTGGGTGAGTGCAGTGCCTGTCATGCCAGTGTTCCCAGAACCGGTACCGGCGGGCCGCACGGGATGCATCCTGTCGGGCAGAGCTGGGTGAGTGACCATGAAGATTATGCCGAAGGCCATACCTATGGGTGTACCGCCTGTCACGGCAGCGATTATCGGGGATCGGATCTTGCAAGGACATGGAGCGCACGCAGCTTCCGGGCCGAAGGTAAGACCAAAATCTATGCCAAAGGCGATCAAGTGACGTGTTATGATTGTCATAACGGTCCCGGAGGTCATTGATGGTATACTTTGCTAAGAGGGTGTGAGAACCCGCTACGGGGGCAAAAGATGAGCAAACGGGTACTCATTGTCGATGATGAAGCCGATAATCGTGAACTTCTGGTCAAAATACTGGGAAAAGAGGGATGGAGTCCCAAAGAAGCCAGAAATGGCCATGAAGCGCTGGAACTGATACGCAGCGAAAAATTTGATCTGGTGCTGATGGATCTGATGATGCCCGGTATGGACGGCTTTACGGCTATAGAACAAATCAAAGCTTTGCAGGTCTCTGTTCCGGTCATTGTCATCAGTGCCGTTGCCGAAGCGCAAAAGCTTGAACGCGCCAAAAAGCTCGGAGTTCATACCTGCCTGATAAAACCTTTTAAACTCTTCACGCTCCTAGAGACCCTTCGCAAGGTTAACGTGTGAAAATAACGCGTAACCGTACCTTGCAGCAGCGGCTTCTTGTCGCGTTTCTAACGGTTGGCATCGTACCTTATCTCCTGATACTTCTCTATTTCAGCTACTGGGGCCGCAACGCGATGGAGCATCAGCAGCGCTCGCACTATCAGCAGCAGATTGAGCAGAGCCGGCAACTGATCCAGAATCGTATCGCTCAGCTTGAACGCGACATGGATTTTCTCAGCCGCCTGACACTCTTTGATGACATGGTCGTCGGCGATCTGGATTACCGGATTGCTGCGCTGTTGGAACAGAAGTCACAGCTGGGCGAAGAGGGGGTACTGCATCTGTATGCCATCATACCCTCGGGTACGATCGTGGCCGCATCAAACGCACTGCTCAGGGGCAAGCATCTTGAGTTGCAGCATATAGAAAGTAGCGCAGATGTCCAGATCCAGAACGGTGCCCTGATACTTAAACGTCCGCTCCGGGCCAGTTTTGATGCAACGCGGACACTGGGTTTTCTTGTCGCCGAATATCCGCTGACCAACCTGAACCAGTTTCTGTTGCAGGATACGCCCGAGAGTTACAGAATGATGAAAGAGGGGACGCTGATTTTCGGGAAGATGCCCTCTGTAGGGCGAAGTCTTGAAATGCTTTTGCCTTTTAGCGGATCACTGCAGGGGGTGCAGCTGATTTACAGTGTGGACGAGCGCGGTGCCGTTGCATTCATTAACCGTTTTTTATTCTATCTGACCCTCTTGCTTGTTACCGGTATCGTGGCTATTGTAGTGGTCAGCCGTCAACTGGCTCGCCAGATTGTAGCACCGATCGCATCGCTCAGCCGAACGGCATCGCGTATTGTTGCTACCGGGGACTATTCGCTGCGTATGGAGCGCGGCGGTTTCTATGAAAGTGTCATACTCGCTGACCTTTTTAACCGTTTGGTGGCCACAACGGAAGATGCTCTCGATACCCTGCTTCAGGAGAATCAGTTCCGCATGCAGCGCTTTGTCGACCTCACCGATATGTTTAATCATATTACGACGATTGTCGATGAGCAGGAGTGTCTTGATGCCTCGCTTAAAAAGCTTGAAGCGCTGACGACGCAGCATGTGACGTTTGCCGCGGCTTCTTTTCCCGAACGTATGCAAAAAGCATCCGTGCCCATGTATATCACCGATTTTGAAAAGAACAGCCCTGTTTATTACGGCAACCTTGTCATTGAAAAAGAGCGTTTTGATGATGCCTACGAAGAGCGTTTTTTCAGCTCTATCGCGGCAATGATCATGCTTCAGATTGAACGTATCGCGCTGACAAACCGGCTTGCCCAGGCGTCGGAAGCGAAGTCGGCATTCATTTCGGGGATGTCGCATGAATTGCGGACGCCGCTCAATGCGATTATCGGCTTTTCACAGTATCTGATTGCCTATGAGGAGCTTGAGGAAGAGCAGCTTGAGAGTGTTGCCAAAATCGAACGCGCCGCCATGCATCTGCTGCTGCTGATCAATGATATTCTCGACATTGCCCGGATTGAAGCGGGCAAGATGGAAGTTCACTGCAGCGATGTGCTACTTAAGAGTGTCATCGAAGAGTGTCTGGAGCTGATGCAGCCGCTGGCTGAGGACAAGGGGCTCTATCTAAAGTGTGAGCATGCGCCGATGCCGGATTTCATCATTTCGACGGATGCGAAAATACTCAAGCAGATTCTTATCAACCTGCTTTCCAATGCAATCAAGTTTACGGAAAAGGGCGGTGTCGCAATTGATGTTGCAAGCGCGCCGCACCATGTGCGCATCGATGTGACGGACAGCGGTGTGGGTATTCCTCCCGAACGCATTGAAGAGCTGTTTGGCGAATTTGTACAGTTACGGGACGAGACATCGGACACTATCAAGGGAAGCGGCCTGGGGCTCGCACTGAGCCGCAAGCTTGCCGGAGTCATTGGAGGAACACTGAAACTGGAGAGTCCGGGAGTGGGAGCGGGAAGTCGTGCGACGCTTGAAATTACGTTTTGATCGTATAGCCGATACCGCGTACCGTCGTGATTACATCCGGCCGGTCGAGCTTTTTGCGCAGATTCTTGATATGGACATCAACAAAATTGCTTGATTTGATAGCGTCAAAATCCTTGCAGAGCAGCTCGGTAATTTCATAACGCGAAATGATGCGGTTTTTATTGAGCATCAGCACTTCAAGCAGTTCGAATTCCGCTCCGGTGAGATGGACGGCGGTGTTGTCCACCGTAACGCTGCGCGCTGTCAGATCGAGTACCAGATCGTCATGCACGAGCAGGGAGCTCTTCTGCGTACTTTCACGTCTGAGCAGGGCACGAATGCGGGCAAGAAGTTCCATGTTGGAGTAGGGTTTGCAAAGATAATCATCGGCTCCGGCATCGAGCGCCTCGACACGTTCTGACACGCGTTCCTTGCCTGAAATTACAATAACCGGCGTACGTTCCGCCTCTTTGCGAAGCGTTCTGAGCAGGTCGATACCGCTGCCATCAGGCAGGGTCCAGTCCAGAATTATCAGCTGATAGCTGTTGCGCTCCAGTACGGCTCTGGCATCCCTTAGTGTGCTACAAACGTCACAGGTATAACGCTCTTTTTGCAGCAGCATGCTGATCTGGTCGGCAAGGAGCGTATCATCTTCAATAAGCAGAATGTTCACAGGTATCCCGTTTGGTAATATCAAAAGTATGACAGTATGACGTAAGAAAATGAAGTTTAGGTGAACATCTTGGAAAGCGGCAGAGACTCAGCGTTGGACAGACGCTTTGATCTCTTTACATGTAGAAGGAAATATAAGCCCCTTCGCCGCTTTTCCCATGCACTCTTCATACTGTTCAAGAACCATCTGGTTGTGTATGTTGACCGCTCTTTCGTGTTTTGTAATGAGATGGAGATTGAAAAAACTGGCAAACAGCAGCATGGGAAGAAGCACGTATTTCATCGTGAGCAACCTTTGAAATAAATTTTATTTAGCTTAGCATATATAATAAAAACCTATATGCTATGATGCGAATGCTTTGAAGAAATTTATGGAAGTGAGAAAAAACAGGACACGCTCAGTGCAAGAAAGCGTAGCCATAGGTCAACCAGCACTCTTTAGAGGAGTGCTAGAAGTAAAGCTATTCGCAACCGCTATTGAGCATGCTGTAAGTGCTACTAACAATCCCAAGGACATAGTAGCACTTTGGTGTACTGCTGTTGTTAAAAATATCATCTGTAGTGCCGGTAAACGTGCTACGATAAATTTTTGGGCTGGCTCCGAGGTTGTAGAGACCGTAGTTGCTGCTGCCTCCCAAACCTGTGGCAGTGACATTGATCATCGTAGGATTGGATGAGGCATTGCGGACACCGTAGTTTTCCCCACTTCCGGAACCTATGGCCGTGACGTTGTTCATTGTAGGGTTAGACATAGCGTCATAGATACCGCAGCTGGTACTACCACCAAATCCTTTTACAGTGACATTACTAATTGTAGGGTCAGAGGTAGCATTGTAAATGCCAAAATTGTTGATTGCTCCAGTAGCTGAAATAGTAACATCGGTTATTGTAGGACTTACAGATTGATTGTAGATGCCAATACTATAAGAATTTCCTCCGATATTTTCTAAGCTTAATCCTGTCAGGGGAGCGTTGTTCTCTCCTGAGATAATGGCACTAGTACCGTTATAAACAGTAGTTGAAATGGCTCCTCTTAGTATTGTGGCACTCTGTCCGCTTCCAGAAACCGTGACATGGGCTTTAAGCGGAATGGTTTGCGTGACGGTGTATACCCCCGGGCCAATATATACCAGATACGGATTATCTGCGCTGGCATCCGTAATTGAGTCTAAAGCTGCCTTGACATCGGTGAATTTACCCCCTGATTTGGCTACGGTGACGACATTCTGAATCTTCTTGTTCACAGGAATCACATAGAAATCTGCGAAAACTGTAGTGCTTAAGCCCACTGCAACCATTATGGATATGAGAATACGTTTAAGTATGTCTCCAGCCATCATTTACTCCTTGGTGGTGATTTTTGCCTTATTGCAACTATAAAGCTGCTGATATTTTTATGAATTTACGTGAGTATATTGTGAGGTATAATCATTTCATAGCTAATGAAAAAAACAGGTATTAATAGTATGAATTTAGAACTTTTATAGATTTGGAAGGCTTTAAAAATACTTATCTTAGGGAGCTTGAGTGGTGACCCCACGGAGAATCGAATCCTTGTGAAACTCTACCTTAAATTAGCGCGAACTTTCCTAAAACAGTAGTTAAGTCCCTAAATACAGGACTTTTTAAAGTATGGGTTGTGTTCATTTATGCTTCTTGGTCAACGTTTCAAAGAATAAAAACAGAGCTATGAACGTACAAATAATGTACCCATCCCCAGTATTTAGACCAGATTTAGGCTGATAATTTCTTGGTTTGATTATGCCTTTCCAGAAATTGGATGGGGCTTAAATTTCCTAACGCTTCATGTGGTCGATGATAGTT
>JBNLFL010000043.1:0-90734 GCA_050305515.1 Sulfurimonadaceae bacterium
GACATTAGCAGTTGGGACGTCTCTGCGGTGACGGATATGAGTTATATGTTTTCTTCTGCCTCCGCATTCAACCAGGACATTAGCAGTTGGGACGTCTCTGCAGTGACGAATATGCGCTATATGTTTTTTCATGCCTCTGCATTTAACCAAGACATTAGCAGTTGGGACGTCTCTTCGGTGACAAATATGAGCGATATGTTTTCTTATGCCACCGCATTCAACCAGGACATTAGCAGTTGGGACGTCTCTGCAGTGACGGATATGTATAATATGTTTTATTTTGCCTCCGCATTCAACCAAGACATTAGCAGTTGGAACGTCTCTTCGGTGACAAATATGGGTAGTATGTTTTGGAATGCTAGCAGTTTTAATCAGCCCATCGGAAACTGGGAGGTCTCTGCAGTGACGAATATGCGCTCTATGTTTTATTATGCCTACGCATTCAACCAAGACATTAGCAGTTGGAACGTCTCTTCGGTGACAAATATGGGTAGTATGTTTTCTTCTGCCTCCGCATTCAACCAGGACATTAGCAGTTGGGATGTCTCTTCGGTGACGGATATGACCGGTATGTTTTCTTTTGCCTCCGCATTCAACCAAGACATTGGCAGTTGGGACGTCTCTGCAGTGACGCGTATGCGCTATATGTTTTCTTCTGCCTCCGCATTCAACCAAGACATTGGCAGTTGGGACGTCTCTGCAGTGACGGATATGTATAGTATGTTTTCTTCTGCCACCGCATTCAACCAGGACATTAGCAGTTGGGACGTCTCTTCGGTGACAAGGATGGAGAATATGTTTTATTATGCCTCCGCATTCAACCAAGGCATTAGCGACTGGAATATCTCTTCGGTAGCGAATATGCAAGATATGTTTATTGGCTCCCCTCTCTCCATCAGCCACTACGACGCCCTGCTAAAAAGCTGGTCATCGCAAAACGTGCAGTCTGACGTTGCGCTAATGGGCCAAACTTATTGTCAGGGTGAAGCAGGCCGAAATGTATTAACGGATACGCATAGCTGGGTCATTACCGATAATGGAAAAGATTGCGGTTTTTATATTACTTCAGACAGTGTTATCAGCACCGATTCCCAAGCCGTAGTAGCGCTTGATGTCAACTCCTCTTATGGTGATGCCATTACCTACACTATTGCCGGCGGAGCAGACGCGGCACTTTTTAGTGTGGATGCCAACGGTACGCTGAGCTTTATAAATCCACCCGATGCGGATACCCCGCTGGATAAAAACGGCGATAATATTTACAAAGTAGCACTCAAAGCAACCGACGGAACGCATGAAGATGTTCAGACTTTCAGTATAACCGTAGCCGCAGGAGGGACTTCTCTTGTACCCGTACTCTATTACTTACTGTTTTAAGGTTTCAGAACGTTGTGTCCGCAATGTCTGTTTGAAAAAGGGGACAGTTTCCACCTTATGCGTTTAACCCGTCAGTCATAATAGTCCTCGAGTTCATAGGGCGTTGTCGTATCTCTTTCGGGAATCAGCTCCAGAGATTCCAGACACTCTTCGAGCACATCCAGTTTATACTCCAGCTCATTAACTGTAACGGCGATCTCTTCGGATTCGCTCCAGACACGTAAGCGCGAAATTTTGCCGTACCATGCTTTATAACTCTCAAGATAGTCGTTACAGGTATAGAGCTCTGAAAGAATGCTCTCATTCTCCAGTGTCCATATATTGAAGTTCTCTTTCAACGCATTAAGGCCTATAGTGGTTTTGGCGCTTTTAAGGAGCGTATTGCCAAATTTTATGCGTTCTATCAGCAGCTGCTCTGCTTTATGTCGGCTCATGGCCAAAGTACAACGCTGCATGGCGTACCTTTTTTGAAGATTGTTGGAAAGAAGTACAAGTTTTGTTCACACTGCCAATAGACCAACTTTTGCATACCGCCGGTAATAAAAGGCAGGAGAATGCCCATGCAGTTAGAGAGACTCGAACGCTATTTCAATGACTACACCTATGTAAAAAAAGGGCATTATCCGGTAACGGACATGCTGGTCTACTGGTACATGGGCTATGAATGGTGCGCAGCGCATCAAAAGCAGCAGATCGCCATAAGCGAAGGGCTGCTAAGGTCAATCGAAACCAAAGGCTTTGAGCTGAATCAAGAGGATGTGGCACGCCTTTTTGAACTCTACGACATTCGGGGCAAGTCAGCGCGTGGCGAGCTCCCCGACGAAACAGTACTGCAAGCGGCATTTACCGAGATCATAGAAAAGCATCACTTATCGCATGGCATAATCACAACCACAAAATAGAGTTTCCCCTATTAGCGGATTTTTCATTACCTGTTTTAAACGTTATTCGATAAAGAGAGCCCATGTACACTCCTGAACCCTTCAAAATAGAAGACGAACAATCCATTCATGACTTCATAAAGACCTACCCTTTTGCCACACTCATTTCAAACACCCATGAAACAATGGTTGCGACGCATTTGCCCATTGACCGGCTTGACGATGGAAACTATTACGGACACATGGCGCTGAACAATCCGCAATCAAACATTGAAGCGCAGCAGGAGGTTCTCGTTATTTTCACGGGGCCGCATGCCTATATATCTCCTTACATGTACGCCTCAGACTTTAACGTTCCCACATGGAACTACAGCGCCGTCCACTGTTACGGCACGATTGCATTTATTGACGATGCGACCAAAACATGGAACCTGTTTCATGAGCTTGTAAAACGCTACGAAGGCCAAGAAGGCTGGCAGCTCCCCAATGAAGAAAAGTTTAAAAACCTCACCGCATTCATTCGCTTCTTTGAGTTCAAGATTGCGCGTATGGAAGCAAAGTTTAAATTCAATCAGAACAAATCCGAAGAGGACATCGAGAGTGTCATTGCAGGGCTAAGAAGCGTTGGCAACGACGACGCTGCCGACTTTATGCAGCGCATCACTGCTTTTTAAAAAAGAAAAAAGGGCGTTTTTACCTGCTTCAATCACACTACTGCAGCAGGTACATCATAAGGCCCGGCCCCATCATACTTCTCTTTGTATTCGGGCAGCTGCCCCATTGTGGGTGCCATACGCTCATGCCCTCAAAAGCCGAACCGGTGTCAAACGAAGCGTTGTTTTCAATGTTTTGCACACACCAGCCGCTGAGATTCTGGCGAAACGCGGTGGCACCGTTGAACATATTGTCCATGCGCGTCGCGCTGCTTGTGTCCCAGTCGCCGATATCTTTGTTGAATGCTTTAGCGTCTCTAAAGAGGCTGTCCATGCCTGTAACGCGGTGCGTATCCCAGCCGCCAATGTCCTGGTTGAATGCCTGCGCATTGTAGAACATGCCGCCCATATTGGTGGCACTGCTGGTATTCCAAAGCCCGATGTCCTGATTGAAGCTTGTTGCAGACAAAAACATCTGCCCGAAATTGGTGACGCTGCTTGTGTCCCAGTGCGAGATGTCTTCATTGAAATCGTACTGGCTGAAAAAGAACGTTCCCATATACTCCATATCGCTGGTGCAGGCCTGTGAAGCAGGAACGTTGAGACCCGTCGTATTAAATTCATTCAGGTCGTCTTTTGAGTCAATCTTGTAATAAAGCGTGCCATCAACCGTGCCAGAGTCCCCGACCGCGGCGTAATGGCAATGTACTGTCACGCCGTTTGCGTCGAGGTAAAAGGCGGGGCAGCTCCCCCACTGCGGCTGCAGGGAGGTGTTGTTTTCAAAACCGGAGCCGGAAGCAAAACTATCATACTGCAGCAATTCGGAAGATACGCACCAGTTGTGAATATCCTGATTGAACGCGGCGGCATTATAAAACATCTCTTTCATATTTTCGACGATTTTTGTCTTCCAGTTTCCTATGCTCTGGTTAAAGGCTTGGGCATTGCTAAACATCGCTCTCATATTGGTCACCTTTTCGGTATTCCAATTGCCAATGCTCTGGTCAAACGCACTGGTATTGCTAAACATACCGCTCATGTCCGTTATCTTGCCGGTATCCCAATGTCCAATAGGCTGGTTAAAAGCTGTGGCGAACGCAAACATGTAACTCATATCCATGACATTGCTGACATTCCAGTTTCCGATGGGCTGATTAAAGTTCTGTGCATATTCCAACATTGAAGCCATATTGGTCACCTTACTGGTATCCCAATAACCAATAGGCTGATTGAAAGCTTGACACCTTCGAAGCATGCCAAACATGTCCGTTACGCTGCTGGTATCCCAATGAGAGATATCCTCGTTGAAAGTGGTTTGGAAATCAAACCACGAGGACATATCTGTAATTCCGCTGGTACACGCCTGAGACGCCGGAATATCCCGCCCTGAACTATAGATCTCCGAAATGTCATCTTTATCACCGATCTTGGTATAGGTGACATCATCCACACTGCCGCTGTCGCCCACGGCAGCATTTTCACAGCGGATGGTCACGCCGTTAGGGTCGAGGTAGAAATCGGCAACGGCAAACATGGGGCTGACCAGCAGCGGCGGTATCAAAAAATGTTTAAGTATCGAAATGGAAATATTCATAGTGAGCCTGCGTGAAATAAAAATGCTTACAGCCTACAGGAAGACGCCTTCGAACAATCTAAGCCTTTGGCATTAAAAAAATATCTAAAATTATAAAAATATATTATGATCCAGCATTGTGACAAGCCGCTTCGGTTCAATCTATTTTCCGAGAAGACGATCTTCACTTAAGAAGTTCTCTTTCAACGCCGTTTCCGGCACGCAGTTCTGCAATGGCATCATTCAGACGCTGTGCATTGCGTGAACTCTGCATGAGATAGACGGAGAAACTTTTAAGTAAAAGGGCGTAGAATCCATAAAAATTGGCGTTCTATATAGAGGAAACCTATGACTTTATACAGCATTGCAGGTTTGTCGATAGCTATGTTCTTATTGGCCATTACGCCGGGACCGGGCGTTTTTATAACGGTATCCAAAGCTCTGGCTTCGGGCTTCAAAAATACGTTACCCGTCATTGCAGGCATCGTTGTAGGTGATTTAATATTTCTTCTCTTTGCGATTTTTGGTCTTGCGCTCATGGCAGAAAAATTTGAAACAATATTTCTTATTATCAAATATGCCGGTGCGGCTTATCTCATTTGGCTGGGAGTGACATTGTGGCGGTTGCATCCAGAAAAAACAGAAATTTCCGCTTCAAAAAAATATCGCTTTTTAAGTGGCCTTTCCATAACGCTTGGCAATCCAAAAGTCATCTTGTTTTATCTCGGATTTTTACCCACATTTGTTGATTTAAGTGCATTGAACGGTTTGGATATTATTTCCATAGCATTCATCGTATTTTTCATTCTGGGGGCGGTCATGTCGTTTTATGCCTATTCCGCATCCCGTATGAGGCAGCTTTTTAAAAATAAACGGTTGCAAAAGCGCATGAATCAAGTCGCCGGAAGTGTTATGATCGGCACCGGGTCTGTATTGCTTTATAGAGCCTGACAAACCAGAGGTGAACACTCAAACAATTTAAACGTCGGAATCAAAGGGGTAGTGTGTGAAATGTTTAGTTGTGGTATCGCACCCGTTAAAAGAAAGCTTATGTCACTACCTGGCAGCCCAGGCAATTGAGCATTTAGAGCATAGGGGTTATCAGGTTACGGTACTTGACCTGTATGAAAATGAATTTTCGCCTTCATTGACGGAGCAGGAAAGGCGTAGTTACTATCAATCTGATTTTGATGATTCCTTGCTTAAAAAAGAGATTCTTCAATTAAAGCAAACTGATTCGCTTGTGCTGGTCTTTCCTACATGGTGGTTTGGTTTTCCCGCTGTTTTAAAAGGATGGTTTGATAGGGTTTGGGCACCGGGGCATGCGTACAATCATGCACCGGACTTGGGAGTCATAACTCCAGCCTTAGATAATCTGAAAGAAGTCAAGGTTATCACTACGCTTGGGGCACCGTGGTGGGTTGACACGCTTGTCCTTTGGCAGCCTGTTAAGCGGGTCATGAAAATTGCTTTGCTGGGCGCATGCACAAAAAGTTGTCAGTTTGATATGGTCTCATTTTATAAAAGTGAAAATGCATCAGCCTCAAGAGTTGCGGCTTTTGTCAAAAAAATAAAAGCCAAGCTTTAATTCCAATAAAATATCAAAGTTCGTTCGCAAGGGAGTATCGTGCAGCCAAATATTATTATTGAAAAAATAATTTCGGAGTTTGAAGGTGTAGAACCAAAGTCAAGCTGGGGTGAAACATCACTGTTTTACAATCCGGGTAAACTGTTGCCGAACGGGGTTTATTTTTGCACCATCAAGGAAAAGAATGGGCAGAACGACAAGTCGTCCGATTTGGATCGACCGGGTATATTCAGGTTAAGCATTGGAATAAAAAAAGAAACCTATGAAAGTTATTTTGGCAAAAGTCCAAAAAGGCCTGAGAAAGGCGGTATCATCAATACAGGCCATGATTTCACTGCATTGAATACCTTGATGCCGCATCCGATATATGGCTGGATGTCCTGGGTTCAAATACTCAATCCGAGCGAAAGTGAATTTCAAAAAATACTTCCACTGATTTCTGAGGCACACTCAGGTGCAGTGATAAAATTCAATAAAAAAACTCTTAACAGGGCACAGCAGCCTGTGTCCGGAAAACGCTAACACAAACCTTTTGCAACGTTGAACCTATAAGGAATCCAAGATGGAAGTCAATATACGCGAAGCTTTAAATGATGATTCTCCTCAAATCAGAAATGTAGTTTTTACCGTGTTAAGAGAGTACGGTCTTCAGCCTGATCCAGAAACCACGGATAAAGATTTAGACGATATAGAAAAAGAATATTTTTCAAGAGGCGGCTATTTTGGGGTGATTGAACTCAATTCCGAAATTGTGGCGACAGTCGGTATCTATAAAATATCGTCTTCTACCTGTGAACTGCGCAAGATGTATTGCGCATCAAAATATCGTGGCAAAGGTATCGGTAAAAAGCTTTTGGAACACTCGCTTATGATTGCCGGGAAGCTTGGTTTTTCCCGAGTAGTCTTGGAAACCGCCTCACCCCTTGTCGAAGCGGTACATTTATATAAAAAATATGGCTTCATCGAGTACACACCAGAACATTTGGCAGCCAGATGCGATCAGGCGTATGAGTTACTAATGTAAGCGCCACATCATGAAGACGCATTAAACATAATTTTGTTTCTTACATGTAAGAAATGTGACATTGCGATTGCATGATGACGTATAATGTCATCATAAAGGTGCAAGATCATGCTGAAATTTCTGCTTTTAGCGTTACATGTACTCTGGCTGCAGGCCAATATCATCATCACCAACGCTACTATTTACACCGTCGATAAACACAACCCTTATGCCGAAGCACTTGTCATCGAAGGCGATACCCTGCGCTACGTGGGTAGCAATGATGCGGCAATGCGTTTTAAACAGACCCAGAGTGACATCATCGATGCCAAAGGGGCGTTTATCATGCCCAGCATTATCGATTCGCATACGCATACGGCGCTGGCAGTACTGCTCGATACGCTGGGTGTGAACCTCTCAGGCTCCAAAGGTCCCAAAGCGATTTTGGAGCGGCTCAGGGCATACCGGCGTGAGCATCCCAAGCGCACACTCTACACCGGGGTGGGTTTTTCGCCCTATGTGTTTGGTCCCAAAGGTCCGAGCGCCGCGCAGCTTGATGCGATATTCCCGGACGCCATGGCCTTTTTTCTCTCCAACAACGCGCAGCATGCGTGGGTGAATACCAAAACGCTCGAGTTTCTGGGCATTACCAAAACAACGCCCGACCCGCGGCCGGGGATTCACTACTACGCCCGTAATGCCGAGGGAGATCCAAACGGTTTGCTCGTAGGTGGCGCGGCGATCTGGCCGCATCTTGAGCGCCTTGGTGTGGCAACGCCCGAGGCGTTTGAAAGCGCGCTCGCTCCCTTTTTGCCGCAACTCTCCGCGCAGGGCATCACCGCGCTTTTTGATGCGGGCATGTTCAGCGTGGAGCGCTCGGGCTATGCGGCGCTCAACCGCCTCGAAGCGCAGGATCAGTTGCCGCTGCGCTACTATGCGTCACACTTCGTGCTGAGCGATCATGACGCCCAAAACGCCGCACGTGATTTTCGCGCCTTGCAACAGCGTTACAACCGCGAGCATTTTAAAGTATCGGCCGTTAAGTTCATCAACGACAACTCCGATGACGACGCGTTTGCCATGGTGTTTGATGAAAAAGAGCTTGAGCGCTATCTGCACCCGCTGATGCGTGAGAATATCGACGTCATGATCCACACCTCGCAAGACGCTGCCACGCATGCCGCGCTCAACGCCATTGAACGCGTCAAAAGTGCGCAGCCCCAATCGCAAAGCCGCATGACGCTGGCGCATGTGAACATGGTGCGTGAGAGCGATTTTGAGCGCTTTTCCAAGCTGGGCGTTATTGCCAACATGCAACCTTTTGATGCCCAGGGCGGAGGCTATTATGAGTACCGCTATATGCTTTATGATACGCCGTGGGAGCACAAGCTCGCACGCCATCGGCACTTTTGCGACTCGGGAATCGTCCTGAGCGCGAGCAGCGACTACCCCGTCTGCGGCAGCTCACTGGAAGTCTGCAGTCCCTTTTATGGCATACAGATTGCGCTGACGCGCCAAAAGGTGGACCCCAAAGCGCGCAAAGCGCCGCTTGATTCTAAGAATGAAAGCCTGAGCCTGGAGGAGGCCATCAAAGCCTACACGCTCAACGGCGCGTATCAACTGCATGAAGAGTCCCGGCTGGGATCGCTTGAGCAGGGTAAGCAGGCCGACCTGATCTGGCTTGATCGCAACCCCTTTACATGTAACGTCTACGAGCTAAATAAACTCAAAGTGTTGCAAACGATGGTGGGCGGGAAAACCGTCTTTAAGGCGAAGTGATGCTATGAATTTCTGTACTTTTGATACCTTACACAGAAAAGAAGTCTATTAAGACGCATCATCCATCTGAGCGTTGATAACACGCAGATAGGTCTGATAGGTCAGCTGGTAATCAAGGCGGTACTGCAGCAGCCGCTCTTTGGTTTCAACGGTCTGTATTTCCCTCTGGTTGAGCAGAAAAAGCGAGCCTGATCCCAGTTCGTATTTGCGCTGCTCCATTCTCTCAAGCTTTCTGACAAGTTCGAGTTCTTCTGTGGTGTTTTGAATGTTTTCAAGAAGCATCCGGGCCGATTCGTCCAGGAGTGCCAGATCGCTTCTGAGTTCAATGAGACGGGTCTGTTTCCGGGCATCGATCATGTTAATAGTGGCCCGGATCTCTTCGCTTTTTCCGCTGTAGCGGTTCTGTTCAATGGGAAAGTTCATCGTCACGGAGACTTTATACCCGTTCTCTTCTTTGGGATCATGCACGCCATAAAGGCCAACATCGAGCTCGGGATACTTCAGCTGTTCATTCTCTCTGTGCTGCAGGCGGAGCGCTCTGATCTCGGTGTCGAATATCTGGAGGTCCTGGCGGTTTTGAAGCGCAAGCTCCATGGAGGCTTCAACGCTTTGGGCGAACGGCACCGACTCAGGCAGTGCAGGCAAATGGTATTGGCCGCTGAACTGCTCCGGCGTGAGGTTCAGGTATTTCAAAAAACCTATCAGCGCACTCTGATACTGCATTTGTGCACTCACAAGCCGCTGCTTCCTGTTGATGACCTGCTGCGCTGCCTCGGTGAGTTCGAGTTCCGAAGCACTTCCTTCTCTGAAGCGCGACTGCAACAGCGCGTGTCGGGTCTGTACTTTTTCCAGCAATGCATGCATTAGCGCCACCCGTTCGTTATGATACAGCAGCGCATAATAACCCGCCATGACACTGAAATAGAGCGAACGCATTTTCTCCCGATACTCAAAATCGCTTTTTTCAAGATCCATTTGTGCCAGACCCAGCTGAAGCCTGCGTTTGTCAATCCGGTTTAAAACCGAAAAGACGGGAATTTTCGCGCCCAGAAGTATTTCGCCCTCATCTCCGGTCTTGATGTTGTTGTACTCCTGCGTTCCTTCGGCATAGCGATACTGCAGGCTCAGGTCAACGCCAAGTTCCGTAGGCTTTTCGAGGCCGACGCTGTAATAGGTTCCGGAAGTAACCGGATACTCCTTGTTCTCATACTTTGCGTTCAGCCGGGTGTCAAAGCTGCCCTCGGCATAGGTGAGCTTCTCTTTCGCCACGTAAGTGCCGCCGAGTGCCTGTGCGACATAAGGGTTCTCCTTGCTCAGATAGTGCGCGATCTGCACCATGCCAAACGGCTCCGTCGCCAGAAGCTTGCAAACCGAAAGAAGTCCGAAAAAGGCAATAAAACGGGGCATTCTACTTCTCTTTCTTCGTAATCATGCTCGGAGGCAGCGCGTTATGCAGACGCCAGATCTCATAGCCGATGGAAACCGTCGAGAGACGTACCCAGGCACTGGCATCCGTACCGATTTTAAGAACGTCGTTCGAAGGCCACGGCTCTTTCGGGTCTTCGACGACATAGACATAATAGGTACCGTTTGCATGGGCGATGGGGTCAATCTTCTCAACGACGCCACCAAAGGTTCCGTAGGTAATTTTAGGCCATCCCGACACCTGCAGTGATGGCCAGCCGTAAAACTGAATGCGTACCGGAAGGCCCGTTTTCATGAGCGGCATGTCAATGCTGCGTATACGCAGCAGCAGGGCTTTTTTGGTCACTTCTGGCGTAAAATGCAAAATGGGCTCGCCCTGTTTGACATAGTGGTCGCGATCGTTCTTCAAGACGCGCATCACATAGCCGTCTTTTGTCGCAAAGACTTTCGCCGCACTGTTTCGCGAAAAGTCGATCGATGCATGTTTGTGCTCCTGATCGAGCATTTTAAACGAGTTTTCCGCATCTAGAATGGCAGAGCTCAACTCCTGAATACGGTTTTGGTGCTCATTCAAAAAACGCGCTTTCTCTTTTTGGTGTATCTGCAGGTTTTTGGATTCGGTTGCGATGTCGATGCGGGTACTCTCAAGCTCCAGACCGATCTTGATGGAATCGTTTTTGGCCACTTCGTAGCTGCGCTGCGACTCGATACCCTCAGCAAAAAGTTTGGATACCCGTTCGAAATGGGCCACAGCAGTCTTATGATTGCTTTCCTGCGAACGCACTTTAAGATGCAGCACTTTCAAGCGGTCTTCAATCTGCTGGATTTTTTTGTCATGAATTTCCAAACCCGTCGTCAGATTTTCCTGAAGGTTCGATCGGCGTTCATCCAAAATAGCGAGCGAATCGCGGATATTGTTTCTGCGCGTGTCAATATTTTCCATGATGGCACCGAGTTTCGGCAAATATTCGCTGTCCATATCGACCATCTCAAACAGCAGCGTTCCTTCGGTGACAAACTGCTCTTCGGTCACATTGTACTCCCGTACCAGCCCGGATATGGGTGCCAGAATATTATAATCACGCTCGTTGGGATGGTAGGCAATGAGTTTGCCTTCTCCTTTGGTCGTCTGTTCCCACGGAAGAAAAAGCATCATAATAAAAGCGCCAATGATAACGCCGGTGATAGTGGCGGCCTTTTTGACGGCGGGTGCCAGATCGAGCTTGGAAAATGTTTCAGACATCATGATGCATCTCCTCAAGCGAAGATGAGAGTTTTCCGATCTTATAAAATCCTTCAATACCTTCATAGATATAATCAATCTGCTTGACAAAACTGTTAATGGAATAGATCAGCGCGACCACAATAATCTCGGCTGCGACAAACTCCCCGACAGGCATCTCACCACTGATGACAAGAAGACTCCCCTGCAGAAAAAATCCGGTAATAATGATGCCCTGAACAATGAAACTCAGCGCCAGCTGTTTAAACATCACTCTGAAATGCTTTTGGCGCGCATCGACATACGCGCTCATTTTATGATCCAATGTCTCAAGGGTCTCGTGCGCTGACGTGGTTCGTACAGGAATCTTTTGCAAAAAATAGATGGCGGCATGTTTGGCATCGGATCGTTCAACCGCATAAATAACGCCGTTGTAACCCAGAACAAAGGTCAGCACAACATAGACAACAAAAATAAAAAACGCACTGTAAAAGAGGGAAAGATCAAAAATCATCAGCAGAATGAGACTCATGAAAATCTGAACAATAAGCCCCGCACCGTTGAGAACGAAGACAGGGAATATTTTTTGAACGGTAGTGATGTCGAAAAAATAGTTCATCAATTTGTCTACAGGATCTTTGAGCGTCGCGGATTCTTTGTTTATCTGCAGGGCTTTATTGGCAATGTCAAAGCCCTGCTCAACGAAAACACGCTGTTCGAACTTTTCAATAATATACTCCTGAAGCAGCCTTAACATAACAACAAAAATAAATACGATAGAAATGACTGAGCCCAGAACAAAGGCAGAAATCGAAGAGTGGGACATCAGGCTGTTGATAACAAATGACGATGTCAGGGGTATGGAAAGGACCAGCAAACTCTCTAAGAGTGTGTAGTAAAGCACGTAATAGATACTTCCGGCATCCAATTTCGCGGTATTGATAAAACCGGCTTTTACAATATTTTTAATTCCCATAATACTCTTTTTACGGCAGAGTCCGACCCTGCTTTTCTTTATGGGGCTAATTGTTCTAAAACAATTGTGAAGAGCGGCTTAGTTTATTATATTTATAATTTCAGATAATCAACAATATAGTTTTTAAACTTTTGGTGCGCATTTCAAAAAATCTCAAACACTTCTTAACCCACCTCCCCTTTTATCACAAAGTAAGATAAAATAATCATTTCAGTTATTTTTAACCTTCAAGGAGTCGCTCATGTTTCAAATGCAAAGATACAGACACCTTGGCCGCCTGTATATCCTGCTTGCAGTGCTATTCCTGTCGGGATGCAGCGAGCTTCCAAGCGGACAGGTCATTGATGCAGAAACCGGAGAACCGGTCGCGGGCGCTTTTGTTCTGGCACGCTATGAGTGGGACGGTTTTCCCATCTCTCCCGATCCCGGTGCCGTTCCCAAAAACCGCTGCTACGGTTCTCTGGTCACACAAACCGATGCACAGGGACGATACGACTTTACAACACAGGCTGCAAATATTCCGACAACCGAAATGCATTTCCGTAAACGGGTGCGCCTTGTCACTTACGCTCCCGGCTATACAACGGGCCATTCCGCCAGTCACACCTATTTCAACGCACCTAAGGGCATTTTTGTCACACCGGCCCTAACCGTTGCCCACGACAATGACCTTCTTAAAATATCCAAAACAACAGAACCCCTTCAGGAACATCGCGGCCCCTATCTTCTTAATATCGCGGCATACAACATCTGCAACAGCGCGACACCCAGTCACCTTGCTTTTTTCGACGCCATAATTTCCGATCTCACCTCAAATGCGAAGAACGTTTCAGGGTTTGCCTCGGCACTGGAGCTATGTCGTATGAAACAGAAGACTGAATCAAGAATGGGCATCACCACAGATCCCGAAGCCTGTAGCAGTTTTGAGCAGAAGTCTCAGGCTCCTCGGCTGTAGCGTTGTAATCAGAGACAACCGCTAGATGAAAGTGATCTTTTCCGACTTGATAAGCTTGATGTCCTCATCATTGAGCGTCTCATAACTGTAGAGAAAACAGCACGGTTTCTCTTTGATTTTTTTATGGATTTCCCAAAATTCCTCCAGATTCCCGACAATGTAGACGTTTTCGGCATGCAGCGATTTGAGCGGAAGACCGATGAGCCCGTGGGAGAGTGTAATGGTGAAAAGTTCCATCATCTCGCTATTGACGGTGATGGGGCCGTTTCCTTTAAGAAGTATGACCTTCGGATGCGTGCTGTTTTGCGACATCTAAAACCTTTTTATACAGAAAATACATATTGCATTCCATGCAGCGTAGCTTTAATTTATTTTCCTTACATGTAATGCCGGAAACACTGAGAGTGCCTTTTTTTTAATCCATCCGCATCTTCCGTTTCTGCGCTGCCGGGAGTATGATTTTGCATGACAAACGCCAATACGAAAACCCTCTTCATCATCAAAACCGGAAAGACGTTTCCCAGCACCGAAAAAGAGCTGGGCGATTTTGACGCGTGGACAAAACGCAGCTTCGGGGATACCGATCTTGCCGTCGATGTCGTTGACATTCAGGGAGGCACGCCGCTTCCCGACCCCTTTCACTGTGCCGGAGCCGTCATTACCGGTTCGCACGACATGGTAAGCGACGAACACGGCTGGAGCCTCGCGCTGGAGGCGTGGGTCCGGCAGATGGTGCCGCTGGGCGTTCCGGTTCTGGGCATCTGTTACGGGCATCAGCTTATCGCCAAGGCGCTCGGCGGCCTCAGCGCCGACCATCCCGCTGGAAAGGAGATTGGTACGGTGCGCGTTACTACGGTCGCGGACACCTCAGGCGACCCCGTTTTCAAGGCACTGCCGCAGCATTTCGACGCGCACACTACCCACACACAGTCGGTACTGCGGCTTCCCGAAGGGGCGCGCGTTTTTGCCTCGAACCCGCACGATCCCCACCACGCGGTCCGTTTCAACGCAACCATGTGGGGCGTGCAGTTTCACCCCGAATACGATACGCGCATCATGGAAAGCTACATTCTCAACCAGCGTGAGGAGCTCGAAACCGCAGGCTTCGATATTGCAGCGCTGTTACAGGAAGTACGCCCTACCGAAGCCGCCGCTTCGGTCACAAAACAGTTTGCGCAAATGGTAGCCGCCATGACGCAGACAGCAAAAAAATAACACTAAAATTTTTAACACCGTCCCGACTTGTGCTATGCTTTAATGCACAATAATATGAGGCAAGTAACATGGAGCCTTCCCAACTTCTTTTTAATGCTGTTGAATCTCTCACTACCCCGATACTGCTTCTGGAACAGGGCGCTTCGGCTATCTGGACAATCGTTTACGCCAATGGCGTCATGAAGCAGTTCCTCAACGACGAAACCGATACGCTTCCCGATGCCCTGCAAACGCTGATGCTGCACTACAGTGACGATCTGCACACGGTGCATGATTTCGAGTTTTCAGGTGCCATCTACGATCTGCATTGTCATCAAAGCGGCTCACAGGTTCTGCTCTGCTTTGCACCGGTTGCGGGTGATTTTTTCCAACAGGTAACCCTGAGTGATCTTGGCAGTTCGTGCAGCGCCATTGTTATCGTGCTTGACGAACAGGGCCAACTTGCCGACGCCAACGAATGTTTTTTAAACTTTACCGGAAAAAAGAAGTCGGAAATTATGGGACACTCGTTTTTTGCCGAATTTATCCCGGGTGACACGCAAAAACTCAACAGCTATCTTAAAGAGATCACAACCCATTCCAGCTACCATCAAAATTTCATTACACCCATCAAAAATGCCAAAGGAGAAATGTACCGCATCAACTGGCAGGTCTCCCGGATGGTACGCCATGAAAAAACCTACATTGTTGCCATCGGCAGCGACATCAGCCGCCTCATTAAACGTCAGGACGACATGATGCGCCAGCTGACAGCCATAAAAGTCGGGTTTAACTATTTTCCCTATGCCGTCGCCTATGCCAACCATCAGGGCATCATCACCTCGATGAACATCCGCTTTAAAAAACTTTTCGGCATCAAAGAATCCGGTATCCACTTTGACAAAATCGCACTCTTCAAAAAACACATCGGCTTTGAAGCGATGGCGGCGAACATCGCACTTATCAAGGAAACAAGCTATACGTTCGAATATCATCAGGGCGACAGCAGCAGACGCGTCCGGGTCGATATCCGCCTTCTTGCCGATAAGCACGAGTTACCGCCGTTTTATGTCATAGTTGTCAGACCGTTAGCATAAAGCGATGCGGTTTACGCTGCCAGACCAACGTTATTTCAAAAATCCGTATTCAGCACCGTTAAGATAAATTTACACGCTATTGGATCTTATTTACATTCACGTAACATTAGTTTTTTATGATATTTGTTTATCGAATCAATATCATAAGGATTCAAAATGTGGCGACTGCTTCCCCTGCTACTGACTTTACATGTAATGCTTCTGGCCGGAACATCCAATATCATGACCATGAAACCGTTCTCAAAACTCACCGCCTCGGTACCCGGTTCAGATGATCGGTTCGGATATTCAGTGGCAGTATCGGGGGATGTGGTGGTCGTGGGTGCCTACCATAACAACCATGCCGCAAGCGACTCGGGCATCGCCTATCTGTTTACCTATGACAGCACATCACGCACCTACATTCAGAGTGCCAGGCTAACGGCATCGGATGCGGGGGCCGATGACTATTTCGGCTACAGCGTCGCCATCAGCGGCGATACCGTTGTCGTAGGAGCCTACGGCGATATTGACAACGGTCTGGTTACGGGTTCTGCCTATGTGTTTGTCAAACCGGAAGGCGGCTGGAGCTCCAAAACGGAAGATGCCAAACTGACCGCTTCCGATGCGAACGCCTTCGAGCGTGTCGGCTACAGTGTTGCCATAAGCGGTGACACCGTCGTCGTCGGAGGTTATTTGGACAATGAAAACGGCGTTAACTCCGGTGCAGCCTATGTTTACAATAAACCCGACGGCGGCTGGAGCTCCAAAACCGAAGATGCCAAACTCACTGCTTCCGATGCTGCGGAGTACGACTATTTTGCCATCAGTGTTGCTATCAGCGGTGATACCGTCGTCGTCGGGTCGATCTATGACACTACCGATGTCAACAACAGCGGCTCGGCTTATGTCTTTGTCAAACCCGATGGCGGCTGGAGCAGCAGACACGAAGATGCCAAGCTTACCGCCTCCGATGCCGCGGTGTATGACTATTTCGGAACCAGCGTTGCCATTGATGGCGACACCATTGTCGTCGGTGCCTCCAGCGATGAAGATCAGGGCGACTTCACCGGTTCCGCTTACGTCTTTGTCAAGCCGGAAGGAGGCTGGATGACGCAACACGAAGACGCCAAGCTGACTGCTTCCGATGCAGGATATGACCACGGTTTCGGCGGCAGCATCGCCATCAGCGGCGATACGCTTGTCATAGGCGCCCTGGGCCATGACAACGCTTCGGGTGCGGCCTATCTTTTCAATAGACCCGCATCGGGATGGCAGTCCCGTACGGAAGATCTCAGACTCACGGCTTCCGATGCTTCAAGCAACGACTGTTTCGGTATATCGGTAGGTATCAGCGGCTCGACGGTCGTAGCCGGAGCGCCCTATGATGATGACCGCGTCAGCAATTCCGGTTCTGCTTATATTTACCGCGCCCATACCACCATGCCGGTTCCGATTCTGATGTACCTGCTACACTAGGGCAAGCCTTCAAAAAACCTGAATGCACCGCTTAACAGCTTCGTAAAAACTCTTACATGTAATATAATCTTCCCATGGATGCACTCTTACTCTACATCATCACCGCGCTCAGCGTGGCGACGATTCTCAACATCATTTTAAAACGGCTGGGAATCTCGCATATTATCGGCTACATCGTGACCGGTACGGTTTTAGCCTATGCGTTTGACATTCACCATGCGGACTCCTCGTCGGTCGAACTCGTCGGAGAGTTCGGTATTGTCTTTTTAATGTTTACCATCGGGCTGGAAATGTCGCTTGCGACGCTTAAAACCATGAAACGGCTCGTTTTTGTCAACGGGGCGTTGCAGGTAGGCATCAGCGGATTCATTTTTTATCTGCTCGCCTGCTATCTTTTTGGCCTCCCCACGGACGCCTCGCTGATTATCGGTGCGGCACTCGCGCTCTCATCCACCGCGATAGTCCTCACCTATCTCAAGGAGAACAAGGGCATCTACGCTCCCTACGGCCTTCAGACAACGGGCATTCTGATTTTTCAGGATATTGCCGTCATCCCCATTCTCATCATGATCGGCTTTCTCGCCAATAAGGGCGGCGACCTCGGCAGCGTGCTGCTTGGCACGCTCCTTAGTGCCGTGGTGGTCATAGGGCTGCTCTTCGTCGTTGGCAAGCGCGTTGTGGCATGGCTGCTGCATTTCTCCTCCGATACGCGCCTCGAAGAGCTTTTCATGGGTTCGGTTTTTATGATTGTCATCGGAGCATCACTGCTGGCCCATGCCGCCGGGTTTACCTACTCTCTGGGTGCGTTCGTCGCCGGAATGATTATTGCCGAGACCAAGTATCTTCATAAGGTCGAAGCCGACATTGCGCCGTTTAAAGACCTGCTTCTGGGGCTATTTTTCATCACCGTGGGCATGAAGATCGACCTCTCTTTCTTTGTAGCGCACCTCTTCGAGATTGTCGGACTTCTGGCACTGATTATTTTTATCAAGGGCGCCATTATTCACGCAATCATCGGTCTGGGGTCGCGTTCGGTCACCGGCTTCAAGACCGCCGTAACCCTCTCGCAGGTCGGAGAGTTCTCTTTTGCCATCTTCGCGCTGGCCGCCACCAACGACCTGCTCTCGCATGATCTGGCGCAGCTTCTGGTACTCGTTGTCGTCCTTTCCATGATTGCCACGCCGTTTATCCTCGCACGGCGGAAATGGCTTCAGGATATTCTCTTTAAAAAAGGGGAGATCAAGGAAGCCGACCTCTCCGGTCTGGCCAATCATAAAGATCATATCATTGTCTGCGGCTATGGCAAGGTGGGGCAAAAAGTCGCTAAACGGCTGCGTGATGCGAACATCGATCACGTCGTCATCGAAAACAACTACGCGCTGGTGCAAAAAGCCTCCCATGCCGGAGAGGAGATCTACTACGGAGACATCTCCAAATCCTCAACCCTTCATGCCATGCACGCCGAGAATGCCGCCTGCATCATCATTACGCTTGAAGAGGCCGAAAAACGTCTGCTCGTCTGCGAAGCGCTGCTGCATCACAAAAGTGACCTCAACATTGTGGCACAGGTCAACTCTTCACAGGAGAAGCGCATGCTCTATTCACTCCCGATCAGCGTTATCGTAGACGCGCAGGAAGAGATTTCTGAAATTCTGGTTCGGGAATCTTTGCAAAGTATTACCTAGCAAACCATCAGGCATTTTTCAAACAGCCAAACGGTCTGCTACAATTAAAAACTTAAAAGCGATGAAACCGCCGTTAGCGCATACGTATCAATCGTTCCAAATTAACAGGAGTACAACAAATGCCGCCAGTTACCAATGCCGCAAATAGCATGGATGATTACGAGAATAAAATGGTTGAAGCTTTTGTCAACAAGCCGGAAGTGACCCTTTGGTACGAAAATGCGTTCCGGAAATACAACGTCAACGGAGTTGAGAAACTCTCATGGGTCTGGAGTTGGTGGGCCTTTTTTGGAGGTATCTTCTATCTGCTTTATCGTAAAGCCTATATGCCCGCATTTTTACTTTTTGTCATCTCCATACTCTCCTCGTTCGTTCCTTTTGGCGGGTTTATTGTCTGGATCGGAACAGGCGGGCTCGCACCCTATTACGTCTATAAAACTTACCTAAGCCAAAAAAACGCCATAGAAGCCAAAATGACAGATACGTCCAAACGCATCGAAACCATGCGCGAACTTGGCGGTTATAACAACTGGGCCATTTGGCTGGCTGTCGCCATCCACGCTATTTTATGGCTCTCTATTTTTTATGCCCTGTTTACTTTTTTACCGATGTTTGCTCCGCAATAAATTTGTTCAAAATGGATGAAAGTTAAAGTTTTTGCAATGCTTCAAGAATTTTCTTCTCACTGTAGCCGCGCAGCACCTCATCGCCCACCAGAATCATCGGTACACCGGTGCCGTTGTTTTTTCTGAACAGACGCGCTCCCTCGCCGCTTCTGCTGTCAAGTTCCAGGAATGATACGCTTTCACGACGCAAGAGCTCTTTGGCTTTTTTGCAGTATTTGCATGCGGGTGTGCCAATCACAATAACCTCTTTTTTGTGTTTGACCGGCGTAGGTTCCACTGCCGTACGTACGTATGTCGGCTCTCGGACCGATGTATTATAGAGATCCACGGTATTTTTGAAGCGCTCTAAACGTTGCTCCAGAGATGCAATGGTATATTTGGAACGATGGGCCTTATAATACTCCAGCACCTCCGTTTCGAATTCCGTGTTGGCAAAAAACGGCATAAACGCATCTTCCGCCATCGAAGCAAATACTGCGGTGTCATCAGTATCCATTGCTTTGATGAGGGCGCGTTTGACTCCAAAAGCGAGTTTATCATACTCGGTCTGCAAAGAACGCAGCGCTTTGAGATAAGCGGGTCCCAAGGCACGCTCCCTGTCGGCCTTGTAACCTGTCTGCATCACTTTTTCGGCGTTGGAGCGGTAACTCGCAACCGCTTTTCGAAATGTCGAATGTTCCAGAAGCGGCGCTATCTGCTTTGCAGTCTCATACAGCGG
The DNA here is from genome assembly GCA_050305515.1 of Sulfurimonadaceae bacterium. Taxonomy (GTDB): domain Bacteria; phylum Campylobacterota; class Campylobacteria; order Campylobacterales; family Sulfurimonadaceae; genus JAFGUB01. Next base: position 20,211 of record JBNLFL010000043.1, read on the forward strand.
CGTCCCCTGCTGCTCATACAACTTCGGATAGCCGGTTTCAGCCCATAAGATAGTGGCAAACAGGAGCAGCCCCATTAGTAGCTTCGTCATTGTCTGTTCCTTACATGTAAGATGAGGCATCTGTCATTGCAGCGTCGCCTGAAGCGGCACGTGGCGACTCGCATGATAGTCTGAATATTCTCCAACCTCTTTTACGGTAATCTTTCTCACGTAATCGCCGGTGAACGCTTCATGATTGGGGTCGCGGCTTTTTTCATACGTGACCGCTCCGTGAAAGAGACCGTTTTCCATCTCCCCCTTGAGCTTGACATAAACTCCTTTTTCAGAGAAAAAATAGAGCGTCGTCTTCCCCTGAAGCAATCCGTTCTCACAGGTTTGCGCCTTGCCCGATATCTCATCCCAGTACGCAACGCCCAGACTTTTTTTGGTATTGACATCGATGAGATTCTGCGGATAATAATAATGGCACCCTTCCAGCACGAGATCGTTACCGGGTTCATAGCCGTGAAAAAGCGCCCTGAGCTGAAATATTCGCGCTTGCGCTTTTTCCGAAAGCTCATCATCGAGCATAGCGGCATCCATGAGGCCGCGAAGTTTCTCAACCGAGAACCAGGCCTCTTCCAGTCGGTATGCCATCACCAGAGATTTGGAGTCCTGCAGTCCGTCGATAGCCTGAACTTCGGGTTTGTCTCCCGAAAGAAAGATGACGACCGAAAGGTCTGGCTGGAGCATATTGTGTACCGCCTTGCTGAACATGTCGAAATCTTTTTCGTCAGTCGGTACATCAAAATGCAGGGCGAGACCGTTACGCTCCGATGTCATGTCAATCCGGCAGCTGTGACGGTTACATGTAACGTTTTGAATCTGAGGTTTTCCGTATTTCAGGTGAAACGCTTCCTGTGCGGATTGACGGTTTTTCTCGGATTTCGAAAGCGGCGCTTTGAAATTGGCATAAAGCATCTCCTGAAGGTCATCAAGTGGCATGTCATTGAAATTGTTCCGCTCGGAAACGCACATGATATTCGAATAATCCGTTTCGGGTCGGCTCCTGAACTCAAAATGGCTCAGCCGGTTGTCACGGTTGTAAAAAGAGAGCTGCATGCGGTGGTTTCCGTATTTTTCATCAAACGCTTTGTCGGAAAGTACTTCTCTGGATGCCGGAACGGTACGTTCGATATTCTCACGGTCAACGGCGTCGGAAGTCCAGTATTCGTATTTTCCCAAATCCGTATTTTTAAAAAGTTGTACGCTCTCTTTAATCGCTTCATACGTTTCGATTTCCGGTAGGGCAAAAGTATCGATGCGGTAGTGATCCGAAAGAGGCAAAGCGATCTCACCGCAGACCTTCTGCCCCGCTTCCCAGCGGTAGAGATTCGCATGCTCGGCATCGTGCCAGACCGCACTGCCGATGAGCGCTACGGAACTCAGATCGATATGATAGGTTTTGAAATTTTTCTTGTTCCAGCTAAACGAGACATTGCTCTCGTGTTCCGCTTTTTTCAGCCCGATTTCCAGCGTTGTATTTTTCCTGACAACAACCCATTCAAGCATTTTTTTGTAACCCGGTTTGGTAACTTCCAGAAGGTAGGGCCCCGGCTTCAGATAGATACCGTCGTGGTATTTGGGCTTGATGCTCATAATACGGACTTTGGCACCATCAGGTGCCTTGACGGTCAGACTTACTTTTGAGGGATTTTTTTCCAGAAATGCCAGAGGAATTTTTCCTTTTTCCGTTATGGCGTCCGTTCCCTGAAAATCAAGGATTTGAACCTCTTCGCCGCGTACAAAAGGCGCCAGCGTTTCGCTCACGTACATGACCCGGTTTAATCCTGCATGCTCAAATGCCTCGTCACTGTGAGGTTTGACGGTTTGAAGGGGAGTTTTTTTCTCAACGGTTTTGGTACTGCAACCTGAAAAAATTATCGATATCGCCAGAGAGATGCAGACAATGACGTAAAAAGTATTTTTCAACATTTTATTTTCCTCGTAGTGGTTGCTATGGGAAAGTCGAGCTTACCATAAGTGACGTTACGGTTTTCTTTGAATCATTACCATCTTTACGCAATAATGAAAAAAAAGGTACCATGTTTGCAACACAGCCTCTCATAAAAAGGAAAAACGATCATGCAGCAAAAAGAGAAGCGTAAAATCGGCCTTGTCGGTGCCATTGCCATCGGTATCGGCGGTATGGTTGGCGGCGGTATCTTCGCGGTGCTCGGCGAAGCGGTCTCCATTTCCCACGGCGCCACGCCCGTGGCCTTCCTTGCCGCAGGTCTGGTCGCGCTGCTGACGGCATTTTCCTACGCCCGCCTCTCGGTGGCCTACCCCAACCGGGGCGGGACGGTCTTTTTCATCGACACGGCTTTTGGCAACAATCTCGCTTCGGGAAGCGTCAACCTCATGCTCTGGCTCAGCTACCTTGTCACCATCGCCCTTTATGCCGTCGCTTTTGCCTCCTACGCCCAGACCTTTTTTACTTCACCGGTCTCGTCATTTCTCAATCATGCGCTCATTAGTGCCGCCATCATACTGCCCACGCTGATCAACCTGCTCAGTGCCACGTTTGTCAGCCGTTCTGAAACATTCATCGTCATTCTCAAACTGCTGCTGCTTGCGCTCATTATCGTGCTCAGCCTGCCGCATCTCGAAGTGCAGCACATTGCGCCCGCACACTGGGGAAGCCCGCTCGCCGTCATCTCGGCCGGCATGATCATCTTCGTCGCTTATGAAGGCTTTGAACTGATCGCCAATGCGGCGGAAGATATCGACGACCCCGGCCGCAACCTGCCCCGTGCATTCATTGCTTCGGTAGTGATCGTCATGGCGCTATACATCGTCATTGCAGCCATTACCGTCAGCGCGGTTTCCGAAACCGAACTGGCTGCGGCAAAAGATTACGCGCTGGCCGTAGCCGCCAGACCGGCACTGGGGCAGACCGGATTTGTCATCGTTGCCGTCGCGGCGCTGCTGGCGACTTTTTCTGCCATCAACGCCACCATTTACGGCAATGCGAGGCTCGGCTACACCCTTGCCAAAGAGGGTGAGCTGCCCGAAACGTTTGACCGCGAAGTGTGGAACGAACCGCTTCCGGGCGTACTCTTTACTGCCGCGCTTAGCCTGATCATCGCCAACACCATCGAACTTTCGGAAATTGCCATCATCGGCAGTGCCGGCTTTTTGCTTATTTTCGCTCTGGTCAATGCTGCTGCATACAAAGAGCGCCGCACCATCGGCGGAGCGGGCATCGTCGCTCTCGCCGCCACGCTTTTGAGCGTCGCCGCACTGGCCGTTTTGCTGCTGCATACCTATGAGGAGAATGCCCGTGCCGTTTTCGTTTTCGCAGCGTTTATCGCCGTTGCCGTGATCTTTGAACTGCTTTACGGCATGCGGGTTCGGGGACACTTTCTCGGAAGACGCTATGACAATACCTGAGCAATTCTCTTTTTCATCATGCAAACCGGCCGCTTTTAGGCTACGATTCTTACATGTAACGCGCGCTTAGGCGCCGGAGAAAAGGAACCCCATTTATGTCATTTGCACACCTCAATCTTTCCGCACCGCTCAAGCGCGCGCTTCTGGAAAACGGCTATCAGCGGCCGACGCCGATTCAGGAAAAGGTCATTGCGCCCATCCTTGAAGGAAGCGATGTCATGGCAAAAGCCCAGACTGGCAGCGGAAAGAGTCTGGGATTCGCCCTGCCGGTGCTTGAACGCCTGATGCAAAAACGGCGCGAAGGCAAGGCAAAAATCCGCGCACTCGTCCTCACGCCGACCCGCGAGCTGACACTTCAGGTGGCCCAAACATTCGAGATGCTGGGCGCTTTTTTTCCGCTGCCGCCCAAAGTTCTCAGCATTATCGGCGGTGAAAGCATCGGTGATCAGCTTTATGCCATTCAACAGGGGTGCGACATCGTCGTGGCGACTTCGGGACGCTTTCTTGACGTGCTGGGGAAAAAGCAGATGAACCTTTCGCATCTGGAATTTTTCATCCTCGATGAAGCCGACAAAATGCTCGACCTCGGTTTTGCCGAAGAGCTTGACCTGCTGCTCGAAGCCCTTCCCAAAACGCGCCAGAACCTGCTCTTCTCCGCGACCTACCCGCCTAAAATGACGGAGATCGCCTCACGCATCACGGAGAATCCCGTCAAGGTCAGCATCGAGCAGGAAGCGCCGACGGTCGAAAGCGTGACCCAGCGCGTCATTGAAGTCAACCGCGAAAACCGCGGCCCGCTGCTGCGTCATCTGCTGCAAAGCGAGCCGTGGGAGCAGGTGCTGGTCTTCATGTCCGGCAAAAGGGCCGCGGACAACATCGCCATGAAGTTCAGAAAATACGGATTTTCGGCAGACTCCTTTCACGGCGATCTGCTTCAGGAAGCGCGTAACGAGACGCTTTCACGCTTCAGGGAGAAAAAAATCCGCATCCTTTTCGCCACCGATATTGCAGCGCGGGGACTGGACATCGACGCCATCAGCTGTGTCGTCAACTTCGACCTGCCGCGCTCTGCGGGAGATTACATTCACCGTATCGGCCGGACGGCGCGGGCGGGAAAATCGGGAATCGCGCTCTCGATGATCGACTATGCAGACTTTGAGCATTTCGCACTCATTGAAAAGCGCAGCCATATCAAACTGCCGCGCGAACAGATCGAAGGGTTCGAGCTCACCGGAGCGCCCCCGGTCAAAGAGAGAGGCAAAGCGCCCATCAAGGGCAAAGGCAAAAGCAAAAAAGACAAAGCCCGCGAAAAAGCGGCAAAAGAAGCGCAGCAGCGCGCATAAAAAGGAGAAGTGCATGTCCAGAAACCTTCCCATAGCCCAGCTGGGTGCCGACATCATCCGCAGCGTCGCCAAAGCGGTGGATGACGTCAGGGCACCGGAAATTCAGGCCTTCATCGACGATCTGCTCTTTACATGTAAAGAGGCCCGGGGCATGGGCATTGCCGCACCGCAGGTCTACACCGACAGGCGTATTTTCATCATGGCTTCCGAACCCAACGTACGTTATCCCCACGCGCCGAAAATGGAACCGACGGTGATGATCAATCCTCTCATTATCTCCCATGGCGAAACGATGGAAAAAGATTGGGAAGGGTGTCTGAGTCTGCCGGGAATCCGGGCGCTCGTACCGCGCTATAGTACCTTACATGTAAGCTACACCACGCGGGAGGGCGAAAGGCTGAACACCCGTTTCGACGGTTTTCTGGCCCGTGTCTTCCAGCATGAATTCGACCATCTCGACGGTATCGTCTTCATTGACCGGGTGGAGTCTACAAAAGATATCGTCATGGAACGGGAGTATCGAAGGATAATTACGGCATCGGCACTCTAGGCCGGAATGCCGCGATGATGCATTAGTTCAGCGGTGCTTTGTCAATAAGCGAAAGCGGGACGTTGACGTCGAAAAGTTTGGACGCGATCCCTTGCATGCCGAATTTCTCAAGCCGCTCGGTATGTTTTTTCAGATAGCGTCGGGCGTTGGCTTCATCGGCGAAGAGGTAGATACCCCCGGCCTCTTTCGTCGTGGCGTTTTCCGTCCAGATCTTCCAGATCAGCCCCTCTTCCTTCGCAATGTCTTCGGCCAGCTCTTTAAATGCCGCGCTCATGTCGCCGCCAAACGGGCCGCGCATCGGAAAATCGATTTGTATCAGTGTCATTATTGTTCCTTATTGCTTAAATATTCCGGGTTTCGAGATTGTTATAGACTTTTTGGAGCAACGCCAGCAGCATTGCGCGCTCGTGCTCACTGAAGCCCTCGGTAAGGGCCTCGTTATGCCCTGCGGAAATGGGTGCGATCTCATCGACAAGCATCCGGGCTTTTTCTGTCGGATAGAGGTTGACAATGCGTCGGTCCGATGCATTCGGCACACGTCTGAGCAGCTCTTTTTGCTCCAGTCTGTCAATACTGCGCGTAATATTCGGCTGATCTTTATAGGTACTCTCAGAGAGCTCTTTTTGCGTCAGACCGCTTTTTTCCACCACACGAAATATTAACGACCACTGCTCGGCAGAGATGTCGTAATGCCTGATGCGCTGATTGAAAGCGGCCTTGGAAAGCAGCGCCGTCTTGTTCAGCACAAAGCCAAGAGAACTGTTCATGTCAAATGTCATACTCACTCCTTCGGCCGGAATTATAGAGCGATGAAAATTAATTGTCAAGACAAGTATTGTTATGGCAATTATATTTTTGATGGAACTTATGAAGCTGCAACAAATAAATCTGTGGAAGTACTTTCGGGGAGATTACATGTAAAGAGAAGCGTGCCGGAGCACGTTCATGAAGTTGGTGGCTTCAGTGCCGAAACGGCTAGCCGTTTTTGAGGGTTCGCAGTGCCGTTTCGACATCGTCCTGACGCATTAGCGATTCGCCGACGAGGAAAGCGTCAACACCCGCTTTGGAGAGCTCTTCAAGCTGGGCGTGTTCGTAGATGCCGCTCTCGGCCACAATGATCTTTCCGTTAGGAATGAGCGGAATCAGATCGAACGAGAGGCGCATGTTCATCTCGAACGTCTGGAGGTTGCGGTGGTTGATACCGATGATATCGGCGCCTGCCATAATCGCCTTGGTGAGTTCCGATTTGTCGTGAATCTCGACCAGCGCTTCCATTCCCAGATGGCGCGTGTACTCCAGCAGCTCTTTAAGCTCTTTGGTCGAGAGCGCCGCGGCGATGAGCAGGATGAAATCGGCACCGTACACCAGCGCCTCAAGAATCTGGTACTTGCTGACTATAAAATCCTTGCGAAGCAGCGGAATGCTCACATAGCGGCGGATGCCCGCGAGGTATTCCAGATCACCCTGAAAGAAGTGCGGTTCGGTCAGTACCGAGATGGCATTGGCACCGCCGCGTTCATACGCCTGCGCAATCTCAAGCGGGTCGAAATCTTCGCGGATCACCCCTTTGGAAGGGCTGGCTTTTTTTACCTCGCTGATAATACGGTACGGCTCTTCCTCGGTCGCCTTGAGAAAGGGAATCACATCACGCGGCGCTCTGGCGTTGAATGCGAGCGAACGGCCCAGCCACTCCATGGTGAACTCTTTTTCGCGTTTGGCAAGATCCTCTTTCGTTTTTTTGATGATGTCATCAAGTATCACTTTGAGTGCTCCTTCTTGGAATTGTTTTTCAGACAGGCATCGATGGCATCAAGATGTGCCTTGACTTCGATGTCTTCCTTTCCGATCTTTTCGACAACCTTTTCCATGAGTTTTTTCGCCTTGACACACTCATGAAGGCGGTAATGGCCCCATGCCAGAGAATCGAGATAAAAGGCGGAGTCCGGTTCCGCTTCGAGCGCGCGTTTGACATAACCCATGCCCTCTTTCACATCCAGATCGTGATCGATCATCAGATAGCCCAGATAGTTCAGATAGAGCGGCGTGGGCATTTGCGTCACTACCAGCTTCAGATCTTTCATCACCTGCTGGAGCATCGGCGCATCCTGCTTGTCAGACGCACCTTCATAGGTAAAGATGGCGCTCTGCCCCAGATAGGCGACCTCCCCTTCACGATCATACAGTTTGCGTGCGAGTTTCGCCGCTTTGGGATAATTCTTCTGGTTGATGTAGAGCTGGAGCAACACCGGATCGTTGATGGGATGCGCTTCAAGAAATTCGAGCAGATGCGGAAAATCTTTCTGGTAGCTGTATATCTTGACAATGGCGTCTCCCACTACGGGATCGGGATCGACCTCGTAAAGACGCTTGTAAGTGGTGAGCATCCCTTCGATATTGTTCTGCTGGGAGTAAAAACCGGCCAGACGTCCGCAGACGGTTTTGGAGCAGCCATGCAGGCGGCTGTGCGATTCCAGATAGGCAATGGCATCGGCCTGACGTCCGAGATTCAGATAGAGAATGACCGACATCTGATCGAGGATGGCCTCGTCATAATTGATGGTGTAGGCGCGTTCAAGGTATTTAATGGCGGTGTCGTAGTGCTGCTGTTTGATGTAAATGTCGCTCACCAGCAGGTAATCCTCACTGGCTTTGGTGCGTTCTACAAGGGAGAGCGCCTTGACTTTGGCTTCGTCGTAGCGCTCAAGTGCCATCAGCGCGAGGATCTCGAAACGGTGTGCGATGGTATCGCGGGGTTCCGCATTCGCGTAGGCGCTGCTGTGGCTTAAGAGCCCCTGATAATCTCTTGCGGCGGAGTAGCTGGCGAGTTCGCGCGACTTGTACTCCTCTTTTTTCGCATAGTGATAGAGCAGTTCATAAAATCCTGCCGCAGCCAGATACTGCTGCTGCTCTTCGGCCAGCAACGCATACATGATGTAAGTATCTTCTTCGTCAAAAGCCTTTTCGGCCGTTTGCGTGTTGTACGTCGGCTGCGTCATCGAACATCCGGCAAACAGCAGTAAAAAGAATACGGCGATAACGGATTTAATCACGGCGTACTCCCGGACACTCATGCTGCAATTCTTCGATATGTGTCTTGAAATACTCCCAAAAGGGAAAGGTGCGGCACTGCTGCGGACGCGCCTGGTAGATGCCGCAGCCGTTGGCATCGCGGTCAAAAAAAATACAGTCATGCGAGGTGCCCACACGTTTCTCCCTGAGTGAAAACTTGTAGCCGCGTTTGATGAGATACCGCTCGTAAAACGTGACAATGTCACATTCAAGCAACGTGGCAATCTGCTTCACTTCCGCGGCCGAAACAAAAATATTGCCGCTCTCTCCGGTGCAGCAGCGCCCTTGGCATGTCGCGCACGCAGAGGGGTCAAAAGCGTAAGAGAAACCGTCTTGCCGGATTAGATGTGACATTTTATACTGTGTGTCCTTGCACGCTTATAGAGTTCACGGGCCTCATCGGAAAACGCATCTTCGTCAAAGGCGTAAAAGGGAGGCCAGACTCTGGCCAGCGATTTTGAGTTCTTGCGCGCATGTATCATCACCAGCGATGCGTTGCGCTCTCGTTTGGAATGGACGAATTGTACATCAACCACTCTTAATTTGGCACGTTCAAGGGCCGCGCACAGGAGTGAAAACTGCTGCGGGTCGTAACAGAAAACAAAATGCCCCTGCGGCCGGAGAAGACGGCTTACATGTAAAATAAAAGGCTCCAGCGGCAGCGAAACGTTGGAGCGTGCCGTCGCGATCATCGCATTGTCGCTGCGCGAAGCGCCCTCGTGGTAGAACGGCGGGTTTGAGACAATGTAGTCAAAACCCTGATCGTCATGCAGGTCAAGGAAGCTGCCTTCATGCATCCGGTAGGCGATCTTGTTGACCTCGGCGTTTTTGGTAGCGAGCGCAATGAATTCGCGCTGCGGTTCGACCGCTTCAAGAGAGACACCCGGATGGTCACGCGCCACCAGAAGCCCTACAACACCGCTGCCGGCACCAACATCAAGCATGCGCCCGCGCGGACTGAAGCGGCTGATGAAGCCGTAAAGAAAGATCGAATCGCTGTTGTAGCAATACCCCTCGATGGGCTGGTAAAGCTGCATTTTCACCCTTACATGTAATAATCATGCGATTATACCTTAGAAGCGATCTGAGAAACAGAATAACATTTTAGAGTGAAGAGAAGGTTTTAAGTGCAAGGCCAAGCGGTGCAGGCGATGCTGAAGCATCGTCGAGCCGCTTCAACGCAGCAATTGAAATCTTCTCTTTACTCCCGAAGGGCCCAACAAAAAGCATTCATCTACGGCGTTGCACTTCCTCAACTTGCCTTTAGGCAAGCCAGCGTCAGAGCGCCTTGTAGCTAAACGCTTCTTGTTGGGCTAAAATATTACTCTGTTTCACAGATCGCTTCTTACCCATAAAGGCTTCTTTCATGATCATTATTCCCGCACGTCTCGCGTCAACCCGTTTTCCTCAAAAAGTGCTTGCCGATATCGGCGGAGTACCGATGGTGGTGCGTACCGCCAAAGCGGTCGCACATCTTGATCGGGTCGTTGTCGCCGCTGATGACGAGCTGATTATCGCTACATGTAAAGCGCACGGCGTCGAGGCGATGCTCACCTCCACTACCCACAAAAGCGGTACCGACCGCATCAACGAGTGCGCGCAGATTCTGAATGTGCCTGACGACGAGCTTATCATCAACGTTCAGGCAGATGAGCCTTTTATTGAAAGCACGGTACTCACCGGCCTTATAGAGCGGCTGGAGTCTCTGAAAAGCCAAGACGCCCCCTTTGTCATGGGAAGCTGCTACAACGCTATCAATGCCGAAGCCGCGCAGGATGCCAATCTGGTCAAAGTGGTGCTTGACTCAGAACACAATGCCATCTACTTTTCACGATCCATGATTCCCTTCAACCGCAGCGGTGAAGCCACCTATTTCGGACATATAGGCATTTACGGATTTACCAAAAAAAGTTTGCAGGAGTTCTGCGCGCTTGATGACGCGCCCATTGAAGACATTGAAAAGCTCGAACAGCTCCGCGCCATTTATCACGGCAAAAAAATATCGATGGTCAAAGTGACGAGTACCGGTTTCGGGATTGACACGCCGGAAGATCTGGCGCGTGCGAAGGAGATTTATCAGATAAAGTAGAGTTTTGCACTCAGAACTCTATTACTATAGAAAGTGCTTCCTGTATGATCTTTGCTTTATTAAATACTAAAACAATATCCAGATTCCTGTATTTAATGCGTTGGAGCGTTTTTCCGAAACCACGACATTAGGTTCCGGCATCAATTCAATCGGTTGCTGCATATATTTTAAAAACATATCGCCTATAACTGGTTTGAAATGGTTTCTGTCATACCAGAACTCTTCATTGTAAAGAGTTCTGTTAAAATCTGGAGAAAGTTGGATAAAATCAGTATAACTTATAAAATCCATAAATTTAAATTTATCCCTGATATTACTGATTTGATTTCTTAGTTTTTCACTATTTAGTGGAGAAAAAGTAAAATCAACTAAATCCTTGTGATACGGAAGTACAACGAAGCGTATATTTACATTTTTAAATTTTTTACCCTCTTTTGCAATATCATTGAGTAGACCTGCAAAATGATTTACAGAAAAGTTTGATAAGCGCTGTTTGAATACTTTTTTATAATATTCTTCATGTTCATAACTAAAACTCTGGTCAAATATACAGTTGCAATTAGGATAAACATACGATTCATCTGTCTGAAAATAATCAAAAAGAGTATTTACTGAAACAAGGATAGAATTTAAACTCAAACTTGCTTCAAAAAAATTTGGCTTTTTTACAAACTCCATCTGTTCGGCAGTAGAACCTATCCATAACACTTCTATGAATATTGTCTTGACACTCTCTTTTTTTAATACTTCTTTTAACAATATTTTTGTTTCGTTTAAAGACATACCTGGTTTAGGAATTTTTAATATATGCGGCTTATTACATGTATCGAATCCTCTTAAGACTCTTGAACTTCCAATAATCACCGTATCGGCTTCTGTAGTTTCAATATCACGTAATAATTTATACATAATAATATCTTTACTTGGTAACTTAAATAATTTAAAAGATGTAAAGTTACCGTCATTCAATATGCCTGAATTAAAGTAGTGGTAAGGATTTATCAGATAATTTAGAGTAATAATTGCCGATAGCATAATTACGATAGTTGCGAATAGATTGATTATATATTTAAATTGTTTATAAAAATCAACCATATATAAAACCTGAGTTATTTGTAAAAAATAGCAAACTTATACAAAACAGTACCCCTAAAAAGATTGAATTAGCAGTTGTACTACTCCATTTAATATCGTAAATAATAAACTTATCTGATTTGATCAGGTTAAACATATTCATCGTATTAGGCATGGCAAATACAAAAAAAGTCACAATGAACAAATGTAATGAAATATAACTCTCTGAAATAATAGGAGCTGCAATAGGCAAAGCTCCAAAGTATTTACTATTAGGAAATGCCCCATTAAAGCTAACACCATAGTCAGTTAAAAAAGAAATATAAGTTTCCAAAATTTTAGGTAAACTGATATAGAACTCCCTGTAATTATCAATAAAAAAGTTGAAAAAATTCAAATCACTCGGAGCCCTGAAAGCTACCGAAGTTAAAATAATTATGAATAATAAAAATACTCTGGAAAAAATTTTTCCTAATCCAATAAATTTTAAAGAAAAAGGTAAATTAACATATTTTTTCAACAATTCTTGACTTACCAAAATTAAAGCACCAAAAATACTATAATAGATAGCATCCTGTGTTGGTGCATGCCATACCCCAGTAATAAAAAAAGTTGAAAATACAGCAGCACTCCAAGCAATAATTACTCTTGTTTCCATCTTAGTATTTGGAAGTTTTTTTAATACCATAAAGACCGGTTGAAATACATATTCTCTTACATAAGCCATAAAACTCATATGCCAAGAGTTGATATAATCCATAGGACCTATTGCTTTAAGAGGAGAATTAAAATTTACAGGAAGTAAGATTCCAAAACACAAAGCCATTCCAATTGCCATATCACTATAGGCTGAAAATTCAAAATAAAACTGTAAAACGCTGCCCCATGCAATATAAGACAACTCAATAACTGAAAAAGTAATCTTATGTCCAAAACTTTGTTCAACGCGATAAAATGCACTAATCCACTCTCCAATGGGATCTGCCAAAAGTACTTTTTTTGAAAAACCAATAATAAATAAACTAATTCCCATATTAATTTTATCAATAGCTATATTGTTGTGCTCTATATCATTAAATTGTGGAACAATATTTCTGTAAGGTGTTAAAGGACCAGATGGAAGATATATAAATAAAAAAGAAAATAATAGATATTTCTTTAAAGTAGGTTTTTCGCTATTTTGTTTGGTCGCATCAAAAAGTGCCGTAATTTGCTGTAAAGAGTAAAATGCAAGTCCCAATGGCATAGCAAATGATAGAACAGTTTCTGTTTCTAAGTGATACATAGAGGAAATATCCAAGAGTGAATATTTAAAGATAATCAATGGTAATAAACTTAAAACAATGCCCAGTGATCTAAGAATAGTTTTGTTAAACCCGGCAAGCATCAAGTGTATTAATGTAAAGTTTATTATTGATAAAGTAAACAAAATTGCCAGTGACAAAATGTCTATATAAAATAAAAATGCAATGGAACTAAATAGCAACACATAGTTAGAAGTTTTTGTAGAAAAGTTTCTAATAATGTAAAATAGTATTAAAATGGCTGGAAATAGAAAAAAATAATATTCAGAAAAACTCATGCGTATATTTTTGTAATATCTTTCATCTTCTCTTGCTGCGAATCATTTTTCAAAATATACATCTTCTAAAAGTAAGCCATCTAAGCCCGTGGTTGCAAATACTGCAACAGCATCTTGGATAGAATGCGCAATTGGTTTTCCCATAATATTAAAACTTGTATTCAATAAAATCGGTACCCCTGTCAAACGATAAAACTCTTGTAATAATGCATAAAGCCATGGCTCTCTCGATTTGTTGATAGTTTGCAACCTTCCCGTACCATCGGCATGTACAACCGCGGGAACCAAATGAGTTTTGTCTGGTTGAAATTTGAAAGTAAATGACATAAAAGGAGAATCTACAGCGCTTTCAAACCATTCATTTTGGTATTGTTCTAGGATCATTGGCGCAAATGGACGATAAGATTCTCTTCCTTTGACGTGTTTATTTATTGCATCCTTCATACCTTCGGGTCTTGGGTCTGCTAAAATTGATCGGTGACCCAGTGCACGAGGGCCAAATTCTGCAGCTCCACGAAAAACTCCAATAATCTTACCTTTGGCTAACTGTTCGGCTATTTTTACGGGAGAAGATTCCTCTAAGCGATAAGATGTCCAATGACTATTTTGCACCGTAGATTCAATCACTCCTAAATCGGGTAAACTTCCTAAATAGCAGGCGCTCTCAGCGAAAGGTATTGCTTTGTTTTGTGAAACCTGACACCAAGCGAGGAGTGCTGCACCTATAGCATTACCATCATCTGCTGGAGCAGATGGAATATGTATATTTTTAAATGATCTGTTTGACAAAAGAGTTCCGTTATAAGAGGAGTTGAGCGCAGTTCCTCCAGCGAAAATCAAGTTTTCTTCTTCATATTTTTTTAAATGCTCTACAATACGATTCATATACCTCTCATAAGCAAGCTGTCCTGTTGCAGCTAAAACTGCAGCTTTCTCTACAGGTTCTTCAGGCAATCGCTTGTAGCTAGATAAGGCTTCTGCTACCTCAGAAATTATTGATTGCTCTGCAAAAACAGGACGTCCATTTTCAATAATAAGAACACGTTCGAGCAATGCTAATAAATCAGGATCAGGAGTCGCAAAGGCTGCAAGCCCCATGACTTTCCACTCTTCGCCAGCAACCCAATTAAAACCACACAGTGAAGTCAACCAACAATAAAAAGTTCCTAAACTTCCTGGTCCCCAAGAGCGCCAAAGACGTTTTAGTGCACGATCTTGTAAACGATAAAGACTCATTGAACCAACTTCACCTTCTCCATCTGAAACCAGTACCAACCCATCTTGAAAAGGAGCCGAATATACTGCATTTGTGGCATGGCAGATATGATGGTCGAAGTTCATGGTTGCACCACAGATATGAGATTGGAATACTGTTTTAATACTGTGAGCTCGATTTTGATACATTTGAGCCTGAATACCAAGCAGCCAAGCTCCTAAATGTGAAGGAATTAATGCGGATGAGGGTTCCGCCAACTGGCTGCCACCATCTCCCAGAAGGTCTTGTTTTGCTCGGGTCCAGCTAGTTGAAACATAAAAATTAGCATAAGGATCATTTTGAAGAATTTTTTCTAAATGTGGCCCAATATGATCTATATGATCCGGTGCAATACCCCATGCTCGTTTGGACTGCAAAAAACGCTCAGTAGCCTCTGCAAATATGACACTACCACTAGAATCAACGATTGCAAAAGCGGGATCATGCCCCGAGATTGATAAACCAATATAATATTGACCCACTACTTATTTCTCAGATAACATTTCACAAAGAGCATCAGCTACCTGATTAGCGGTTTTATATTCGAACATAATCAATGGTTCAATTTCTAATTCGTATTCTTCTTCCAAATATCCACAAATTAATACTGCGTTTAAAGAGTCAACACCAACATCTGCCAACTGTGTATCGCCAGTTAACTGTTCCACAGGAGTTTTAGTACGTGATGAAACTACCTTCAACACAAAGTCTACTATCTGTTCTCGTTTTATATCTAAGTTTTTCATTTTATATTTAGCTTAAGTGTTTTTAAAGATTTAGCTGTCTGAATAGATGTATCAAATTCCCACTTTTTCACAATAACACTTTGGTGCTTTTTGAAAAATAGCGGAACTATCATAGAAATAATATTTCTAGAGATCAATGCGCCTGAACAATAATGATTTCCAAGGCCAAATTCTAAACCCTTCTGTAAAGCATTACCATCGTTAGGAGAATTATAACTGACATTATTTCCAATCCGTATTAAGACATAACTTCCTTGTTTAACAATGAAATTCTCATGCCTGAAATCTTTTGTCGCAACTCGGTAGATATGCAATAAAGAAGCCGATCTATATATTATGTCATCGAGATCCTTAATAAATAACTCCTCATTAAACATGTCATTATTGAAGTATTTTTTTCTATTTTCAACGAGAACATCTAAAAAAACATTTCCTAATGTCTGTATCAACGGTGATTTCGCTCCGTATGCCACAAGTAGCAACATGAGCTTGTCCTCATAAGAAAATTCAATATCTGTTTCTAAATAAGAGAGCAAACTGTTTTGAGAATAATTATTAGGTGTCTCTAAGGCATGTTTTAAACTAGAAAGCAAATACTCTAACTCTGATTGCTGTTTTAATAATTCTCGAACGGATAATAAAGGCTCAATGACTTTTTGAAAACGATACAATCTCTGTTCAAAATCATCTGGCAATATTACGTTACATCCAATCATAGGTTTAAATAATGTTTTAAGCACATCAAAGCAATAATCTACCAAATCAACATCACTAGAGGAATCAAGTGCATTCGTTGCGAACTCAATCTCATTTTCAAACGTAGATAACCAATGAGTAAGATTTGTCTTTCCAAAAACATCGGTAAATATCTTCTTATGTCTATGATGGCTATCCCCCTCAATAAAAAAAGGAGAGTGTGACAAAAGTTTTATCAATAGCCCAAAATCCTTATCAGAAATTTGTTCTAGTTTCAAGAGGTATTCTGGCAAATTGATTACACTAAACGCATCACTAGTTAAAACCTTTACTGCCAAAGTGTGATCACTAATGACCAATACACTGTTTAATTTACTCAGTTTATCACTCATCAAAAATCTCCTTGGATATCTTCAGTGTCTTTTGACCAAGGAGATTCTTTTTGAACCAATTCAGGCTTCCAAAATCCACCATCTTCATACACATGTCTTAATTGTGCATATAAATACATAAGTGTCACAAAGAGTTCTTGACCAACGCCTTTATCAGCTATTTTTTCTGCTATTGCCGTCCACATTTTCTTTTCCGATTCACCCAAGCCTCTTACTCTCATAACTACCGCAGTTATATCTTTGTAAATATGATTTTCCTCTGTGTGCAAGAATTCTGTTGAAGCTTTTGGATGACTGCTACGATCTAATATATCCAACATTTCTAAAAAGCGAGTGGCATAATTTTCAGGAGTATATAACTGACTACACAGCCATTGCACACCTAGATTCATCTCTTCTCTGGATAAATTTTTAGGAATAATGTTAGATTCCCATGGTGCGCCCGGTGCGCTAGATGTAGCATATTTTTCTTCCAATAGCCTACCTTCCTTTTTCAGTCTGTTATACAATGGCGTGCCGTCAGGAGCAACGAGAACGCCTAACGTGAAATATGGGTTAAAAGATTCCATCGCCATGTCAAGCTGTAACCTAAAAATGTCCTTGTCGTCTGCATCAAAACCAACGATCAGTCCGCAGTGAGGAACTATCCCATATTGGTAAAACTTTTTTATAAGTTCTGCCATTTCTACTTTTACATTTTGAAACTTTTTGACTTCTTTCATGCTTTCTGCATTAGGGGATTCAATTCCTATAAAAACTTGATCAAGACCCGCTTCAGCACAAAGTTGCATCAGTTCATCGTCCTTTACCACATCAGTGGAGACTTGCGTACGAAATCTTACAGGGCTAACTTTGTGTACTTTGTTCCAATCCCGCAATGCTGTGAGAAGCGCTTTTGCATGACTTCTATTTACAGTAAAATTATCATCAGAAAAAAATATGCTACGATAACCGTGTGCATAAAGAACTTCTAGCTCTTCAATGACCTTTTCAACAGATTTATAACGCTGTTTTCTTCCTAGATATAGGATAACATCACAAAATTCACATTCATAAGGACATCCCCTAGAAGTTTGAATACCCCCTACAGCAGCTCGATGATTTGGATATAAATCCCATCTTGGAATAGGCGACAATGACAAATCAGGCTTTGTCCCAAAATATTCTTTTTGATATTTTCCTTCTCGTAAATCGTTAAATAATTTCTCAGCAATTTCTTCAATTTCTCCTTGAACAAGGATATCGCAATGTTCACGCATCATCAAAGGTGAAAGTGAAACATAAGAGCCACCCATGATGACTATCTTCCCTCTCTTTCTGAACTCCTTAGCGATTTCAATCATCCGATTTTTTTGGTTGACCCTTCCAGTAATTCCAATATAATCTGCATCACAATCAAAATTTATTCGAGAAATCTGCTCATCACATAGTTCAACAAAAAAGTCTTCTGGTACAAAGCCTGCAACAGTGGGTATCACTAAATCTGCCAACAACACACCAGGAGCATATCCCATTGCTTCAATAACATCTCCATCGTAATAGGTCGGAAAATCTGATTTTGGATTTATTATATATATTGATTTTTTCATAGAAATCATCCTTAAACGAGACTCTCGTTAACCTAAGTTTACTGGTAAAGTTTTTATTCTTGTTGCTATTTGTGCTTTATAAAATGTCCTATTTTTAATGTCACACTTCATATGTGGATATTTTTCAAAAAATTTCGGAATAAAATCTTTTATAATCTCTTTAGCGAGGTCAGCACCTAAACATTTATGAACTCCTGCACCAAATGTAAGATGTGGCATTTGAGTTGAATTTCTTTGAAGCTTTTCGAGTTCAACTTGATCACCATACTTATTGGGATCACGATTTACAGCAGGGATATTGATCAACACATAAGAACCAGCCAAAATTTTATGTCCGTTAATCTCAACATCTTTTTTTACTTCTTTCGATAATATATTGGTTGAGGCATAAAGGCGAATTAAATCATCGATATGAGCTTCTACCCATGCAACTGCACTAAATTCTTCCATTTTATCAGCATTGAGTTGACTGTATGCGACCATAATATGTGCAATAGTTTCAGTGGTAGCTCTTGGCGCAATTAATAGAACAAGTAACAATGTCACTACTTCATCCTGACTCATTTTACCTTTGGTATTATCAATAATATTTTTGAAAAGAGTATTTGAATCAAATGAATTAAACTGTGAACTTATCAAAGCACCCAATTCAACAAGAATCTCTTGCAATTTAAGCAACTGTGAAATTGAAGTCATACGTTCTACTGAATTAGTCGCTATCTCAATTTGACTGATGAATTTTTTTCTATCAGGAAGTTTCACTCCAAATAGTATTTCAACTAAATCCATATAAAAAGGATCACAAATATCTTTCGTCAGATCAACTTGACTATTAGTCTCGAGAATGCTTAGCTGATATAACCTATGTTCAACTGCTTCAGAAATGTTTGGAATCCATTTTTTTACAGCAATATTTGTAAATAAATTATTAACCATTTTTCGAATTTGCGCATGATTCTTTCCATGTATAAAGGGAAGAAATGATTTTAAATATTTCTTTAAATCAGTAAAATCAAAATTTGATTCTTTTTCAAGTAATTCTATATAATCGGCCATCGAAGGAGGACCAAACTCCTCTTTCGACGATAAAACCCTTTTCGCTGTATCAAAATCCTCAATTGTCAGCATGCCCCACCTCCTTGAATTTATGTCCTGATCTAAATTTTGTCGCCACAGTCTGTCGTTGAACTTTTCCACTTGAAGTCCTCATCAATTCTCCTCCTTTCAGAAAAATTACTTTCAATAATGTGATTCCCATTTGTCTTTGAAGATTTTGCATAATCTTCATGCGTACATTTTGTTGATCCGTCAAATCGGCTCTTGCATTTTTCTTTATTTCAATCAGTAAGATGATACCTCCATCTGATGAATCTATCTGAAAAGCTGCTGCGGCATGCGGATTTAAAAATTTGCTGCTTGAAGCCGCAATTTGTTCTATGTCTGAAGGTGAAATGTTTTGTCCATGTCGCACAATAATATCTTTTATGCGTCCGCAAACAAAAAGATATTTATCACGAATGAAACCCAAATCACCACTTTGCAAGAGTGAGGGATTGACAAAATCATTTTCTTTGTAATATCCCTGGGATATGGATTTTCCCGATATACATATTTGACCAATATCGCCATCATTAAGAATCTTCTCATTTCCCAAATCACGTATTTCTATCATTGAGTCTATTCGCTCTCCAAGATAACAGCCTTCCGTCAAATTGCCTTGATAAATATGAGGCTCATGACATTGAGAGTTTGGCTGACCAGCGACAAAGAGTGTTGCTTCCGCAAGACCATAAACTGGGATGACAGCTTGTGGATTTAAATGAAATACTGAATAAATTTTTCGAAAAGATTGCATGGTTTGTGTTGGAACATAGTCAGCACCACAAAAGGCTACTTCCAAATTTGAAAGATCCAAAGTTTTCTGAATCATGTTGCTACGTAATTCATTACAAAGATCATATGAGAATGCAGGTCCACCACTAAAATTTACTCTGAATTTACTTAGAGCAAAAAGCCAACGCTGAGGTTTTTGGATGAAATGAAGAGGATCCATCTGAACTATTTTTTGACCACTTAAGAGAGGATAAAAAAGTCCACCAAACAATCCCATATCATGAAAATGAGGAAGCCAATTCAGCAATGTTTTGTCACGATGGAACTTCCATCTCAAAGCTACTTCAGAATGATTGGCAAATATATTATTGGATGATATCAGTACACCTTTGGGATCTCCGGTAGAGCCTGACGTAAATTGAATGACAACAGGAGCATTACCGTCTGTTGAAAATCCGGACAATGTTTTATAATCATTCATATGTAGATTCTGAAGAGATTCAAATACTAATATTTGTCCTTTAGATGGCAAACTGTTTTTCTGAAATGCCAATTCGGCTGTGTCAATATTTTTATTATGCGTCAATACAATTGCATCATCACAAACCTTTAAAATTTTTTCCAATCGCATTGAGTGTAACCCAAATCGGGGAAGAGGCGCAGGAATGACAGTTTTCTGCGCAAAGATACATGCGATTAATGCAATTAGAAACTTTGGCCCATGATCCAGCAACAGCACAATATTATTATTCGGAATAGTTTCAACGAATACTTCAGCCAAGTTTTTTGATGCGTAAAGAAGTTCTTGCGGAGATAAAAATATTTCGTCACCATCACCTCCACGTTCTAAAAAACAGTATTGCCATTCATGTGTAGATTCAGTAAGTAATCTATCAATCGTTGACGCAAGATTCAGTGAAAAATTTTTATTCAAATCTACAAAATCCCTTACTTCATCAACAAAATCTATTATATTAATAGCTTGACTCTAATTTTTCGATACTGATGCAATCAGTTTGTTCATCTATTTTATAGTCACTTCATTATATCTTTAATTTTCAGAAGTTCATTTAAAAACATAATTACATAAATATACAATCTAATTATTAATTTGATAATAAAAAGTAAGAATATCAATGCAAGTGTTTTATTAGGGCCACGATTCTCACCGGTTTCGGGATTAACACGCCTGAATATCTGGCGCGTGCGATAGAGATTTATCGTAGAGGGTAAATTTTATCAGTTTAAGAGTGTATTACTGCGTTGCCGGGTTTCCCCGGCGTTACATGTAGCCAGAGGACTTTCTCTCCTTTGGTACATGCATTCTAGTCTCCGCTGGGTCCGTTGTGACAGTCATAGCAGCTGACCTGATGTCCCGCCGCGAATTTCCTGCTTCCGAATGTCCGTGCCGAGAAGGTCTTGGACAACACACTACCGCGATAATCATTCCCGTGACAGCTTTTACACTGTGACGGATTGCGTTCCGCTACATCCCTGTGATCTTTATACCACGTCGCTCCCACCGAGTGCATACCGTGCGGTCCGCCGGAAGTGGTGCGCGGCATCGTGTCGTGGCAGGCCGTACACTCGGCGATGGTGCCTTCATGCCCCTGAACCGCAATGCTTTGCAGGTTGTCTTCGGCATGCGAGCTCGGGTAGATGGCATGGGTCGAACCGTGACAGGCGGAACACTGCATATCGCCGTGACCTTTGCTGAAACGGTAAAGACTGATACCGCTTGCAGGAGTGTTGGCATTGGTGGCAAAACGCGTATCCAATGCGGCGCGCAGGGTTCCCGTATTCTGATTGGTCACGGCTTCGCTGTGGCGCACGCCGTCCTGATGGCAGCTTTGGCAATTAGGCTCTTCCAGCCAGCCGTTTCTGCCGTGTGTCCCTACGGCATTCATATTGCCGTGACAGCTCTGACACTGAATGCTTGAGATTTTACCCATGGCCCCGCGCAGACATTTTGTCGTGGCACCGGGGTGACAGCGATAACAGGAACTGCGGTTGGTCGAGCTGGCAAGCGTCTGCCCGTTGGTGGGATCCGTGACATTCGCATGGAGTGCATGCAGTGACTCGGTCAGAGGTTTGATGCCCGCAATTCCCGTTCCGGGGAGTGCATTGCTGGCGTGACAGGTGGCACAAAGCGCCGGGTTACCGTTTTTGGCGCTCGTGTAAAGCCCTGCGTTATCGTAATTCATGTATCCCATGCCCTGAAGCGCAGCCTGATTGTCTGAGACTGCAGTGGGATATTTCTGGTCATGCAACCGCAGGATGTTGTATTTGAAATCGTGCTCCGCATCGGCGTCGTTCTCCCATCCCGCCGCAGGTCTGGCCTTGTCGTAACCGCTGGTTGATCCGTGACATGCGCGGCAATCCATCTCGTCACTCACCGGCAGGACAACCTGTGTCGTCGCCAGCACGGCACCTGAGCTGTCTTTTGCAGTGACATAGGCCATCGGATAGTAGTTTTTCGATCCGTCGTCATTATAGGGTGTCAGCGGGATACCCGTGGCTTCCCACCAGTTGTGAGCACTGTTGTAGGTGAAATTGTGCGGGGTCGATTCTGTTACGGAATTGCCGGTCAAGCCGATATCCGGCGTCAGCGAGGTGTTGAACAGGGAAGCGGCATAATCCCAGAAATTGGTTTTGGGATTGTTGGCGTTATCAAACAGGCTGGTCGTATTCCACTGTCCTGCAAGCGATGGCGCCGCGCTGTATGTGACGGTAACGCCGCCGGTAATGTGTTTGTTTGACGTTCCCGCTTTGCTGATAAGCTGTGCGTTGAGCGTATTGTAAGGCGGCAGAATCGAAAATACGGAGAAATCCTTACCGTCCATGCAGTGCATGCCCAAATCGTTCCATGCCAGCAGTGTGTAATTTCCCGATGCAACCGGTCCGGAAGCTACCGAACTGCTCGAAGCACCTGAAGAGGAAGACGCACTGGAATAGAAAGCTGAACTGCTGGAATCATGTGACGCGTAACTGCTACTGCTTCCATCATGCTCATCATGATGTTCGTCGTCATGTTCATCATCATGCTCATCGTGATGTTCGTCGTCATGCTCGTCATCATGCTCGTCGTCGTGTTCATCCCAAGCAGCGTTACTGTAGTTTGAAGCAGAAGAGACATTCTCATGGCTTGCTTCCGAACTGACACTGTGCCAGGAAGCGGATGAGACACTTGAGCTGCTACGGCTGCTTGAGAATCCGTATGCGCTGCTACTGCTGCTTGAATGTTCCGAAGATTTTGAACTGCTTGACACGCTCGAAACAGACGATGACGTGCTCCCGCCGTGAAGATGATGCAGACTCTCTTCAAAATGGGCTCTCGCATCTGCCGTAGAAACAACCGAACGCTCCAGTGCGGCGGCCGCCTGTTCGGCATCCTGCGCCCCCGTTTGGGATCGCAGTGTGTCGCTGATAACTTTCTTCGTCTGCGATGAAATGGAGATACCATCTTCCGGATTACCGTTATCATCAGCCGTCTGAAGCAGTCGAAGCAACGTATCGAGCCGTGCCGTATCGACATTAGACGTATCGTTTTGTACGACTTCACCCTGAATCAGGTCGATGGGAGTGAGTACCGCTTCATTATCCTGTGAACGTAACGCCACGGATCCGAGCGGATACGCTCCCAGAGTGAACGTAATATTTTCACCGGCAAGGAAGTGAAAACTTCCATCGGTGTTGGTCACACCGGAGCTGCCGCGGTCACCGCGATAATCCGCGCCCCCAACGGCAGAATCGATCAGATAACCGACATAGGTTGTTTCTGCCGGTGTTATGGCTGCGGATGATGATCCGCCGCCTCCACATCCGGACAGCAGCAAGGTGCCTGCAAGAGCTGTAACCAAAGACATTTCGCGTTTCATGATATCCTCCAATCATTTCGATGGAGTGATTATGAATGCTTAAGATGAATTTTAAATGAAGATGAAAAGGTTTGGCAAAACTTATTTACTGTTGGGTGTGATCATAATGGTGAAATCCCCTGCCATTTCGCTCAAGCTGAAGCGGTGTTTATGGCAGAAGGTGGAGTTCATCACACCCAGCATGTATTGTGCTTCGGCTTTAGCGGCCTCTTTGGTTTCGAACTGCTGCTGTTCGGAAAATCCGCTTTTGATAAAGCAGCTGCAGGCATTTTTAACTTCGACACGGTACATGGACACTCCTAAAAATCGAAAATATCATCAAGATCATCGGCTGCGGCATCGTCATGCTGTCCCAGCATCGCACCGATCATCTGCGTATTGGCAATAATGGTGTCGTCAAGAAAATCAACGCTTGGAGCACCCTCATGAAACACCATCCGGTTCCATGTCATCAGGTCCTTGCTGAATGCCACGGCAAGCGGTCCAAGGGCACCGGAATTACTGCGAAACGTTTCTGTTGCAGCAGCAATCGTTTCAGAAAGCTGTTTCAGCGCCTGCGAAATGCGGTAAGCTTCATTATAGGTTCCAAGAAGCCGCCCGATGCGTTCGAGATAGGTATAAATCTCTTCGACTTCATGAGGTTCAATGTCGCTGTTCCCGACGACGAGCAACAGTGAGCTGAGTTTTCCGAGATAGAGTTCGACCTCTTCAAGATCTTCGTCCTCCATGTAATCGAAAACATAGTGCTGTTTCGAAGTCATCGGAACCGTATATTCGACGCTCAGCGGTGTCGCTTCCGACACGGGTGTTTCCCGGACTTTTCTCACACTTTCGTACGATGCGGATGTAGTCATTTTCGGATTGATTGCCGGCGCTTCATAAGGCGCCTGATCAATAAAAGAGCCCTGTGATAACCGAAACGAGATACGGCTCTCATTGCTCATATAATCAGTCACCGCACTGTTTTTCAATAATACCAGCTTGACGAGTTTTGCATCCATTTCATCAAGTGCGTTGAGTGTAAAATAACGATGTGATTCACTCTCCTCAACGACAATCTCGCTGTGGACACCCAGTTTCAGCTGCAAGTCACCCAGCGCATAAAGCACCCGGACGACATCACTCAAAATTTCGCAGCGCAGCGCATTATTAAGCAGGTAATACTCCCAGAATTCGGAAAGGGCATCTTCTCCCGTAATAATAAAAATCAGGCGTCGGCTGTAAACCTCTTTAGAGTAAAGGTTGATGGCATCAGCATTGAATTTATTCGGATTCCGTGATGCGATAATAGAAAGGTAGTTACCCAGTCGGCTGTTGAAGATGTCGGCATTAACCGGTTTCGAGATGTAATCTTCTGCTCCGTTGCTCAGGATCTCCCGCTGGCGTTCATTGTCATCAATCGCCGAAACGGCAATGATCATGACATGCTTGTCTTTATCCCGAATCTTTTTGGTGGCATCAATACCGTTAAGTTCGGGCATCATGATATCCATAAAGATAATGTCGTATTGTGTCTGGTGCGCTTTTTCTACGGCAATAGCGCCGTTTTCAGCCTCTTCAATCTCAAATGCCGCATTACTGTTCTCATCCAGATAATCTTCGAGCAAAAGGTTCAAAATCATCCGATTGTTCTTATTATCATCCACAATCAGAATTTTATGCATAAGACCCCTTTCCATTTCCCGCAATCACTACTTTGGCACCGCCAAGCAGGGTGTCGTGCTCTAATTCTATCGTATATTCCAGCACTTCATACAACTTTTTGACGACATAAAGACCAACGCCCGCTCCGTTGTCGCTAATAGGTGATGCCGTAATATCTATGGTCTTCTCTTCGCCGTCAAATAAAAAATACTGCGACCTCCCCTGTACTTCTGGCGCAGATCATGATTAGAGCGGATGAAGGTATTTTACCTATCCGATCCGTTCTCGCAATTCACTGGCAAAATTGCAGTAATCTTTCATGCCTTTACTGCGGCGCGTTCCAAGAACAAGCGGAAATCCCGATTCAAACTGTCCGGCGAGCTTTATGTCCACGCCGATAGGAGTAAACAATTTCTCTTTCCCGAATGCTGTCCTTACTTTATCAAGGGCCGCTTTGTGTTCCGGTATATGGGGATTGAACATGACCGGCAATATTCCGACATCAGCCAATTCGCGCTGAAGTTGTGTAGCGCTGTGATAGACGGCACGCATCATCTGCCCTACAGCGACGACTCCAAGATGGTGCGGTACGAACGGAATGACGACCGCATCTGCTACTTCCAGCGAATTTTTCAGCAAAGCATCAAACGTCGGCGGGGTATCAATAATGCAATAATCGAAAAAATCGGCTATCTGTTCATGTTTGAAACGGCTTTTGAGCACGCCTCTAAGATCATTGTATTCATAGACGTCAAAAAAGGTGAGTGCCGGAGAGAGGGTCAGACGCTCATGAACGGTAGGGATAAACGTCTCGCTCAGGGTCATGCCCAAAAAGATGGAATGCACTCCGAGGCTTTCGGAAGGTTCCGCACCGACTCCGATGGAGGCATGCCCCTGCGTATCAAAATCGAGCAGCAGGACCGATGCGGTTTTGGCCAGTTCCGTCGCCAGATTGACCGCAGTTGTCGTTTTGGCGGAACCGCCTTTGCGATTGCTAATTACAATGGTTTTCACTTAGCTCAAATCCCTCGAGAACCTTTTGATACATCTTGGGTTCACTGCCAAACGTATAAGAACAGGCATAAAGTTTCTGATAGGCCATCAGCGTCTGTAATACCGCCGTATGGATATCGTCACACAACGCAAAATCGCAACTTACCGGTTCCGGAGCGCTCTGCTGAAAAAAGTCACGTATTTTTACAACTTCGTCCTCATAAATGACGCCTTCAAAATGCAGCATGTTGTTTTCAATTTGAACCCCCATCACGACACCTCTCTGACAGGGAATTGAATCGATCTGATAACATTGATGAGATTCCCGTCAAGTTCGATAACACCTTCAAACTCCAGGAAAGAGCCCACAAGCTGAGAATCTTCCGCTGACTGAATCAGCCCTTCGTCAATATGTGCGATATCAATAATCGTATCCACCTTAATGGCGAATTCACCTTTGTTGCCGTGATAGAGAAGAAGTTTCTGAAGCGAATTGGCCACAATCTCGAATTCGGCAATAAACTGATTGATGTGATGCATGGTTGAATCGTAAATCTCCATGACCGTTGTATTCACAGCTTCGATGGCAGCAGAACGGTCTGTTTTGGCCAGTTCAACGATTTCAATAGCCGATCCGTGCAACCGCTTGTGAAAATTATTCAGCTCTTTGAGAATCTGACTGACATGATCGTCATAAGAGGTGAAGTTATCGAGCCATTTTCCAAGATTGCACAGATGTGGATTGGTCGTCAGATGAAACGCCACCCCTTTTTGGATACTGTTTTCCAGCGTCTCGACCCAGGTTTTATGCTGTTGTTTGAGATCCTGAAAAAGTGCCTTGAGCTCTTCGTCATAGGTTTTTAGATTCACCATCTGACGGAAACCGACAACTTTTACCACACGATTTTCATAAGACATCATCCCCTCCACAAAAGGATGCGCGTTAGGAATATCCGTGATAACAGGAATCTGCGTGATCCGCTGAATGTTCTCAAGATCAATCGCGTAACGGTTTTTGGCAACTTCAAAAATAATTAGATCTTTCATGCTTTTCCTTTTGGTATGGTAATTGATTCAATAACACTAAGCAGCCGTTTGTTATGTTCCATGGCCCCAATGACTTTAATGTACCTGCCTTCCCGAGCCAACCCGCTGCTGCGGATAACGGCTGATTCCTCTACATGTACGATATCATCGATATCATCAACCTTGAGGCCGAACGGTTCGGCATCCACACGACTCATAATAAGCAATCGCTGCGAATCATTGGCAACCTGTTCTGAATGCGATGCCATCTGCTGTAAAAATCCGATAGTTTTCATGTAAATAGCCTGTACCTCATTTTCAACCCATGAGCGTGCCTTCGCAGGATCGGTTTCATAAGTCTCAAGTACACCGACAGCAGACTTATGCAACTCCTGATGATGGCGGTTGAGAAAGCGCTTCGTATCATTGACACTATCGTCGTTGGTAGAGAACTTATCGATCCATTTTCCAAGATGGCACGCGTGGGGGTCTGTTGTCTTTGTAAAGGCCACTCCGTTTGTTACCGAGTCGGAAAGCGCGTCAATCCAGGCTTTATGCTGGCCTTTGAGCTCATCAAACATGGTCTCGACCGTCTCGACATAACTCTTTTTTCCGATCATGCTGCGAAAGCTGTACACTTCGATAACACTGCCCTCGTAGTTCATAATACCCTCACAGGTCACATCCTTGCCGACAGCCGGTGTAATCATCGGAACATTGACAATACGCTTGACACGTTCAAGCGGAACCGCATAATGCAATGCTTCAACCCTGAAGAGCAAATAGCTTGTCATCATCCAACCTTTTCGTACTCAACCTTGAGTTGATGCGCAATTCCCAAAATACCGAGCGGATCGAGAACCATAATGATCTGTCCGTTCCCCAGCAACGCCGTTCCGCTGAAGAGAGGATGATGTTCCATGACGCCTTCAAGCGGTTTTTGAACCACATCAAGCTGGCCCAGCAGATCGTTGACAACGACGGCAAGCAGATTGCCTTTGATACTTAAAACGACGATTGGTAGCGACTTGTCCGCAAGCGGTTCTTCATCAAGCATACTTTTGATGAAAAGCAGCGGAATAACCTCTCCGCGAATATAAACGAACGGCTCATTATGAAGGTATTCGATCTGTTCTGCGTCGACCTTGACAATCTCGTTGACATTTTCCATCGGCAGGCCGTAGTGAATACCGCTCATCGTTACATGTAAGAGTGATGTCACCGCCAATGAAACCGGGATGGAGAGCGTAATCGTCGTGCCCTGATTCGGACGTGTGGCAATGGAGATGGAACCGCCAAAACCTTCAATGGATTTTCTGACAACGTCCATACCGACACCGCGTCCGCTGTATTCGCTGATAGCATCTGCGGTAGAGAGTCCCGGAAGCATGACCAGTTCCGCTTTTTCTTTGTCACTCATGGCGTCAATCTGATCCAGTGTCAGCAGCTCTTTTTCCAGCACTTTCTGCACAACGCGGTCTACATTGATGCCCGCACCGTCATCAATGATTTCAATGATGATTTTGTCAGACTGCGCATAGGCATTCAGACTGACGAGCCCCTCGTCACTTTTTCCTTTTTTCAGTCGTATGTCAGGTGTTTCAATACCATGATCGAGTGAATTTCGCATAATATGAATCATCGGATCTGCCAGCATCTCGATCATATTTTTATCGAGTTTTGTTTCACCTCCGTTCATAATCAGCTTCACTTTTTTGCCAAGATTCTTAGAGATCTCTCGTACCAGTTTCGGATAACGGTCAAACACATACGAGATCGGCAGCATCCGCATCGACATGATCAGATCCTGAAGCTGCTCGGAAAGACGGTTAATGAAGGTATATTTTTCCATAATCGCACGCTTGATCATCTCACCGTTCATCTGTAGAACACTGTCCGCCAGATACGGAAGCGAATTTTTGGCAACTAGAAGCTCTCCGACAATGTTCATCAGATGGTCAATGGACTCCTGCTCGATTTTCACGGTTTTTCCGATAACCGTTTTGGTACTGCCCTTTTTATCCTCTTTGACGGCGTTACGTCGTGGCGTGACGATCGTCATCGCCGTTTCATCAGCAAGTACCTCTTCTAGTGTCTCAACCGGCGATACTGCCGCAGGAACCGTTTCCATGACCGGTGCACCAACGGCGGGAGCTGTTTCTTCAACAACGCTCACCGCTTCTGCAATAGCAGCATCCGGCAGTGTCATGTCCAGCTCCTGAGCCAGCCATGCCATGGCATCGTCTTTACTCTGCAACTGCAGCATTTCAGGATACCAGGGTTGTACACGTTCAAGTATCATTATGGCACGCATCAGGCCGTCTGGCTGATCACCAACGGTTTCAAGTGCGCGGTACTGCTGCTGGAGAATATTTTTGAGACTCTCCTTCATCGCTTCATCAGCCTTGCGTGTTTTGAGCGTTTTTGGGGCTTCCGGAATTGCCGGAGCTGTTTCAGGTTCTTTTGCTTGCGGAAGGTTTTCTTCACTTAAAAGTGCATCGGTGCCATTGTACTGATACCGGTTTCCCGCATCGAGTGATGCGAAAAATCCACCCAGTTTTGGCAGATCCGCATCAGCAATGGCATCAAGTATCTCACTCAGACGTACAAGCTGATGGTACTGAATTGTCTCATTGCCAATCAGTGGGAGTACCTTTTCAATAGCCGAGCGGATTGTTCCGCGATCAGGGCTTACATGTAATTCACGGAGTACATCCAGCTGATGGCCCTCTTCTCCTTCGCTAACCTCAAGGAGGGTTGTAACATCAAGCGGCTCGATCTGAAGCTCATCCATAAAGTTGAACAGTGCATCTTCAATTTCGCTGAAAAGCCCGAAAACAAAAGCGGTAATCTGCGTCTGTAGTGTCAATCCCTCCGAATCATCCATACCGCTCAGAATCGATTTGGCACTGTTTTCACTCATACATGTATGAATGCCTATGACCTGATCTCCCAAAAGCGAGAGGGTGTAGACAGGATCATTGCCATAAACCATACAGGAATCATCGACATCAAAAGAGATCGCATAAAGCTGCTCTGTATCACACGCTTCCTGCGTGAATGCTTCCAGTTTGAATGGCAGAGGCCGCGGCTGATTTTTCATAAATGGCATCGGCATATTGATAACCGTGTCCAGTTCCGAAATCGGGGCAAAGGGAACACTCCATTGCGCTTTAATCTCATCCGTTTTTCCCATCTCGGCATTGAGCTTGGAAATAATGATATCAAGACGCCGTGAATCGGCATCTACAATCTCTTCACTCTCTTCAGCCGCTTCAATCAGATTGACGACCTCATCGAATGCGTCATAAAGTGCTTCCGTCATGGAGTCACGATACTCCAGTTTCCCTCCGCGGAGCATGTCAAGAAG
Source organism: Sulfurimonadaceae bacterium (assembly GCA_050305515.1). Lineage (GTDB taxonomy): Bacteria > Campylobacterota > Campylobacteria > Campylobacterales > Sulfurimonadaceae > JAFGUB01. The sequence goes on from JBNLFL010000043.1 coordinate 50,772, forward strand.
GTCTTCCGCGTGATGGGTAATCTCCTTGACTGACTCAAAACCGACAATACCTGATCCACCTTTTAGTGTGTGGGCGGCCCTGAAAACGGCATTGAGCAGTTCCGGGTCATCCGAACCGATATTTTCAAGATTTTGATCAATAAAGCCGAGGTTTTCACGCGCTTCTTGTAAAAACTGTTCCAGCAAAGGGTTCATAATATCTCCTTAGGAATGCACCAGTATGTCGATGTACGATTTAAGCTGATCCGGTTTGATCGGCTTGGTTTCAAAAAGGTTGGCGCCTACCTTATAGGCTTCGATCTTGTCGATATCCTGCGCTTGGGTGGTAATCATAATCACCGGAGTCAACGCATAAACAGGCTGTTTACGCAACTCTGTAATAAACGAATAGCCATCCATCACCGGCATGTTGACATCCACCAGGTAGAGATCAATTCCGCCATCGAGCGAACGCTCCAGCGCTTCCATACCGTTTTCCGCTTCTACCACTTCTATACCGGATTCTCTGAGAATCGCACCGTGATAGCTTCTTACTGTTTTTGAGTCATCTACGACCATTACCGTTGCCATTCATCCTCTCCTAAAAAAACTCTACGGCATCGTCATCATTCTCATGATTGACGTTGCCTGAAAACGCCTGGCGTTTCTCTTTAGCACGTTCGAGGGCACTTCCGAGTCTGCTTTGGAGTATTTCCATACTGCTGACTGCGATTTTTTCATCTTCCCGAAACGCGTGACTGAACTGCAAGATACTTTTCTGTACGCTCTCAATCGCTTCGATAGTTGCCGTAAGCTGCTGCGCGATGATATCCTGATACTGTAGTGCTTCTGCAACCGAATCATCAATTTCTATCCCTTGAGCCTCGAGAAAATTCGAAAGGTTGAGTAACGACTTCCTGGAGAGTTCAATTGTATCTTCCTCGACGAGTTTGACATGTTCCAGAAGTGCTTCAACCGATTGCAACAGCTTCATTGTATCATCCATCACGAAGGAAGGCGAAGCACCCGGGTGATCGCCTGTTTGAGCTGTGACGGATTGAAAGGCTTCACAATCCACCCGGTAAGCCCGAGCGCTTTCCCCTGTTGCTTCATCTCCGCTTTTGTTTCCGTTGTCAGCATCAGCGTCGGGGTTCTTGCCGCACCGGGTATCTTGCGCAGCTCCTGTAAAAATTCAAATCCGTTCATGTTGGGCATGTTCAGGTCCGTAATGATCAGATCCGGTTTTGCCGTACCGCTTTGAATTTCGCTGAGTGCCACCCGGGCATCAAGATATTGCTTCACCTCAATAGGCATGGAGTTGGTGACCATACGTGTTGAAGCGAGCGCCGTTTCGCTGTCGTCAATAAAAATTACCATTGGCATTGTTGTCTCTCCTATTTTTGATAAACTAAAGTTGTTTCGATTTTTTTTGCATTGTAGATGGATACGATACGGCTCATATATTCGGCATGGCCGAGCAGTACGTAACCTCCGGGGTTCAGCATGTCATAAAAAGTCATGGCAACCTCTTTTCTGCTTGCATCATCAAAATATATCAACATATTCCGGGAAAAAATGATGTCGAACTTTCCCAGTTTTCGCATTTCATTGCGGTCAAATACATTGGCCACATTAAAATCCACAACCCCGATAAGCTCATCTACCAGTTCAAATCCCGTTCCCTTTTTTCGGAACCACTGTGCAAGTACGTTTTTCGGAATGGCATGAACCGACCGACTGGTAAACTCTCCTTTTTTAGCCTTGTTGATGACTGTCGAGTCGATATCGATACCGACCACTTCGATATCACGCTCTTCAACAATCCGCCCCTCTTCGAGAATATGCAAAATAATCGAATAAGGTTCTTCTCCGGTTGAACACGGGGCGGAAAGAATGCGCAGCGGTACACCCTTCGGTCGGCTTCGATTGAGTTCCGGAAGCAAGTTGTTGGCTAAAACTTCAAACTGGTTTACTTCACGGTAAAAGTAGGTTTCATTGACCGTCATCCCATTCATCAGTTCCTGAAATTCACTGCCGTCCTTGTCTTCAAAACGGAGTTTGTAAAAATACTTTCTGAAGCTGTCCGCATTGATCTTATGACACCGGTCATTGACAAATTTTGCCAGTTTTTCATAATGTTTTTCTTCTTCAAGAAAAATTCCGCTTTTCCGGTAGATAAATTCGCTGAGTTTAACAAAGTTCTCTTTTGAAAGCAGATACATGGCTTAGCCCCGAATCATTCGTATCGCATTGTCAACACCAAATTCTACGTAAGGATCGTGATTGAAATGTACCTTGAGCGATTCAAGTAACGGGATATCTTCGGGTTCACCGATTTCGGCCATGTAGTCAACTGCCGTCATCGCAACATTCACGTCGGATTCCCCCTCAAGAAGCTCTACGAGCATATCACGCGATTCAGGGAAATTGACATCACCAAGAACGTTAATGGCAAAAATACGCAGATCCCTATCATCTCCGATAAGAAACTTGACAATGTAATACTTGATCGCTTCACCGTAATCCTGTAAAACAGCGATTGCCAGATTACGAATATAGGCATTATGGAGTTTGAGCAGTTCCATCACCGCTTCGATCGGTGCCTCGTCCGGATCCATCAGTGAGAGCGCGGAAGCAGCTTCTGCATCAATCGCTTTACCGGTTGAAATATCTGAAAGTATCTCCACAAGGTAATCGCCGCCACCCTCGAATTTCACCATTTCATCGATAGCGTATTTACGATCTTCAAAATTTTCGTGCACTTTAAAATAGTCAATTGCTTCTTTAAGGGTGTTAAATTCCGGAAAGGCAGTAACTTCCTGTACTTTATGTTTTCTTACCAGTGCCATTACCGCTCCTCATCCTACTTTAAAGTCACTAATTTGCTGACGATCTGCTGAAAGTCAAGCTGTTCCATAACGCCGCCCCGGTCATACGCCTCCTTTGGCATACCATAGACTGTCGCAGTTGCTTCGCTTTCGCCAATGGTATAGCCGCCCTCTTTTTTTATCGCGACCATACCATCCGCACCATCATCACCTATCCCCGTCAGAATCACGGCTACGATATTTCGTCCTCCGAATACTTTCAGGGCACTGAAATACATCTCGTCAACACTTGGCTGGAAAAATCGGCCGTTGTCATTTTTCTCTTCCCGTATCACATACTTGCCGGATACTTTTTTTGCAAAATGCATGTGGACGCCGCCGCGGGCAACATAGATATTTCCGGGAAGAAGTTCCATATTGTGCGCGGATTCATGCACCGGTAACGCACTGACACGATCCAGACGCTCCGCAAATGCCCTGGTAAACTTTTCCGGCATATGCTGTACCACGCATACAGGATACGTATACGTAACCGGAAGTGAAGCACATATCTGTTCAATCAGCCCCGGTCCACCGGTCGAAGAACCGATAAGCAGAATGTTCCTGATCTCTTTACTCTGTAGCGGAACCTCCGGTGCGGCACGTTCAAGGCTCCGCATCGGGTGTTCATGCAGTTGCGGATTGCGTCGCATTCGCTCAAGACGGCGTTTTGGGATGTGGCTGAGATGCTGTAGCTTTTCAAGAATATCTTCACGGTTTTCACGTTTACCGACATTCATCGTACCGGGTTTGGCAATGTAATCAAGCGCACCGAGTTCCAGCGCTTCAATCGTCGTAGAAGCATCTTCCGATGTGAGCGAGCTGACCATCAGGATGGGTGTCGGATTGATCTGCATAATTTTCTTAACCGCAGTCAAGCCATCCATAACGGGCATATTGACATCCATCGTGATCACATCGTAGTTATTATGACGCAGCAACTCAACCGCTTCAAGACCATTTTTTGCCACGTCAACATCATAATCAAGAATCCCGATCATCTCTTTAAGTTGCTTGCGTACCAGTGCCGAATCATCAACAATCAATACTCTCTTACTCAAGCAGCTTCCTTACCATAGGAGAGTTGGTGAATGTCAAAAAGCAGTGCCATTCGGGTACCGCTTGCGAGATACAGTACATGTGAAAAATAGTCGCTTTGCTCTTTTTCTTCCCTGATTTCCGAATGTGAAATCACCATGACATCACTCACGCTATCGACGTAAAATCCGAGACGATGGCCCTGCATCTGACAGACAATGATCTTTTTGTCCGTCGCTGATTCCATCACTTTGCCAAGCCAGTCGTAAATGGAAACAATCGTGACGACTTGTCCACGAATGTTGATGACACCCTTAACCAATGGCGGCGCATCCACAAATGGCGTAACCGGTACCGAATCAATAATTTCAACGACATCCGCAATGTCAATGGCATACTCTTCTTTGCCAAGTCTGAAAATCACAACTTCTATTGCGATATTTTTTTCATTCGAATCATTCTGGCGAAGCTGCATGGACGCATCTTCAAGCTCTTTTTCCGGAAGCAGCTGGGCAATAACTTCTTCCCCGACGACAGAAATCAACTGTTTGGGATCGCGGATGACTCCGCTGATTTTCTGATCCTGAAAATTGGACGGAAGCAGATCGATCTTTTCGATATCAACTTCTCTGATATCAAGAATCTGATCCACCACCAAGCCCAAAAGACGGCTACCGTTTTCCACAACCAGAATTCTGTTTTTGTCACTGATGGCATCGTCAAATCCGAAAAAACGGCGCAAATCTGCAACAAACAGAAGCTGATCGCGCAGTGAGATCAGGCCCAGCATTTCACTGCGGCTGCCTGCAATCTCGGTAAAACTTTCAGGCATCGCTATGATCTCTCTCAACTGATCGATATTAACGGCATACTGTTCATCACCCATCTGTACAAAGAGATAGCGTTCGGTATTTTCTGACTTTCGGGTCTCCTGTGTGCGATTCGCATGAGAGTCTTTAATTTCCATTGCATTGAGCTGTTTTAATACCACCTGACGCAGCAGTAACTCAATATCCAGAATCTGGATAATATCATCATGATGTTTGTAGAGTGCCATAACCGCGTCATCGACAACATCGATATATTCAATATTGCGTTCATCGATCAGTACGGTATCGGAGATTTCCGATACCAAAAGTGCATTGCAACTCCCATCAAGTGTCAAAAGACGGCTGGATTCATCTCCGGAATCAACCTTATGCACTCCAAGAAGCATCTGCAGATCATACACGGTTACGATATTGCCGCTTACGGCACTGAGTCCCCGAATCATAGGTGATGACAGGACAACCGGAGTCAGATCGGGAACACGCAAAATCTGATCAATTCGGGATGTATCGATACCGTAGCCGATACTTCCGTCTTTAATGATCAGTATCTCTTCGATACCCATTGTTACCCTTGCTGCAGCTCATCGGCCATAACAGCCAACTCTTCCACACCTTCACTGATATGCGAAATTGTTTCAATGATCAACTCACTCGCCTTGCGCGATTCCATGGCATTACGGGCTGAAAGCTCAACAGCTTTTTGAATTTCGCTGACGCCGATAAGGACCTGATTGAGCCCTTCAAGGTTCTGATCATTAATTGTTTTGAGTCCGGTAAAGCGATCAAGCAGTTCAATCAGCATGTTCGTAATCTTTTCAACATCACCAACCAAACGGTTGATCTGATGGCGTTCAACATCCTGACCGCCCAGCAGTTTGAGCCAGTCGGTGCGCACCATGTCGATTTCACTGTTCATGGATTCGATCGTATCGTTGATCTTGTCGGTATTGGCTTCAGAATCCTTGGCAAGATTGCGAATATCGGAACTGACCACCGCAAAGCCTTTACCAAAATCGCCGGCACGTGCGGCTTCGATCGAACCGCTGATCGCCAGCATATTAAGCTGAATGATGGAGTTGGAAATATTTCCGACAGTCTTGTCGACATTTCGTGTCTCTTTAACAATCACTTCAAGTTCACTGCTAGCCGTATTGCCTTTGGTGATAGAGGATTCAAATGCCTGTCCGATGCTTTTAAGCTCGTTGCGCACTTCACTGAACGACACTTTCAGAAGGTCGAAGTTGCGTCTGCCGATCTCGATAAGCGCATTAATATCTTTGGAATCCTGAATGCCGCCTTCAACCAGTTCCTTGTTTGAAAGCACACTCTGATTTGTGGTATTGGAAGCTTTTTCAATTTGATTGAGGGCATCGTTAACCTCTTCGAGCGATCCCTGAATATCTTCCATCGCGCTGCCGATACCGTCTGCCGATGCTGCAATCTCTTCGGCTGACTTCATGGTGTCGGTGGAGTATTTAAGTTCCTCTGCAAGACTTGAAAGCTCTTTGATATCATCTTCGGTTTGCGCAAGCGCATTAGACTGTACTTCAATACCGCTTAATGTACGTTCCACCGAATGGGCAATCTCCTGAGACGCTTTGGCGATCTGGGCGCTACCGTCATTGATTTTGGCGATATTGATGCCCAGATTTCTGGTAAAGCTGTTCATATTACGTGCCGCTTCCACCGTAAAGGTAGCGATCTTGGTCAGCTCTTCCATTTTCGATGTCAGCTTGGTTCCACGCCCGCCGGTATTTTCAATAATTTCAGTGGTGCTGACAATACTCTTGATGATATTGTCGATACTCCCCTGGATTTTGTTGACCAGATCGGAAATAAACTCGGCATTTTTTTCACTCTCTCCGGCAAGTGCACGGGTTTCATCAGCGACGACGGCGAACCCTTTTCCGTGCTCTTTGGCACGGCTGGCCTCAATGGCGGCATTCAGGGCCAAAAGATTGGTCTGGTCGGCAATCTTTGCAATGAATCCGACCGCTTCACCGATATTTTCGGATGACGCCTTAAGTTCTTCGGACTTTTTGGAAGACTGTTTCGCCACATCTACCGCATTGTTCATGCGCTCAACCGACTGATTGATCGTATTGACGGCACCCATGACATTATCACCGGTACTCAGCGTGGAGGAGATAACCGTATCGATGCTGTTGCCCATACGGTTGATATTGCTGCTGATCCCCTTGACATTGTTCAGAGCCTGATCACTCGCGCCGCTGTTTTCTTCAGCAGCCGTGGCAATCTGCTCCATGGAGGACTTCAATTGTTCAATGGCACTGACACTCTCTTGCGCATTATCCAGAATCGTCGTTGCGACACCTGCAATGCTTTCGGATATCTGCTGCTGTTTGGCCAGAGTTCTTTGACGTCGTTTATCACCTGTTTGACTCGCTATCGCTGCGGAAGCTGGTGTCCCGCCTCTTTTCACTAATGCCATCTATCCTCTCCTCTTCTTAATCCAAAGTTGCATAGAGCTCTTCAGCTCTTTTAATATCTTCGCGTGACGGTTTGACACGGATCGAAACGTATTTGATATTGCCGTTGCTGTCTGTGGCACGCAGTACGGTGGCATAAACCCAATAGAATCCACCCCCTCTGCGGGCATTTTTGACATAACCCGTCCAGAAGCCTTTGCTTTGAACATCATCCCAAAGTGATTTAAAAGCGGCACGTGGCATGTCAGGGTGCCGAACCAGGTTATGTGGCTGCCCGAGCAGATCTGCTTTACTCATGTTGGCAATTTTCAAAAAAGAGTCGTTGGCGTAGGTTACGATCCCTTTTTCATCCGTTTCGGACAACAGGTAAAGATCGTTATAGAGCACTTCTCCGTCATCCAGAAAAGTCAACCCTTCCGTACTTTTTGCTTTATCTTCCAATGACATTGGGTTCCTCCAGACATATTTAGCTTGTATGCAAAGATTACCCGTAGATATCTGACAAAAGTATTAAAAAGCAGGGATTTGCACAGAATCTTTATTTTATAAAAAAAGTTATGATTTTTGAAAAAGGGGAAGGTAAAAATGCATTTCGAACGAATTCGAAATGCGGGTGCAGTCAGTCTAGATGTTGTCGCGAATACCGAGTGCTTCAATCAATGATTTGTAGCTATCTTTGTTTGTGCGTTTAAGGTAGCGCATCAAACGGCGGCGTTGTCCAACCAGTTTGAGCAGACCCAGACGTGATGCGTGATCTTTGCTGTGTTCTTTCAGATGCTCTGTCAGTTCTGCAATGCGTGTTGAGAGCAGAGCAATTTGTACTTCGCTTGATCCGGTATCGTTTTCTGAACGACCGAACTGCTTGATGAGCGCCTCTTTTTTCGCCGTATCCAAAGCCATGGTGACCTCCTGATGGGTATTAAAGTTGAGACTTTAAGAGGCTATGCTTAAAGTCGAGCCGGAATTATACCCAAACAAACGTAAAAGTCGAAACTACTTTCATAACTCTAACTTGCACAAAGGTATCGCTTACTATAATTGCCTCAAAATAAGACATTCCCGTTACATGTAAAGATAATCCGATGCTGTTGACCCGTGCAAGTGAATACGCCCTACTCTCGTTAATCGTTCTGGCTAAATCCCAAAAACCGCTCGATGCCGAGACACTTTCCAAAGAGCTGGACATATCCAAAAGCTTTCTCGCCAAAATACTCCAGAGCCTCGCACGCAACGACATCATCAGCTCCTTCAAGGGTGTCAACGGAGGTTTCGCCCTTAACGAGAGCAGTCTGGGTCGAAGCATTCTGGAAATCATGTGCGCGGCCGAAGGCAAAACGCCTGCAGTCTTCGAATGTTCGCCATCACAGAGCAGCTGTCCGTCCGATCGTGCTTCAACCTGCAGGATTTGGCCATTCATCAACCGTCTCCAAGGTAAAATTGACGGATTTTTAGGTACCCTTACTCTTCAAGATATCCTAGAAGAGTAGCAGTGGCCCGGACAAAAACAACAAAGCAGCAGTTCAACGAAATCGCCAGTGTTCTGTTCCAGTCACGCGACCTTGGTGTCGTGGTTTTTGTCATGGCGATTCTGGCGATTATCATCGTTCCGCTTCCCAGCGGTATTCTGGATCTGCTACTCACCGTAGTCATCGCGATGTCCGTTCTGATACTGCTGATTTCACTCTATATTCCCAAACCCACAGACCTGACCACGTTTCCCACCCTGCTGCTTGTCATTACGCTCTTTCGCCTCTCACTCAACGTCGCTACAACGCGGATGATCCTGAGCCATGGCAACGAAGGGCCGGGTGCGGTAAGTGATATCATCAGCAGTTTCGGAAATTTTGTTGTCGGCGGTAACTTTGTTATCGGAATCATCGTCTTTTCCATTCTGGTACTGATCAACTTTATGGTCATTACCAAGGGTTCGGGACGCGTCGCCGAAGTCGCAGCCCGTTTTACACTTGATGCGATGCCCGGTAAACAGATGGCCATCGATGCAGACCTCAATGCGGGTCTCATCGACGAAAAAGAAGCCAAAGAACGCCGTGCGGAGATTCTCCAGACCGCCAACTTCTATGGCGCCATGGACGGTTCGAGCAAGTTTATCAAAGGGGATGCGGTTGCAGGCATCATCATCACCCTGATCAACATTATCGGCGGTTTTCTCATTGGTGTCTTCCAGTTTGATCTGGATGTCCCGACCAGCGCCGCGACCTACACCATTTTAACCATCGGTGACGGTCTGGTCTCGCAAATTCCGGCGCTCATTATCTCGACAGCCACCGGTATCATGATTACCCGCTCTTCCAGCGACGGCAGCAATTTTGCCGAAGGCACCATCAATCAACTGATGGGTAATGCCCGAACCATGATGATTGTCGGATTCATTATGACAATGTTTGCGCTGGTACCGGGTCTGCCCACACTCTCCATGGGGTTTGTCGGCCTTGTATTTGCGGCGTTGGGATATGCGCTTTACCGGCATGACCGCGGCGACTTTTCACTCGTACCTGCTTCTGCTGATGGTAAAAAAGCACCCGCATCTGCTGCCAAAAAAGGAACACCGGGGAGTGCAGACAGCCCCGGCGAGAGTACGACACCCAAAAAGACTCAGGAGCAGATTGCCAAAGAGGAGGAAGCGGCACTTGATGATATTCTGAAAGTGGAAATGCTGGAACTGACGCTCGGCTATCAGCTGATTCGCCTTGCCGATGCATCACAGGGCGGTGATCTGCTCGAACGTATCCGTTCGATGCGCCGTAAAATCGCCTCGACGCTGGGATTCCTGATGCCGCAGGTGCGCATACGCGACAATCTGCATCTTAAAGCCGACCGCTATGAGATCCTTCTCAAAGGTGTCGCCATAGGTGAAGGCAGCATTCAGCCCGAACGCTTTTTGGCTATGGACAGCGGCATGGCCACAGGAGATATTCCGGGAGAACCTACAAAAGAACCGGCGTTTGGCCTCGATGCGCTGTGGATCTCTCCCGAACATAAAGAAGATGCCATCATGTACGGCTATACCGTCGTCGATCCGGCCACCGTCATTTCAACCCACATGAGCGAACTGATCAAACGCTACGCGGAAGATCTGCTCACAAGACAGGAGACACAGGCGCTTCTGGATAAAATAAAAAATGATTACCCCGTAGTCGTTGACGATCTCTTCAAAGTCGCCAATATCGGGCTCATACAGCGTATTTTCAAAGCGCTTCTGCATGAGAAGATCCCGCTTACCGACATGCTGACGATCCTTGAAACCATCGCTGATATCGCGGAATATACGAAAAATGTCGAGATTATTACGGAACAGGTACGTTCGCGTCTTTCCCGTGTCATTACCAAAATGTACAGTGGAAGCGACGGTGTCATCCGACTGCTGACCTTCGATACCGCAACCGAGCAGAAAATGCTTGACAAATCCCAGGAGCAAGACGGTCTGCGTCATCTGCTGCTGAATGTCGGAGAGATCAATCAGCTGATACAGGCGACCAGCCAGAAAGCAACCGAACTGCTTCAAAAAGGCATCTCACCGGTCATCATCATTGTCGATCCGCAGCTGCGACGGCCGCTCTCGGAAATCTTCGAACGTTTCAGTCTCGACGTCATCACCCTTTCACATGCCGAAATCGACTCCAGTGCCAAATTTGAAGTCCTCGGCTCCATATCTATCACATAAGGAATTTTTTGAATACGATCTACCATCTTTCACATATTGATCTTGACGGATACAGCTGCCAGTTAATTATGCGCCACACCCCCTATACGATTTACTCCTACAATGCCAATTACGGTGCCGAGGTCATGGAGCGCCTTGAAGAGATTCTCGATGCGATCAAAAAAGGGAAAAATACTCCTGCGACTATTCTGATTACCGATCTTAATCTCTATCCGGATGAGGCCAAATGGCTTGACAGCAATGTCAAGAAATTGAATGAGTCCGGCTATCAGCTCGGCATCACGCTGCTCGATCATCACGGCAGCGGAGAAAAGACATCGCAGCAATACAGCTGGTATTTTCTCGATACAAAGCGCAGCGCCACAAAAATCACCTATGAATACGCCAAAGAACACTTTGATCTGGAGATACCCGAATGGATGGAACATTACGTCGCCGTTGTCAATGCCGTTGATCTCTGGCTTCAGGATGAACACGAAAACTTTGAATACGGAAAAGTCTGCATGCGCCTCATTAACGAAACGCGTGAGCTCAACCGGACCATCTTTGCCAATGAAGACCGCGAGTACAAACTCGCACTGCTTGAACAGGCAGCACGAGAGGTCGATGCGCCCCAGGCAAATATCCGGCTTGACGAGGCCATCCATGCCATGAAAAAGAGCTACTTCCGCGTTGAAGGCGATGATACGCTTGACAATCTCTCGACACGTTATGTCGTCGATCTTCTTGGAACCAAACGCGACATCATGACCATTTACTACAAAGGTTACCGCGGATTTCTGAGTTACGGTGTCGGCAACACCTCCATCATCGGCAACGGCTTTCTGACGCAATACCCGGAATATGATTTTATCGTCGATATCAGCGGACGCGGTACGATGAGTTTTCGTGCCAACCATCAGGTCAATGTGGCACTCATCGCCCAAGAGTGGTCAGGTGGAGGCGGCCATCCCAATGCCGCAGGCGGCAGGATCAACGGCTTTAAAGAGCAGTTTCGTTATGACCGGGTCAAGTCCCAGATTCAGAACATTATCGATGCCAAGGAGTCGGTAGCGGGAGTACTTCCTCACAAGGCATAAGCCTTACATGTAAACACATCTCCGTGTCGATACGACTCACGGATTCTGGACAAAATAGCGGATTATCCCTTCCGCAAGTCCCTCTGCCAAAACTTTTTGATATCCCGAATTCACAAGATTGCGTGCCTCATTCGGATGCGAAATAAAACCGACTTCGACAAGTACCGCAGGCATCTGCGCTCCAACCAGAACCCAAAACGGCCCTTCGCGAACTCCATTATCCTTCACATCCGCATACTTCTCCTGAAGCGATGAGAGCATTCCCCGCTGGATATCAATGGCCAGCTTGTTGGAGGCAACAATTTTTTCGCGATTGAGAAAGTTCAGAAAGTTGTTTTTTCCGAAATAGTTCATATCTTCAATCTCTTTGGAGTTTTCCACCGCCGCCACCTGATTCGCACGGTCACTGCGTGAGGGCGAAAGAAAATAGGTTTCGATGCCTTTGGCCAGATGGGCACTCTTTTTCGGTACCGAATTGGCATGAATCGATACAAAAAGATCTGCTTTCTGATCGTTGGCATATTTGGTACGTTTTCGCAAAGAGACAAATGTGTCCCGGTTCCGGGTCAAATGTACGGTGATACCGGCTTCACGAAGCCGTTTGGCCACATAGGTGGCAATCTGAAAAACAACAATCTTTTCACGGTAGTTTTTGTAGCCGATGGCACCGGTATCTTTGCCGCCATGCCCCGGATCAAGTACGACAACATAAGATTTTGCCGGTTTAAAGTGACTCTTTGGCTCACTCGTGATTGTAGTATCTCCGACGTTAGGATTGATTACCAAACGCGCCTCTTCGGTGCTGTAGGAGAGTTCAAGCGGTGTCTGATTTTCCAGGACCAGACGGAGGGTGTCATGATCATATTGGGCTACACGTATACTGGATATATTCTTATGCTGCAAATGGACACTGCGATGCATCGCGGCTTTGATATCAAAAATATAACGGTAACTCTTTTTTTTTGGATCCAGAATTTTAAAGTATTTGATCTGATCCGCTCGCAGAACACCATCAAAGCCTAAAACCAGACGGCTCCCGTCCCAATAGCTTTTTTCAAGATGGGACACGTCTTTGATTTGTACCGGAGAGGCGGGTTTTGCGGGTTTCGTAACTGAGGTAACGACACTCTTTTCAGCGTGGAGCGTGGCAAGCTCTTTTTTATATTTTTCAACATCAATACGAAGTTTTTTTCCCGTAATGACAATGCCCTGCAGTGTCTGCTTTTTAAGGGCATCATCCTGATTCATAACGGCACGGAGATAGAGATTTTTATAGTCGTTGTAGGCGCGAAAGACTTCGCTTTTGGATGCGCTCTTAGTAAGTACCGCAGCCCGTTCAAGAACTTCCTGATCCGTTGCCGCAAAAAGCAGAAGTGCCCCAAACAGCAGCAGCCAGAGCAGTCTCACCCGTTATTCTCCCTCTGTCAGCTTCTTCATCAGCTCTTTGACAGAGATAAGCTCCTTGATACGATAACCATTCGTCCCGGAAAAGAAAAGGCCCAGTTCCGTATTCCCAAGATAGGCGTCACTCAGACGATCCGCAATACAAAACCCTACCTCTTTTGCTTCCACACCGCGGTTACAGGGGGCAACACAGTTTGAAATACATTTGATATCCGGACCGGTTCGCGTGTCGATAAGATGCGTCAGATTGCTGACAACGCCACGCGCCGGATAGCCCACAGGCGATTTCATCAGCTGAATATCACCCTCTTTCGCATGAATCAGCACCTGTTTGAGGTTTTCATGTGCGTCACACTCGAAAGTTCCGATAAAACGGGTCCCCATCTGAACACCGGCTGCACCCAGAGCCATCATTTCGTCAATGTCGTTTTTATCCCAGACACCGCCTGCTGCAAAAACCGGAATATCACCCCACAGTGCTGCCTCTTCGACAACCGGTTTGACCAGATGTTCGAGCTGATTCTCTTCAAGCGCACACTGCTCGTACGTGAAACCCTGATGTCCTCCGCTTTTCGGTCCTTCAAGGACCACGGCATCGGGCAATCGCCCATAGCGCATCTGCCAACGTTTGCAGATGATTTTGAGTGCTTTGGCGGATGAAACGATCGGAACCAGAGCAACATCAGGATACTCTGCCGTAAATTCGGGCATGTTCGTCGGAAGTCCCGCACCGGTGATGATGATGTCGGCACCTGCTTCACAGGCATCTCTAACAACCCGTCCGTAATCGTTGATGGCATATAAAACGTTACAGCCAAGCGGTTTTTCACCGCAGATTTTCCGGGCATTTTCAAAAATTTTGATGAGCCCCTCTCTGGAGTAGAAATTGGCGGCATCCAGCGGGCGATCTGCAACCAGCTTTTTAACATGGCTTTTATTTTCATAATACCCGGTACCGACGGCGCTGATAATCCCAAGACCACCTTCGAGCGATACATGTCCCGCCAGCTGGTCCCAGCTGATACCGACACCCATCCCGCCCTGAATGATCGGGATATCAATGGTATGTTTGCCGATCTTGACCGATTTAAAACTCATCACTTAACCTTTAATCGTGCAAACTTGCGTTTTCCCACTTGTAAAATATATTCGCCCGCCTCTAGCTGCAACTGCTCATCTTCAAGCTTCTGTTGGTCAATTTTAACAGCCCCTTGCTTAATATCCCGCCGCGCCTGAGAAGTTGATGCTTCGAGTCCGGCATCCTGTAATGCTTTGGCAACCCAGATCGGACCGTCAAACTCAAAGGTTTCAATATCCGAAGGAATTTCACTCTTTGCATGAACACGTTCAAACTCTGCTTTGGCTTCATCTGCAGCTTCGGTACCATGAAAGCGTGCAACGATTTCCATTGCCAGTAACTCTTTGACTTTTTTCGGATGTTCACTGCCGTTTTCAACACCCTCGCGCAAAGCTTCAATGTCACTCAGAGACCGGGCGCTCAAAAGTTCATAATAACGCCACATCAGTTCATCGGAGATACTCAGTACTTTTCCGAACATATCATTCGGAGCATCGGCGACACCGATGTAGTTGCCCAGCGATTTGCTCATCTTCTGTACACCGTCGAGTCCTTCAAGAATCGGCATCATCAAAACGGCCTGCTCTTTTCCGATCTGGTACGTACGCTGAAGATGACGCCCCATCAGAAGATTGAACTTCTGATCCGTTCCGCCAGTCTCGATATCGCTTTTAAGGTGCACACTGTCGTAACCCTGAAGCAGCGGATAGAGAAATTCACTGATTGAGATCGATGCTCCACTTTTGTAGCGTTTTTCAAAATCATCGCGTTCAAGCATGCGTGCCACGTTAAAAGTGGTTGTCAATTCGAGCATGCCCGCAGCGCCGAGCGGATTGATCCATTCGGAGTTAAAGACCACTTGCGTCTTTTCGGGATCAAGAATCTTGAATACCTGTGTCTTATAGGTTTTTGCATTTTCTGCAATGTCCGCGGGAAGCAGTTTTTTTCTTGTCTCGCTCTTACCCGTAGGGTCTCCGATCTGGGCGGTAAAATCACCGATCAGAAACTGGATCGTGGCACCAAACTTCTGAAATGCCGCAAGCTTTTGAAGCAGTACGGTATGTCCCAGATGCAGATCCGGTGCGGTAGGGTCAAAACCTGCCTTAACGGTATAAGGTTTCCCCTCTTCAAAATAGGCCTTGAGAAGTGTGACAATACGCTCCTCGTCAATGATCTCCGCACTCCCGCGGCGAATCTCTCGTAACGCTTCTTCTATCATGTGGTTCCTAAACTATCTGCTGCGATACGCATCATCGGTACGGATGAACTGTATCACCTTGATTTTTTGCTCAATTTTAGCGCGAAGGCGATTAAGATCCCCTTCCGCATTCTGAAACTCGATCTCGCACAGCTGGATATGTTCTTCTCTGGCTTTTCCCAGTTCGATACTGTTAAGATCACAACCGAGTTTTGCCAAAAAGGTAAGAAAATCCGCCAGCGCGCCTTTGGCGTTATGCATACTGACAATCAGGTGATAATGGTGAATCATCTGCGAAAGCCAGCGGACAAAAAGCATGGGCTCGTGCTTTTCGATCATCGCGCTGGCATTTTTGCACATCTTGTGGTGAACATGTGCTTTGCCTTTATGTAAAAAGGCCACGATTTCGTCGCCTGTTTTCGGATGGCAGCAGTAATCAAACACGGCGTCGCTGACGGTATGGTTGCTGATAAATTCCAGACTTCCAAACTGATACGATTTCAAACGGAAACGGTGCCCCGTAAGAAAGCCCTTGAAACGGCTGCTCTGGACAACCTCTTCCTGATATTTCCGGACGACTTCTTTGAGTTTTTCACTCTCTTTAGCCAGTTTTGAACGGTTGTCGCAAAAATTGTTCTCTTCCAGCCACGCTTCCGCTTCTTCAACCTCCAGCCCCATAATAGTCGCCAGAATGTTCGTTCCGCTGATGCTGTCGACATTGCGCAGTCTGGCATTGCAGTTCGCGCGGATGTTGCTTTTCGCTCGTGACGTTTTGACCGCATCGATCCAGCTGCATCGGGGTACTTTGTCATTCCCGGTAGTAATGCTGACAATGTCGCCGTTGTGCAGTTCGGTCAGCAGACTGACCTTCTCCTTGTTAATCATACAGCTCTCGGCACAATCTCCCACTTCCGTGTGGACGGCATAGGCAAAATCAAGGGCTACCGCACCGCGCGGCAGGGTAAAAGCTTTTCCTTTGGGGGAGAAGACACTGATATCTTCGCTGTAAAGATCGTTTTTGATGAGTTCATAAAACTCCTCAACCGACTCGTTCTGATATTGCAGGTTGTTGAGCCAGTCCAAATTGATGCTGTTACCGCCGTTTTTATATTTCCAGTGCGCCGCCACCCCGAGTTCCGCGGTCTTGTGCATCTCGTACGTGCGGATCTGTACTTCAAAAATGGCCGTATTATCAAAAACGGTCGTATGAAGTGTCTGATAGCCGTTGTCTTTTGCCAGTGCAATGTAATCTTTGAAACGGGAACTCAGCGGCTGAAAATTAAGATGCACCAGTCCCAGAACCGTGTAGCAGTCAATGGGGCGTTTTAGCAGAATCCGTACGGCCAGCAGGTCAAGAATTTCATCAATGCTGATTCCCTTGCGCTGCATCTTCAGATAGATCGAATAATGGTGTTTGACCCGTCCGATGATCTCAAAATCTTCATCGTTAAAACCGTTTTCAAGCAGCATCTGGTAAATGCGATGCCGGAACGCGTTGAGTTTGAGTTCGATGGCGTGGTAGTTGCTGTCGAGATAGGAGTCGATCATCCGCTCTTCCTCGGGGAAGAGATAATGAAAACTCATATCTTCAAGCATCTTTTTCATAAACGAGATCCCCAGACGATGGGCAATCGGTGCATAAACAACCAGTGTCTCTTCGGCGATGCGGTGCTGTTTGTGCGGTGGCAGTGCGGAGAGGGTTAGCATGTTGTGCAGGCGGTCGCAAAGTTTTACGACCAGAACCCGGACATCCTGAATGGAGGCGATCAGCATTTTCCGGAACGAGAGTGCCGAAACCACCAGTTTCTCATCGGAATTGGAAGGAATCAGTTCGGAATCACGGATGGTGTCGATCTTGGTCATACCTTCGACCAGATGGGCGACGTCGGCTCCGTATTTGGCGCTAATCTGTTCAATGCTGCATGATGTGTCTTCTACCAGGTCATGCATCAGGGCTGCCAGAACCATCGCTTCATCTTCCGTAATGGTAGCGACAATGGAGGCAACCAGAATGGGATGGATGATGTAGGGCTCCCCGCTTCGGCGAAACTGCCCCTCATGCTCTTTGAGCGCCAGGTCGAGTGCCTGTCTGATACGCTCTGTCGGTGTGATAATGTTGTAGAGATACTCTGTAGCCGCTTCTACAGTATGGATAAACTTGATCTTTTCAAGATCAACGGGGTTAAGCAACCGTGGACCCAAAGCAGTTATTTGTTGTCGATGAATCCGGCGACGCTGATGGCGCCTTCTGCAATTTCCATCAGTGCCAAATCAGCACTTTTCATACTTTTCGGGTCAATATTCAGCTTGCTGTGAGCACCGTTGTCAAGTTCCTGTGAACGTTTGGCTACTGCCAGAGCAAGCTGGTAACGGTCAATATTGGCTTTTTTTAGCGCTTTCGCTGCAAGTTCTTCTAGTCTCATGGTTTTCCTTATTTTACAATAGAACAGTGGGTCATGTCACCACCGATAATTTCAAGCAGATTGCCCGGTTTGAACATATCGCAAACGATAATCGGGAGGGCGTTGTCTTTTGCCAGCGCAATCGACGTATCGTCCATCACTTTAATATGATCCTGCATTGCCTGATCATACGTAATGACATCAAGTTTTACCGCATCATTAAACTTCATCGGATCTTTGTCGTAGATCCCGTCTACTTTGGTCGCCTTGATGATCACTTCCGCATCAATCTCAACAGCACGGAGCGTAGCTGCGGTGTCGGTCGTGAAAAAGGGGTTTCCCGTTCCTGCGGCAAAAATCACGACGCGCCCTTTTTCAAGATGACGTACGGCGCGGCGCTGAATGTAGGGTTCGGCAATCTGTTCCATCTTGATGGCAGTCTGAACGCGGACACGCAGTCCGACGTGCTCGCACGCTTCCTGCATCGCCACAGCGTTGATCACTGTGGCAAGCATGCCCATATAGTCTCCTGAAGTTCTGCGAATGATACCGTCTTTGGCAGCCGTAACACCGCGAATGATGTTCCCCCCGCCAATAACGATTCCAACTTCGATTCCGGCATCTACCAGACTCTTGATCTCCTGCGAGATGTAGTTGAGAATCTTTGTATCGATGCCATGACCCGCCTCTCCGGCCATTGCTTCGCCCGAGAACTTCACCAAGACGCGTTTATAGCCCATCATGCCACCTTTGTGCTCTAATTCAAATCCGGGTATTATAGCTTCAAGATGCTTTAAGATTGCTTTGAATTAAGAACGATGTGGCGCGATAGTCCAACTGGCTGTGTCAGGAGGTGACACCCTCAGAGCGCTAGTATTTAGAGTAAAATTTTTCCAGACACGCCTTGAAATCGCTGCAGCGCACACACCTTACATGTAAATGTGTTTCTTTCGTTTCAGAATAGGAAACACCATTATCAAACGAGATCACCCATGCATGCGGCGCGTTCCATGAATAGGTGCTCGAAGTCCAGTACGGACGCGGTTTGAAATAGATAAGCCCTTTTTTGATGACCCGGCCGCGGGGGCGCGAGAGATCAACAATCGACGCAAGCTCCGCTTCGCTCGGAAGCCACCAGTCGTCATACGATCCGAAATCAAGCCGTTCGCAATACTCTTTGGCCTCATCCCATTTAAAGAGCGTTCCCTTGTTTTCTGCACTGTCCTGCCACATCAGTGCGGTATCCATATCAATAAAAGGTGAACCGAAAAGCATTACATGTAAGAATATGAGCACTACTCTGTACACTTAGAACTTCGCTCCCAGCGTCAGAGAGTATTCACGCCCTTTTTTATAGGTGAGCGTCGTTTTGCCACCCTGAACCCATTCCGTCTCGCCGTCAAGCAAATTACGGATTTTAAATGTCAGATCCATTTTAGTTCCCAGACCTTCGGACTCAAATTTCTCGATCCAGGTAAAATCGACAAGGTGCGGCGGAATTTCATAGTCGTCCAGGCCCAGAACGACATCGCCGTTTTTAAGTGCCACGCGCATCAGACGCTTCTCCATCTTGTTGTAAGAGAGGTTCACACTTCGGTTGTCTGCATCTTCATAAGTTAGAGAGATGTTGAGAACCTGAGGGGAAAGCCCCTGCAATCCGCGATCCTGCGTCACAAATTTTGCCTTCTGCTCTTCGGTCAGTGTGACCTTTGAGTAGATGTAGGTGTAGTTTCCGGAAAAGACCAGATTTTCCAGCGCATTGTCTATAAAACCAAGATGGTTGTACCAACTCAGCTCCACACCCGCCAGATCGGCCGACTGCGAATTGTCGAAAGAGAAACGCGGCAGCGTCGAGGTTGTAAACTCCTGCGTATCCTCGATCGGGTTCTCCATATATTTGTAAAAGAGCGAGGTACTGAACGAGTCGGTATCACTGAAATAGTAGTCGTAGCGCAGATCGAGACTCTGAATATCGGTCTCTACCAGATCGGGATTTCCTGAAACCTTCGCCAGAAAGACCGGGTGAATGAACTCCGCATCGACGAATTCACGAAAGTCCGGATAGATGAAAGTCTGTGAATAGGCCGCGCGGAACTGATGTTTCGAATTCGGCGCATACTTAACCCCGATACTCGGTAGAAATTTGTTGAAGGAGAGCTCGTTGCCCTCAATCACAACAACGTTCTGTTCGGTCTGATACTGATCGACGCTCTGTTTAAGATCCACATAGCGGCCTCCGAACGTGACATCAACCTCATCCACAGGCTTGATCAGCCCTTTAAGGTAGAGGGCGTTACGATCAAGTGTCGCATTGTACTGGTCTTTCGGCAGTGAGGTCAGGCCGCTGTTAAGCTGCGTGCCGTCGCCGCCGTTGATTGTAGTACTGATCGGTCCGGAAGTGACGTCGTCATCTTTGAGCTTGCTCTGTACCGTAATCTCCGTACGGCGTCCTTCACGCTCTTTTGACTCCGTCGTTCCACCGATTTCCAGATAATCCTCATCACTCATCATCGGCAGATAGGAGCGGTGCGCCACAAAGAGGTTCAGCACATCATCCTGAGTGGTGCGGTGGTTGTAGGTCAACTGGCTGTCGGGACGTTCAAAAACATAAGGTGACGTCGAAAAGTACTGCTTGTAGTTGTAATAGACATCATTGGGAACATACTCGCTCGCTTGTGCCGTTTCAGCACCGAATTCGAGATGATGCTTCACACCCGCCTCATAATCGAGACCTCCGCTCACCTGATCAATGCTCAGTTCACGCTCCTGCCATTCAAAAAAATACTGGTGTTCTCTGGAGTTGTTCTCGCCAAACGTTCCGTTGACATCACGCGTTTGATTCAGCGTATTGAGTACATAAAGTTTTGTATAACGAAGGTCGAAATTTCTAAACCTGTAAGCTGCATTAAAGATGCCGCCATGCTGGATGGTCGTACCGTAGAGGTCATTGACCGCCGTATTGTCGGGTTCGCTTTCCTGTTTGCCGCTCGCCGAAATAATATAGTCATGCGATGTATAACTCACAAGATCCGATTCGCTTTTATACCCATAAGAGGCCAGAAAACTCAGTTCATGTTCGTCGGCAATGGTAAAGTTTTTGGAAAGCTCCACCTGTACCTCTCCTCCGAGAGGCACATTCGTCGACTTTGCATCGATGTTGCGTTCCTGAAAGAGTTGCTGCATCTGCTGCGCGTCATATTGCAGTGAGGGCGGATTTTGCCCTACAACCGGCATCGTCTGCTGGTTGAAACTCCCCGGGAAAGGACGGTACGAATGGTCATACCCGCTCCAGTCGCTATCAGAGCCTTCATAACCGGTTGCATCCTTGCCGTAGCTGCTGTGCATCTTGACACCCACTTTGACCTTCGCATAATCCTCGTCCGAAGTTTTCTTTGTACGGACATTGACATAACCGCCGCCGAATGCTCCCGTCACGTCGGGAGTGAAGGTCTTTTGCACCTGCAAAGAGCCGATCACCCCGCTGGGGAACATATCCAGAGGCACTGTCCGTTTGACAGGGTTTGGTGAAGGCAGCGACATGCCGTTGAGTTCGGTGCTGGAGTAGCGATCCCCAAGGCCGCGCACGTAGATATACTGTCCGCCGATCACGGTAATGCCCGCAACACGTTTGAGCGCACTCGCAGCGTTGGAGTCACCCTGGCGCGCCATCTGCTGCGAACCGACGATATTGGCAATCGCATCGCTGTTTTTCTCTTCAGCAATCATCGCAGCGATACTACCTTCAATGTGGGGAATCAAAACAACAAACTCTTCAAGTTCCAGTGACGATGGGGTCATCTCCACGACACGTTCCGTCGTCGCATCTGCAGCGATCTCGATGGCGTTAAGCGTCTGAGTACTGAATCGCCCGTGAATGATGGAAATCGTCTGAATACCCTGCGGCAGCTGCGCGCTAAAGGTACCGTTCACATCGGTTCGTCCCTCGATGGTCGTCCCTTTGATAAAAATGCGGGCACCCTCGATTGGTTGTTTGTCTTCAGATGCGACAATACGCAGTTTCAACTCGCCTTTGGGCAACGCCGCAAGCTCGCTTTCATCCATTACAGCTGCCGCAACCGGCAACTCAACATCTTCAAGCGCCATTTTGTTGTCGCTGTCAAGTGTCACGATCAGCTGCGTGTTCTGTCCGGAAACGATCTCAAAAGGTTTCTTGACATACACCTGCGCCACGCCGTTCTCGCGCCCGATCACTTCTAGAGTGTGCGCACCTTCAACAAGTTTCTTGTTCAGATAACCGTCTTCATCGGTACGAAGTGCCATCTCGCCGTCAATGACAATCTCATTTTTAGTAAGCGGTTTACCATTTTTAAGCAGTACGAACGAGAGTGTTCCGTAACGGAGCGTATCGGCGGCAAGGCCCACTCCCATCAGTGCGATTATAAGGATTACATGTAAGATTTTCATAAGCACTCCCAGCGGTTCTCACGGCATTTTTCCATCGAGCTTCGAAGGCTCACCCCTTTGGCGAAGAGGTCGGGTTTGGTCAGCGTTGCGAGCAGTTTTTCACTCGCATCGTACTCCCCGTTCATATAGTAGGTATAAGCCAGCGCATAACGGATCTCTTCGTTTTCCAGAAGCCCGATCCGCTCAAGATCCCTGTGCATCGCTACGGCACGGTCAAACTCTTTAAACTCCACATAGATCGCCAGACGCTGCTTGAGTTTCTCCTGCTGATCGAGTACCTGCGAGTTCAGATACAGCGCGTGGACAAACGCTTTGGCACGACGGTAGAGCTCCGAAGACTCTTTCGTGTAATCGGCTTCGATATAGCTTGCCTGCTCAAACAGATTGGCAGCGGCAAGCAATTTGCCTTTATCGACATACAGGTGCGCTAAAAGCACGGTCAGTCTGGGCTCATGCGTAAAACGCAGACGCGCAAGCTCAAGCATTTCTATGGCACGCTCAGTCTCTCCGGCACTGCGAAGTGCCGAAGCAAAAGCCAGATAGGTCTGGGCATCAACTTTCACGCCGCTCTTTTCGAGGTTGGCAATATGGGCATTGGCCGTGTCGACGGCTTCTTGGAAGAGTCCCAGCTGCACCAGATAGAAAAACTTCTGTCTGCTAAAGAGCGGATCATGAGCAAATTTTTCATCCCCACGATCGAGCGTTCCGAGCGCATCGGCATGGCGTCCGAGCTTCCAGTAGGCCTCGGCACGAAACGCCACCAGATTCGGTCGTCCCATGGCAAGGTCTCCGGCGTCGTCAAGTGCCTTGATGGTGCGCTCGTAATCCTGAAGTTTATAAGCCGCTTCGGCAATATAAAGATGCACGCTGCGTTCCGTCTGCGGATATTTGAGCGCCTCTTCAAAGTAGCCGATAGCACCCTTGTAATCATTAAGTTTGTTGGCTACAACACCGCGAAGGGTATAGAAATAACTGAAATTAAAATTCTTTTCCGTGGTGTCGGCCTGATTGAGCGCGTCGTTGGCGCGGTTGTAAAAGCCGTCATTCGCCATAAGCGCCGCCAGAGAGACGTAATCGACCTCTTCGACTTTTTTCTCGGCTCCAAAGGAGAGCACGCTTAGCAGCAGCGCTGTCAGTAATAGTTTCATCATGATGCCCTCCTATTGAAATTTAAAGGCGATTTTCTGTTTCGCCCACACTTTAACCGGCTCACCCTTGTAGGTCGCCGGCTCGAACCGCCACTGACTCACCGACATCGTCGCCGCATCTTCAAACACCCCTTCGGGCTGTGCTTCAAGAATTTTGGTGCGAATCACCTTGCCGTCCTTGCCAATAAGCAGATTGAAAAGCACATACCCTTCAATCCCCTTGCGCTTGGCCGCT
The DNA here is from genome assembly GCA_050305515.1 of Sulfurimonadaceae bacterium. GTDB lineage: Bacteria > Campylobacterota > Campylobacteria > Campylobacterales > Sulfurimonadaceae > JAFGUB01. The sequence continues at coordinate 74,587 of JBNLFL010000043.1, forward strand.
TTGGGGTACTCCAGCGGCGCGCGTTCCGCCGCTTTGGGAACGCTATCAACGGTTGATTCGGTCATCGTCATGTCTTTGGAGACATCGCCAATGAGTTCACTGCCCGAGCCCATGAGATCGCCCATCGCGAACTCCGGGATTCCCAGATCGACTCCGGCAAGCGCCGAAGAGAGGTCCGGCATCGGGGCCTGCTGCGCACGTTTGGGCTTTTGAGGTTTGGGTTTTGGCTTGGGCGCGGCCTGAGGCTTGGCCTTGGGTTTCTGGGCCAGCTCAAGCGACGTCTTCTTCTCGCCGCCCTTTTGCTCGCTCCCCTGATCGCTCAGGTTCATCGAGATGATGAGCGCCACCATCAGACCCGAACCAAACAGCATCCACAAAAATGCCTTTAATTTGGTCGCCATCGCGCCTACACCTCTTTGTTTGTCGCTACGGCGACATCTTTGGCACCGGCGCTGCGGCACTGGTCAATCACTTCGATCAGACGCTGCGCCTGAACGTTCATATCGGTCACGACCAGAATCGATTTCGATGTGGACATGCGCAGCATATCGCGGACTTTGCCCTGAATGGCCCAGACTTTGACCGGTTGCTGATCGACGTAGATATCTCCGAATTTGTCAATATAGACCTTGATGATCTTGGATGACGCCTTCGATGCGCTCGATGCCGACGGGCGGTCAAGATCGAGCTTCATATCTTTTTGAAACGTGGTCGAAACCATGAAAAAGATGAGCAGGATAAAGACCATGTCAATCAGTGGCGAAATATCGACTTCCTGAAGTTTTTCCTCTTTTTTACGCAGTCGCATTGGTGACTCCTTCGGTGGTACAGACCACATCTTTGATCTGTTCAAATTCAAACAGCAACGACTGCTGCTTCCGGTCAAGCATGCGACCGATAATCAGGCCCGGAATCGCAACTCCAAGACCGAACTGTGTGGTAAAAAGCGCCTGCGAAATTCCCGCAGCGATACCGCCGCCCTGTGTAAAGAGCGCATTCGACTGCAGCGAATCGAAGGTTTCGATCATCCCGACGACGGTTCCCAGAAGACCCGTCAGCGGTGCCACGATAACAATGGTTTTCACCAGCAAGGAGAACTGCTTGACCTCCTCTTCATATTTGAAAAGGGCACGGTCAAGATAATCGCGGACATAGTTTCCCTGACGCAGTTCCGACTTTACATGTAAGGCATCGATAATCGCGCGGTCAAGGATGCCCTTGTTCTTCGCTTCACCGTTAATATGTTTTTCAACCAGACGGCGCACCGCAACCTTTTTGCCGCGACGCAAAATATGAAAGCGGTATCCCAGGCCGTACCATAAAAAGAGGTTGGCGATGAACAGCGGCCACATCACATAGCCCCCGCTGTTCATGAACTCCAAAAAGAGTTCGAGATACTCCATCGGCTGCATGTTACGCTCTTTGGTGGTAGATGTTGACGATGCTGAGTGCGCTGTGTTCCATCTTGTCTTTAATGCTGTTGGCCCAGCCTGAAAGCAGGTTGCCCACCAGAAGCAGCGGAATCGCCACGATCAGACCCAGTTCGGTCGTCACCAGTGCAATGGAGATACCGCCGGCAAGCAGTTTCGGATCACCCGTACCGTATTCGGTGATGATATCAAACGTAGCGATCATACCCGTGACCGTACCAAGCAGCCCCAGAAGCGGTGCTACCGCGGCAAAAACCAGAACCACGGAACCGAAGCGGTCAATGTGGCTGCTCTCGTTAAGCAGGTTCTCGGAGATGATGTCTTCAAGGTGCTCGCGGTCGCGGTTGAGGTTGCGCAGCGTCGCCTTGATAATGCGAGCCACAGAACCGTCGCTGGTAATGTGCGCCATCACGCTCTCCGCCGATTCACCTTTTTGAATGGCGCTCATGACCGATGCCGTCATTGACGTCGTATTGCGCCCCGCCATCATCAGCAGTACCGCACGGATGAGAACCAGAAGCACGCCAAGCGCACCCAGACCTACGATAACCCAGCCGATGATGCCGCCGTCATTGATGATATCGAGCGGTGATTTCTCGACTTCGTATGCCACCTCTTTTTTCAGGTTCTCATAGATGAAAACATGCATGGGAGCCGGAGTTTTTCCCTGAGCGAGCAGTTCTGCCGTGGCGCGTGCCTCCGGTGCCGTCCAGAGTTTGTAAGCGCCGTTGCCTGCGGGTGCCAATGCCCCGCTAGCCTGTGGCGCAGTGCCGTAGGCTGCGATGTTGCCGATCTTGATGATCTCGCCGTTGGCGCGGGAACCGTCTGGCAGGTAGAAGCTGCCGCTGTGCTTACTGACACTGCCGAGTTCATTAATAAGCGAAAGCGTGCGTTCGAAAATACGCTGCATCTTCTCGACATAGGTGGCATGTTCGCCAAAATTGAACGTGATGCCGTACGGATCAAGCGTTGCCGCAGACTGCGTAATGGTTCCGTCGATAATCGCGGTATTGTCAATGGCACCCTGCTCCGCCTGCTGTGCCTTGACCAGACGCTCCTGCGCGGCGTCGATCTTCACTTCGAAGCCAAGCAGCGTCTCTTCCAACGCATCGACCTCTGTTTTGGCTTCGGAAAGCTGTGCTTCGTGACGTTTGGCCTGTTCGCCGAGCTGCGCTTTGAGCGACTCTTTCTGCGCTTTTAAAAATGCAAACTCTTTGGCATAGGCGCGATCAAGTGCTTCGGCGTCCGCTTTGGCACGCGCCTGCGCTTCGATCTCCGCTTTCGCTTTGGCTTCGGCCAGAACGGTGGCGTTCATATCGGCAACCGGAGTTGCCGCGTACAGGGAGCCTCCGATAATGGCTGAGAGTATCAGGGATTTCATTCTCATTTAGCACCTCCTGCTACGGCATACGGGAGGGTGAAATAGCCCGTACGGATCTGTTTGGTCATCGCATCGAAAAGCACCAAAATCTGTTTCTGGCGCTCTTTGTCCTGCTCCTGCACGTAGACATACTTGTCACCCTGACGTTTGGCATAACCCACTTCGCCGGTAGGAAGTTTAAAAAAGAGCATGATGCTTCCGAGTTTTGCCACTTCGGCCAGACGCGGTTCGCCGCCGATGGTAATGGGCTGTTTGAACAGGCCGTTCTCGCTGCTCATGCGAAGCGCGTCGTCATAACTGCCCCACACTTTGCTCAGCGCCTGCTCGGGAGTGATGAGATTACCTTCGAGCTGGGTCTTGACATCTTCAAGGTCAGCAAGTCGCAGCTCCGTTTTGAAAGGAATACCCGCTGCGATGGCACCATTAAGCGCGGCAATGGCGGTATCGATCATCGGTATCATGCCTTCGGTATTGGCCGAGCGTTTTTTAATCAGTTCACGAATCTGCGTGATCTCCTGCTCGATCTTTTTAAGCTGTGTTTCCTGACGGTTGATCTGGGCTTCGAAATCGTTTTTCTGAAGGGAAAGCGATTTCATAGAGCTCTGAAAACTGTCCTGTTCGTCCTGAACCTGGGCATGGAGCGACTCGACGTCACTGCGCAGTTTCATGAGCGATTCGACCATCCTGGCGTCGTTTTGTGCAAAGAGCGGCGAAGCGAGCAACATGCCTGAAAGCACGAAGCCCATAGCCTTGGGGGTTGGTAAAATCATTACGGCTCCATCTAAAAATATGAGCGCCATTGTAGGAAACGGGGGTTACTTTTAAATTACCCAAAGGTCACAGATTGGTTACATTAATTTCCAATCGCATCATCGCAACTTCAAATTCAATGTAAGACTTACAGAAATTTTAAACACTCTGATCATATAATTATTAATTATTTTTTCTGGAGCCTTCCATGAAGTTGATCCTGCTCTTTTTAACGCTCTGGTTTGCCGCTGTTGCAGACCCCTATCCACCCTCTTTGAGTAACGGTGCAAAGCATTTCAACCCGGTCGCCTGGCCTGCTAACGCAGAGTGGAAACCCTATACCCGTTTCGACAACGGTATCAACGATCCGCGTACCAACGACCCTTCCAACGGGGGAACACGGCCGCAAAACTACGTCAATATCGCTTCTTCCTGTACGGACAAGGCCGAACCGAGCATCTATTACTATCTGTATCAGGGGTCAACCCCGGAAGAAGACGTCATCATGTTCCGCTGGCGTGTGGAACAGGTGGCCAATACCTATGCAACCGGCCCCAAAGCCGGAGCCTACAGTGCCGGTGATGTCTGGAACTCTGCCCTGTGGACGGTATTTTTCGACGTTGACGGAGACGGTTACCGCGATCTGGCTGCCCATCTTGACGGCTCTTCGGGTAATCCGAGCGAACCGATCGACCGGATCTTCGGAATTTACGGAAACGTTCCTACACAGTCCATTGACTACATCAACGATCCAAGCATCAAAATCATTGCCCACAATCCTACGGCGTTTATCGGTTCTGATAACAGCACGGTGCTGAACTTTCACAATAACCTCACATCCGATATGGATTGGAGTGCGACAATCGCCGCACCGGATGAGCAAAAAGTCTGGGATTACGGAACAACCCGATCTTCCTATAATACGGATTCGCCCTGTGTCGAATATTTTATCGACTATCAGATTCCCGTAGGGATGCTCGATGCATCAGCCTACGGAGGGCCAAAACTGACAAGAGAGACGCCGCTTTCCATGATGTTCTGTACGGCAAACAGTCTCAACAATCCTACACAAAAAGACTGTGCCATCAATAAGGAGTGGATGGCTGATCCCTTAAAGCCGGGGCCGTATGGAGATTACATCAGTTTTGATAGGAATAACTCCTATATCCAGCCTATTGTCGATGAAGTCACATCGAGCGGTTGTAACCCGGTCAAACTAAGCGCGAAAGTCAAAGATGCCATAGCCATCGTGAATGGTGAAGCGGTGCCATCTGTTAAAACCGTGGAGTTTTACTACTATGAAGACAAAAACGGCAACGGCGTCGCCGATGACGGCGGCAGCTGGAGCAAAGCCGGCGATGCCCTAAGGCAGGACTTCATAAACTGGACGTACGACTGGACTACCACGGCATTGCCAAAAGGACAGTACCTTGTCGGCGTCAAAACGACGGATGATCCGACACTGGTCGATGACGGCATGCCTACCACCGGCACCACCAATGTCACCTACTCCTACCTCACACAGACTGAAGTCGATGCACTCGGCGGAAAACCGGCGAATGAAAACTGGTTTGCCAACCCGGACTATACCGGGGTTAAAAGCGTGGCACTTGCGGTCAATACCTGCGGTGTGGCACCGACCATCACCAAAACCGCAACGCCTGAGAGCGTAGCAAGCGGTGACGAAGTGACCTTCAGCGTCACAATAGACAATAGCACCGGAAATCTCTTACATGTAAGTTCAATCAGCGATCTGCTTCCTGCGGGGTTCACCTATAAAACCGGCAGCAGCCAGATCAATTCAGTCGGTACGTCAGATCCTGCGGGAAGCACCGGAACTATTGTATGGAGTGTCAATATGGACGTTCCCGACGGTTCGAATCTGGTACTCGATTTTATTGCCACAGCATCCTCCGTTGCCGGAACCTACAACAACACGGCTTCGGCGTCAACAACACAGTTTGGTACGATTGAAAGCAATCCTGCCCAGGTACAGGTCGATGCCGCGCGCATCTCTTTAACCAAGACACCAAGCACGTATCTGCTCAATCCGGGCGATCCCGTGACCTATACACTCACATACTCGAATGACTCCTCAGTAACGGTGACCGATGCCAATATTACCGACACGCTTCCGGCAAACGTTACATGTAACAGTTACAGCGTCAACGGAGGTGCGGTGCAGAGCTGTTCCGGCAATCCGGTCACCATGCTGCTGGGTGATCTTGCAGGTTTTGCAAACGGCAGTGTCGAACTCAATGTCACGGTGAAGAGTGCCTACTCCAGTTCATCACTTTTAAATCAGGCGACACTCGGTGTCAAAGCACCTGATGGCACGACCGTTACAAAAGATGCCAGCAGTACGATTGCGGTGAATATTCCGACTCCGGCGTTCACGCTTGTCAAAACTTCGAATATCGAACTGGTCGCGCCTGATGGCGACGTGACCTTTACCATTACCTACAGCAACTACGGTACGGCAGCGGCTACCGGGGTGACCATCAGCGACGAATTGCCGTTTGGTTTTACCTTCAAAAGCTGCAGTGACAGCTGTAGCGGTTCGGGCAGCAGCTACAGCTGGAGTATTCCGACGGTGGCTTCCGGCGCTACGGGAAGCGTGACCATTACGGCAACCGCGACTGCGGATGTCAACACAGGAAACTTTACCGGAGCCAACCCGGCGACCAACACGGCAAATCTGCTCTGGAGCGGGCCAAATCCCGGCGGTCCCGTTACGGCTGAAGATCAGGTCGGTGTTTCAGGCGGATCGTGTCAGGCATACTATTTTTCCAATCAGCTTGCCAATGTCGGTGCCGATGGAAGCAGTGTTATTCCTCTCAGCGGCACCGCCCAGCCCACAGCCGTTGATTCGCTCAGCGGATTGAGTACATCGACCTATACCACACCGACTCTGACGGCTACCCTTCAGGAGATCGGACGCTTTTTCATGGATCCGGCCGTAAGCGGCAGCAGCCTGAGCAGTACCCAATATTCACTCGACACCATTATTACGTATGTCAAGAACGGAACCGCCTCCGCGAGTATCACGCTTCAGGCTGACATTTATGAGTACGACCCCTCAACAGGTGCGACACAGCTGATTGAAAGCGGCACGCTCTCCTCTCCGGGAGCATCAGGGAAATTACCGCAACTGACTCTCAGCAATGCGTTTGATATTAATGTAGGCAACCGGGTTTTATGGGTCTTTTCGGCAAAATCGAACAAAACCGACAATACGCTTGACATCGCTTTTAACGACCCGAGAAACCGTGCGCTTTTTTGCCAGGCCAGCACACCGGCAAGCCTTAGTATTTCAAAAACCGTTGACAAGCCAAATATCACCTCACTGCCTGATGCTCTGACCTATACAATAGAGTATGCCAACGTCGGCGGCACTACGGCAACCAATGTCATACTCAGTGACACGCTGCCCGCAAACGTTACATGTAACAGCTACAGCATCAACGGCGGTGCGACGCAATCGTGTCCGGTAACGGCCATCAGCCTCGGTTCTCTGGCAGCAGGCGCTACGGGATACGTGACAATCAATACCACTGCGACGGCATCGGCCAGCGGGACCCTTACCAACAGTGCAACGATAGACAGCACGGAGACCGACCCGGTTTCTGATACTGCCGAAACCAAAGTCGGCTCCCTTTCCGGTGGCGGCGCGCCCGAGCTTGTGATTGAAAAATCTTCCGACAAGGCGTATCTGACGGCGGGAGAAGTCGTAACGTACACCCTTAAGGTCATAAACGTCGGTCAGGGCGATGCCACCTCAATAACGGTCAACGATACGATTCCGTCCAATGGCTATTTTAGCTATGTTGCCAGCAGTATCACCGGTGCCACGACGCGAGATGATGCATCAGCGCCGGATTTGACATGGAGTATTGCCACCTTGCCTGCCGGCAGCGCGACAACGCTCACGTTCCAGATGCAATCAGCCACAAGTGGCATTCCCTCCGGCGTGACCACGCTCAACAATACAGCGACTCTATCAGATGCCGTTGTCTGTACAAACACATCGATTTCTGGCTGTACCAGCAACGAAGTGCCGGTCACGATCAGCGGTAACCCTGTACTGGAAATCACCCTGACACCTGATGCACCGACGAAAAACCCGTGCGACGTCGTCACTTACACCATGGACTTCAACAATACCGGGGCTTCGGATGCCAACAACACACGCATTACGCTGCCGATCCCTGCGCATCTGACACTCGATATCAGCTCGCTTCCTGCGTATGCCTCGTTTGATGGTATCAATAACCGCATTGTGTTTGATGTCGGCACCATGGATGCGGGAGAGAACAACTCTACTACCTTTAAAATGCAGGTTGACTGCGCCATGCCCTCAGGCACCACGACACTCGATGCCAATGCAACCATTTCAGCAAGCAATGCCGCAAGCAAAAGCGATGACGCCGTAGTGGATGTCAGCGCCAGAGTTGACCTCATCGTCGATATCACCGGCCCTTCAAGCGCGGAGAACAATGCCAGCATCTGTCTCACCTACGGAGTGATTTATAAAAATGCCGGAAATGCGGATGCTACGAATGCCGAGCTCAATGTGACACTGCCGGCAGGACTGACCTACAGCAGTGCAACCCCCACACCGACATCGGCTCCGTCGCCGATTCGCTGGAGTCTTGGCGGAGTGGCCGTTGGAGCGTATGGCAGCTTCCAGATAGTGGCATGTCCGACAGGAGGAGCCGGCACCTATACGGTGAGTGCCAAAATTAGCAGTGATGCAGTCACAGACAATCCGGAAGGCAATAATACGGATGCTCAGGAAACGGTTGTCGGCGGTCTGGTAGTCAGTAAAAGCACCACGACGCCACTGGTGGTACAGCCGACTGCCGATGGGGCAAAAGTGGATGTCAATTACTCCATCACAATTGCCAATACGCTCTCTGTCGCTGTCAGTGATGTGAATGTCACAGACAAACTTCCGGCAGGATTCGAATACAAGAGTACGACCAGCGTGGTGACAAGCGGTTATAGTGTCGATACCACGGTGTCACAACCGGTCTGGAAGGGCTTGAACATTCCGGCCAATGGCAGTGTCATCATCAACTTTGTAGCAACCATTGACAATACCGTCGGTGCCGCAACCTATCAGAATGAAGTCAAGGCAACAACCACGCAAAGCGGCGTTGCGGTGATTCAGTATGATGAGCTTTCACACCCTGATGAAGACGTGACGGTTTTAGCGAGCAACAAGGGGATAGTCGAAGGTTATGTGTTTGAAGACACGAACAATAATGACATTTATGAACCGGGAATTGACAATCCGTTCACCTATGCCAAGCTCACGCTGATTTCAGGAAGTACAACCTACATTGTCTACACTGACTATCAGGGATTTTTCAGTCGCGTGGTTCCTGCCGGCGTGGTTAACGTGGATGTGGATGATGCCGCCATTACCTCAGGTCTGACGATCTCCAGCAATCACAGCGATACTACAGATGTGACGGTTCCGGCCGGTGGCGTTGCCCGTGATGATAACGCATACCAAACTCTCGTCATATCAAGCAGTAGTAGCTCAAGTGTTACTTCAGCACCTTCAAGCAGCACTGCTTCAAGCTCATCGAGTTCCGCAGTGTCGAGCAGCAGTTCATCTGTAATGTCCAGTTCGTCAAGCTCAATGCCTTCGTCTTCGAGTTCAAGCAGCAGCCTCTCCAGCGCGTCATCGTCAAGTTTGGGTTGCAGTGTTGACAGTGACAATGATGGTGTCTTCGATTGTGACGAAGGCACGGGAGATTCGGATGGCGATGGCACTCCCGATTACGCCGACTACGATCCCATGGGGTATTTCTATGACAGTTCTAACGGTCAGATCATCACCGGGGGAAGCGTTTTGGTTACATGTAATCCAGTCTATTCCATAAACTATGTCAAAGACGGCAGTGACGGGCAGTATGAGTGGCATGTAGCGAGTTTGGCGGGAGAGACAAACTGTACCATGACCTATACGCTTCCATCAGGTTATATGCTTGACAGCGCATGTCCGGTTACAACCGGACTGCTGGACCCGACCGGCCAACCTGACCCGTACATTCTGGGAAGCAGTCAATTCGGTTCAACCGGATATCTGGCTGATGGCAACTGCTCTGCCAATCCGTGGTATCTGCAGTTTGCACTGGCATCGGGTGACCCGCAGATATTCCATAACAATATTCCTCTGCGCGCCGTTGAGGCCATAACCGTGCCGCTTCTGCATCCTCTTGGTGCGCTGATGCTGGCGCTGCTGTTCGGAATCATCGGATACCGCCGCATCCGATAGGAACTTTTAAAGACGTTTTTTACCCGATATAACGCTTGCGCTTGCTCTCTTTGAGTTTGTGCAGGTCAACGACCAGAAAGCCGTCCACGCAGTTATCGAAGTCGCGGTCGATACCGAAGTCGAAAAACTGCACCCCGCCCTCTTCGCACAGATCGCTGTACTGTTTGTAAAGCGTGGGAATCGCATAGCCCATCGCCTGCAACTCGTTTTTCAGACGGATCAGGTCTTCACGGTAATCCGTACATGTAAAGCGTTCCTGAAAGCTGCGCAGGCGCTCTTCACTCAAAACATACCCGTCACGATGGTGTACTCCCGTATCTTTGGCACCGAACCAGAACATGTAGAAAAAGACCAGCAGCGCGACGGCTTCGTCGTTATAGGAGCGTGAAATACTCACCGGCCCGAACATGTAGCGGATCTGAGGATTGGCCTTAAGATACGCCCCGATGCCCTGCCAGAGGTAATCGAGCGCGCGTGAGTTCCAGTAGCGCGGCTGCACGAAACTGCGCCCGAGTTCGATGCCGTCGTGGAAGAAGCGTTCAAAGTTCTGGTCATACTCGAAAAGCGTGGCGGTGTAGAGGCCGTCCACATCGAACATCTCGATCATCTCCTGCGCTTTGGCAATGCGGTACGAACCGACGATCTCCAGATCTTTCTCATCCCACAGCACAATATGCTCGTAATAAAAATCAAACTCGTCCAGATCGCGTTTTTTACCGCTCCCCTCTTTGACTTGACGGAAGCTGATCTCGCGCAGCCGGCCAATCTCTTTAATGATGGGGTTCTCCTCTTCGTTGCGGTAGAGGTAGATCTTTTTGCCGTCGCTCGTTTCGCCCAGCGCCTGCGCGTTTTGCAGCTCGCGTTTGAGCTCCTGACGGTTTTCGGCCAGCGCGATGGGGTTGAAGGTCTTGAAAATGCCCCGGCGTTTTTTTGAGACGCGGTAGAAATGCTTGCGAAAAAGCTTGACACGGTCATTCAGGCTCATGCCGCCGAGATGATAGCTCTCATACGGAATGCTCTTGCCAATACGAAATCCGATGCTTTTGTCCTGATATTTGAACATCTCGTGCGGAATGGTCGCCGTAGCCAGTGCCTTGTTCATCATGGAGATCATGTAAAACGAACGGGAATTTTTTGCTTCTATATAAATAGGCAAAACCGGAGCCTGCGTCTTTTCGGCAATTTTCAGAAAACCGCTGCGCCAGCGTGTATCTTTAATGCCGCCCGGACGTGCCCGGCTCACCTCGCCGGAAGGAAAAATAATAACCGCCTGCTCCTTCTTCAGCGCATCGTAAATGGCCTCAACGGACGTGCGCTCCATCTTGCCGCGCACGTTCTCGATGGGAATGAGCACGTCATTCATATTTTCAAACGCGCTGAGAAAATTGGAAGCGACGATCTTGACATCTTTCCGGACGTCGCTGATTACATGTAAGAGCGCCAGTGCATCGAGCGCACCGAGCGGATGGTTGGCAATGATGACGCATTTGCCATACGAAGGGATACGGGAGAGCTCGTTTTTGTTGATGACAATGTCGAGGTTGAAGTGCTCCAGAATCGCTTCAATGAATCCGAAAGCGTCCTGATTGGCATGCGTGGTGAGAAAGTCGTTGATCTCGTTTTCATGAAAAAGACGCTTGAAAAAAGCGATGATCGACTGGCGCACCAGATGCGGCAGTCGGTCAAAGGCCGGGTAGTTGTGTGTAAAATAGCTTTCTACAGATATCGCCATAGGTTTATGCCACCATGTAGATATCAACAAGTTCGCGCGCCAGCATGGCTACGTCACAGTCGCAGACAACCATCTGCTCCTCAATAAAATCCCACTCCTCCTCAATAATGATGAGCGCATTGGCAAGGTTCATGTCATAGTGTTTTACAAGATAAGCAGCTAACTGGTGGGAAAAGGTTGGCATCGCAGATCCTTGATTAGGAAAATTTTTACGGTGCCATTGTGCATGAGAGAAGTTGCTATGCGATTACTGACGTGTTTCAGGTTTATTACAAATTGCTATTTTCCCCTTTCCGAAAACAACGATTATATTTTTTAACGTACATATAAATTTTAGAACTTTTGACTATAAAATATTTCAAAATGTCATATTTCTATCATTTAAACGAACATTTTTCGTGTTTGTTTATCTGCTGATAGCAAGCTATTTTATATATAATGTTCGTTGAATAAATACTCAGACAAAGGGAAAGTTGTGAATAAAAAAACCTTTACTTTAAAACGGATGTTCTGGGCGCCCCCTTTAATGATCTTGTTTTTTGGTCTTGGCACACTGCATTCCTACGCACATATTGATGACAATATTTTAAAGTATGGGTTCTTATTTGTGATCAGTATAGCCTTTGTACTTTTTGGCTTCTTTTTAATGTTTGCGCTGATTATGACAAGACGTTCCGTAACGCTTTCCGATACCTCTATAATTGTTCCAAAATTTTCTCTTAGGGGATTTACCCACGAAGAGATCCCTTTTACATCCATCAAACATCTGGAACTCAACAAAATAGGTCTGAATACGCTTCTGATGATTCATCATGCCAAAGGCAAAGCCTCTTTGACAAAATCCGTTTTCAAATCGAAAAGCGATTTCGATGAGATACGTAGTAATCTCGAAAAGCATTTGAAAAACGGTGTAAAAGCATCGCCACAAACTGCTACATATGAGACCAATAAAAGTGTCGAAGAGAAACACATGACAGACGCGGTGCGTGCAGTTAAGAACTTTGTTGTTGAGATTGGCGAAAAATCAAAACACCCCACAATCGGCTGGAGCACTACTGTCGATTTGCAAAAGATTTCCGAATACATGACCTACACGGAAAATGGAAAACGGCACTATGTGATTTTCGGCGAGTTGACTGATGATCAAAAAGTTGATTATCTGGCACATGAAAAACTCTTCTTCATTATGAATGACATCAACATATTAAAGATGCTGGCAGAATCAAAATACAAAAAAAATTCACGCGACATTACAAAAGAGGCTCTTTACCATAGAACACGTTTAACACTATATTGCTGTTATCTGGAGCACTATATGGATGGCCTTGAAAAGCATATTGCCCTTGTCGGAGCCATGAATCAGGAAAATATCCAAAAGATTTATCAAGAAACGCACAATACATACATTGAACATCTACGGAATTTGGCAAGTGAAAACGATTATCTGAAGAAGCACATTGAAGAACAAATCAACTCCAAAAAACTAGACAACATACCTGTATTACCGATAGCTATAGGTGTCATCTTGAGTGATCAGACTAAACAGATTAACAATATCTATATGATGGATGAAATGTACGAGCAGGTACTAAACTGGATCACGCCCTTGCAAGCGCAAGCCATGGCAAACAGATAGAGGTTTGCTAGTGCCGCTGGCAGTTAATACCAAGTCGAAGAGGAATTTACAGAAAATTTTTGACTGTCACAAAAATCTTTACATGTAACAAAAGGCACTATTTGGAAAGCAAAGTAAACAGAAACTCAATTATTTAATGACAAAAGCTTCTGTTTCAGCGTACGTTTAAGCATCTTTTTAAAGCCCTGTGGCGCAATAACTCTAACATTGGGCAACCACTTGATTACCAGTTCTTCAAGCTCATGTAGTGAGCTTACGCTGTAGTGTACTTCTATATCACCATCATCAAAAGTGTGAACAACTTCTTGAGAAGGTAAGTACTTTTTAAAAATAAAAAATCGACGCACTTTTTTTGCAACACGCAGCCTGATTAGCATCTCTTTTTGTCCAAATACGGCCCAAGGGGTTTGGATGCTTTTTATAAAAGTGTGGATCTCTTTGTGTGCAAAAAATATTTTTTTTGTATCAATGACCTCTTCAATCATAGCGATGCGTCTAAATTCAAATTGTGACTTTGAGGCGTTTTCACCCACAAGATAGAAATTTTCATTGAGAAAGAGTATTTTGTAAGGATGAAACTTTGCTTCTGTTAGCGCTCTTTCGCTTTTGTAGCGTATTTTGATCTCTTTATTAAACTTGATGGCGTGCTCTATTTTTTTGATGACCTCTTTGTTTTTCATGTTTTCAAAAGGACGCGATTTAAAATCATACACGCTCATGGATTGCTCTACTAAAGCTTTGGTTTTGTTTGAAATAAGCGCGTGCTTGTCTGCGATGCCAAAGAGGTTGACAATGTTGGCAAGTGTCATCAGATCGGTAGCGCTGAGCACCTCTTCTAGCAGCACTTTTTCATACGCCTGATAGCACTCTCCCTCTTTGCTCATAAAGTCGCCAAACATCTCTTTGATAAGCTCAAAATCACGCCGAATCGTGCGGTCACTCACCTCATAAACCATTGCCAGATTGCTAACGCAAAGTTTTTTACCGGCGTTGAGCTCTTTTAAGATTTCAATGGTTCGGTACAGGCTGGATTTTTGGCTCATGCTAGATACTCCTCTACAGACGCTTTTAGCAATGTGATCAACTCTTCATCCATATACTGATACTCATCAGGAATATCAAGCACAATAATCTTTTTGTATTGCAATAGCCTGCCAAAGGCACTTTTGAGCCGCTCTTTGTGTTTATGCTCCATTACAAAGAGCGTATCCGCCCAGTCTATATCTTTGGCATTAACTGTTTTTTTAGCACGTGGACTTGTACCGGCAGAGCGGACATTGACTCGTTCGTCTTTGGCATAGATTTTTTCCGCTGTGGGGCTTCGCCATTGGTTGCGGCTGCAGATAAACAGAATATTTTGCATTCTCTTTACATCTCTTGAATACGAGTTAAATAAAGTTGTGCTTTTTCTTTTTCATACAATGTAACATTTGGATGATTGATTACTATTGCTAAATATTTCATTGCTTTTTTTATTTTTGCTTTTGACAAGTATATTTTTGCCAGTTCAAAAGCCGAACTACCATCATTGAGCAAAAATGATTTTTTAAACCATTTTTTCATTTTTGCCATGCTGTTTTTTTCTCTATAATAAATAGCTAAATTGTACATAGCAGCAGAATCTTTTCTTTTGGCACCAAGCTTAAGCCAGTGAAGTTCTCTTTTTCTATCACCAAAAAGGCCATAGATATTAGCAATATTTAAATGACAATAATCACTTGATTTGTCTGCTTTTTTATACCAGTATAAGGCTTTTAACTTATTTGCTTTTGTCTCTTTTTTAGCATCATACATATACCCTAAATAAGCGTAACAAGCGCTATCACCCATTTTGGCACATCTTTGATATAGGCTAAAAGACTTTTTATTTTTACCTTGTTTCCATTTCTGATGGGCTTTTTCAAGTATCGTCAATTTTTTCTTACGCATAAAAAAACCTAAATTTTTAATCGGACAGAATATGTCAATAAAAAATTGTACCATTTTTTCAACAAAACCAAGGAGTCAAAGATGAAACACTTTGCAATAAAAACCCAACAAAACAAGAGAAAAAAACAGAGGAAAAACAATGGACAATGTAACCATCATCGCTTCAGAGAAAAACTGGATTGACTCTCGAAGCGTTGAAACATTAAAAAAGATTGCACACTACAAAGGGGTGCAAAAAGTGGTGGGACTTCCTGATCTGAGTGTAGGTCATGTTCCCAATGGTATGGCGGTGTTAACCCAAGAGCGAATCTATCCGCATCTTATCGGGGGCGATATTGGATGCGGGATGAGCCTTTTTGAAGTCTCTTTAAAGGCAAAGAAAATCAAGGTAGAACGCTTTGCCAAGGCGCTTTCTAAAATGGATGCATTAGCAGATGTAGCGCTTGATGCGCCAACACTGGGCTATCATCTTGGCACTATTGGCAGGGGGAATCATTTTGCGGAACTCCACCGTGTGAATGAGGTAAAAAACAGAGCACTGTTTCAAGCTCTTGGCATTGATGAGAAAGCCCTTTATGTTTTAGTACATAGCGGTTCTCGTGCTTTTGGTCAGATTGTATTTGACACCGTAGCGGGTCAATACAACCCAAATGAAGGTATTGGTGTTGATGAGGCACAAACCTATTTGGCAGAACATGACAAAGCTTTGGATTATGCAAAACAGAGCCGCGAAGCAATTGCAAAACGCTTACTCAAAGCCATAAAAATTGACTCAAAAATCAACCAAGTCAGCGACACGGCACACAATAGTATTGTACACACCAAAGAGGGGTGGTTGCACAGAAAAGGTGCCACGCCTACAGACAAAGGTGCGGTTATTATTGCAGGCAGTAGAGGTGCGTTGAGTTATCTGGTTATGCCTACATGTAAGACACAATATTCTAACCACTCTTTGGCTCATGGTGCCGGAAGAAAGTGGGAGCGAAGCGGCGCAGAAGCAA
>JBNLFL010000044.1:0-16877 GCA_050305515.1 Sulfurimonadaceae bacterium
ACCTTCATACCGGCTTCGACCTCATTCAATATCCCGACAATCTGACTGTCGGTAAATCTGCTCTTCTTCATTGATTCTCCTGCTCCGATTTTAGCAGAAATCATCAACTTATAAACGGTCTAGGTTTTGGGGATGGGTACAACGCCTATATAAGTTACATCATCCTGAGTCTGTTCATTATGGCACTTGGTATTTGGTTTCACCTGCTCAGTATTCATGTCATTCATATATTGTAGAGTCTGCTTTGCCAAATTTTTCTCATTTCAAAACTCTCATGTAAAGAGTAAATTACAAGAAAACATTTAGGAGTGCTACTATAGAAAGCACTACCCCAACTATTGATAATCCAATGATAAAAACATAATATTTAGATCGATTTAAATCTCTCAAAATAACGGATTCTTGAGGATTGTTCAAATCAAAATATGCAGTAAGTTTTTTACTTTTTGCCCAAGTCGCAAAAAGTGCATTCATTTCGTGATATTGATTACTTAATGACGGATCAAGTTCCGGTCCGTCAATTTGACGCATATCAAAAGTCAGTCTGTCTGCATGATACTCACGGCCGTCTACGATGTAGCTGTATGCGACTTGCGGAACATGCGTATGATAACAGCCTGATTTGGTACATGTAAGAAAAGATTTTATTTTTAAATCAATGATATCGGCTTCAACCGCTTCCCAGTCTTCGGATAACTTTTGCAATCGCAAAGGCTCCCTGTATCGTTGAATCAAAAAATAAACGGCAAGCATAGCACTCAACATGAAAGCTATCACAGCAACATGCTCTTGCATACTAAAGTGATCCCTTAGCGTATAGAGTTTTAACGCAACCCAATAAGGCAAAGTGGCCACAATGATAATAAGAAAGCTCGTAACGGTCATATTTCTTTCATAATCGGTTATCATATCCGAATAATAGGGATTCTCATCAAAATACAGCATGTCGTAATTGATGAATTTTTTCTTTGATTCAAGCATCTTGCGATATTCCCGCTTTGAGTCTTAAAACGTCATAGAGCGCATCTGAATAGCAAAAATTTATATTTGATGCATATCCCGAATCTTCAACATAACTGATTACAATCTCTCCATTTCCTGAAGCCCTGCCTATATTTTTTCGAATATTTGTTATGGAGTTGAGCGCTATCTTTTTTTTCGAAAAGCATTAATCGCAACGATTTTATCATCATCAATCAGAAGTTTCATATCGGTAGCCATTAGCTGTAGGATTAAGATAGCTACGATCATAAACATGAAAATAACATGTATCCCGCCAAAATCGTATAGATAACTTGCAAAAATGATAAAAACGGCAATAAATACAATATTTGGAATACTACAGTTATTAAAATAGGATTTCTTCATTTTCACCTCCATCTTTGTTTTGATCATATCTTTTACCTGACATACTGTCAAATAATACGATAATGCTTCAACATCTCCGTTAATTCCGGCATTGATATCGGGCCGATGTGAGTGTTTACGACGTTCCCACTTTCATCCAGAATCACCTGTGTAGGCATCATGCGTACGTTATATTTGAGTGCGACGTCACGCTCTTTTTTGATATCTATAAAATAGATCTGGCTTTTGGGGTTTTTCTTTTTGATCAGGTAGAGTGTGTAGGCCATGTCCCGGCAACCGCTGCAGGAAGTCGAACCCAGTTCAAGTAGCATGGCACCCCCTTTTCCTATTTTGGCTTCAATCGACGTGTACGGCGTTACCGGCAGCATCGGGTGGCTGGCGGGTGCGCTGTTGCATCCGGCAAGTAGAAGTATCACCGCTGCGACAATCCATTTCAACATGAGAAAACTCCTTTAAAAAACAACATACGCTTCTTTGGCAAAATAGAGTGCAATAGCACCTAAAAGCGCAATAAAAATGCGGTTGAGCGCGGTAGAAAATCGGGCAACATTCGGGCTCGATGCAACGCTTTGGGCAAATCCGAGCGAGATTCCGGCCGTCAAAAGAAGTGCGCCGTGCCCGATGGCAAACATCAGCACCAAAGCGTAGGAGTAGGCCCAGCCGCTCTGTTCGGCAACGGAAATAACGGCAATCAGGGGTGCCGAAGCGCATGGCGTGCTGACCAGTCCGAAAATCATCCCGATGAGTATGGCACCGTACAGTTTCCACGGCAACAGCTTTTTAGCAAGAAATTCTTTGGAAACAGAAGGCAGCCACCCCAGCGCATACAGGACAACCAGAAACGTCGCCGCTGAAGCCAGCAGATACGCCCAAAACGGTGCGACGCTGAGCAGCGCACCCGCTTTGGCAACCAGAAGCATCAACAATGAGAAGCTGGTAACAAGTCCCAGCACAAATAGCAGTGAATAGTAGATTGTAAAGCGGCGTTTTTGAGAAGGCGGCATTGCGCCCGAGAGTGCCAGCACACTCCCTATCAAAAGCGGCAGCGTGACAATCGAACAGGGAGCCAGCGAGCTAAGTACCCCGATAGCGAGTGATGCAAGCAGCGCCATGCCACCGTACGAACCGACCAGCTCCGCAAGAAAAGCTTCCAACTACTCTTTTTCCAACTTCCGATATTCTTCGACAAACTCTCTGGCATTGTCACCGCGCCAGTATTCGGCCAGACCGATGAGCCCCTCTTTGAGATAGCGTGCCCTGTAGCCCTTGAGCACCAGATAGGTTCGGGCCATGATGGCGCGGTCTTTGTGCGGACACGCCGTGACAATGGTTTTGTTTGCGTCAAGTTCGTTCAGCCGCTGCGGCAGTTCGTTCAGGGGAATGTTGATCGATGCGGGCATGTGCCACGCCGCATACTCCTCCTTGAAGCGGATATCGACCAGCTGCGCCGTACCCTCTTCAAGCATCACCGTCAGTTCGACGGCATCGATTTTCATCTCTTTGCGCTCTTCGTAGTCGAAGCGTTTAAGGTAGGCATCGTACGATATCTCCGTCGCCGCAGCAGAAGCTATCACGGCAATGCATCCCGCCAGCAAGATTTTTAGCATTTGTACGCTCCAATCCGGGCGGGCAGTATCTCTAAATTCGTTCGCAGGCTGTTTTGTCTACCGCGAAACGGGTCCAGAGGGTGTTGCCGCTCTTATATTCATGTTCAAGCGTCACGCCGATATCAAGCATATTGCGCAAGGTGGCGTTTTCACAGTTCTCTCTGGTGATATTCTCGCGCAGTCCCTCTTTGGTCTGGCTGATACTTTTGGCATTCAGATCGTAGTGATAGAGCAGATGGTCGCCTTCAGTGGTAAGGCTGCTCAGCACCATGCTTTCATCTATTTTACTTGGCAAAACGGCGTTAATCTGCACGGCAAGTGTCTGAACCAGACAAAAACGGTCCTTCTCGGTCAGGGCATCAAAAGAACGGATATTTTTCATATAGGAACAATCCTGCGAATACAGCGTACTCAGGACAAAAGTAGTTACAAAAGCGGTTCGGGTAAAAATGTTCATGGCAAAGCTCCAATCTAGAAGTAAGCCTGGCACCGCGTTGACATAGCAGGCAGGCGAATCCTGAATTGTCTCATGATATTTGTTAATGAAAATACAAAATTAATAAAAAAGTTACAGATTTTTCTAAAATTTTATATGAGTCCAAGCAGCGCCGTGAAAAGAACCGGCGGTGTCACCACCAGCCCGACTTTCATATACTGCCCCCATGTAATGTGTACCCCTTTTTTAGAGAGTACATGTAACCAGAGCAGCGTTGCGAGCGAACCGATGGGGGTCATTTTCGGCCCCAGATTGCAGCCGATGATATTGGCGTAGGCCAGAGCATCCGCGCCCGCTTCGGCAATGGCAATATCCATAATCATCACGGTGGGCATATTGTTCATCACGGAGCTGAGCAGCGCGGCGAGAAAGCCCGTACCGATCACCGCTGCCGTCTCGCCGTAACTTTGCAGCATGAGAATGATTTTTGAAAGCTCCGTCGTCAGTCCCGCGTTTTTGAGCCCGAAGACCACAATGTAGAGGCCAATGGAAAACCACACCACCTGCCACGGCGCGGTCTTAATAGTCATCCACGGTTTCGTCGCTTTAAAGTACGCGGCAATGGCAAGAAACACGAGCGCCCCGCCAAGCGCAAAAAGGCTTACCGGAAGATGATACGCATCGCCGATGAAGTAGCCCACGAGCAGCAGTGCCAGAAACACCCAGCTCAGACGGAACATCGTCATGTTTTTGATGGCCGACTCGGGAGCGGCAAGCGTTTCGATGTTTACATGTAAGGGAATATCTTTGCGGAAAAAGAGCCACAGCACGCCAACCGATGCCGCGATGCTCAGCAAATTCGGCAGGAACATCGCTTTGGCATACTCCCAGAATCCCAGATCAAAATAGCCCGCCGTGACGATGTTGGTAAGATTGGAGATGACCAGAGGGCTCGAAGCGCTGTCGCCGATAAAACCGCCCGCCATCAAAAAGGCGAAAATCGCCACGGGATTCATTTTGAGATGCTTCATTTTCGCCAGCACAATGGGAGTAAGAATGAGCGCCGCACCGTCATTGGCAAAGAGCGCGCTCACCAGCGCACCCAGCAGCAGCATATACACAAACATCAGATGCCCGCTGCCGCGCGAGAGACGCGCCATTTTCAGCGCCGCCCACTCGAAAAAGCCAATCTCATCAAGCACCAACGAGAGCAGAATGATGCCAATAAATGCAAGCGTCGCATCCCAGACGATTCCCGTCACCGTCACGACATCACTCAGACTTACCACGCCAAGCGCCACGGCAGCCGCCGCACCAATCACCGCTGTCGTGCCAATTTGCAGCCCCCGCGGCTGCCAGATAACAAAAAGCAGTGTCACAAGAAAAAGTCCGATTGCCGGCAGCATTAGAAGCCTTACATGTAAAGTGAGAAACTATAGCGCAATTCACCCCATTAAATCAATATATCTTGATATATTAAATTATTTGCGCTACCATACACGAACCCATTACATGTAAGGAGGTGCCATGGAGCTGTTTTTACAGACCGTCAGTGCGCTCAATGACGAAACCCGCGTCCTGATTTTGCGCTTTCTTGATGCGCACGGCGAACTCTGTGTCTGCGACCTGCAAAATTCGCTCGGCATGATCCAGTCGCGTCTTTCGCGCCATCTCAAAATTCTCAAAGAGGCGGGGTTTCTGCGCGTGGAGCGGCGCGGCACCTGGGCCTATTACGCCATCCGCACTCCTATCGACCGTTTCCGGCTGCAAGCACTCGAAGAGATCCGCACCCTGCCGCTTGAGCTGCCCCCACTTCAAAAAGGATGTAATCTATGAAAAAAGTTCTGATTCTCTGTACCGGCAACAGCTGCCGCTCCATTATGGCCGAAGCACTGGCGAATGCGCGTCTGGGCGATTGCGTAGAGGCTTACAGTTCCGGCGTCAAAGCGAGTGGCGCGGTCAACCCCAATGCCCAAAAGCTGCTGGAGCGCGAAGGGCTCTGGCGCAGTGACTACCGCTCGAAAGTCATCGACGAGGTGCTTGCGCTGCCGTTTGATCTTGTCGTCACCGTATGCGACCACGCCAAAGAGAGCTGCCCTATGTTCCCCCGCGCAATAAAAACCTTACATGTAGGCTTTGACGACCCCAGTGGCAAGGAGTTTTCGGAGTATGAAAAAACACTCTCTCTCATCGAAACCGAGCTGCTTCCCGTCATTAAAAAAGAGCTCTGCTGATGTGGTTTGAACTCAGTCGCCGCATCGTCGATCTGTTTGGCCTTGAAGGCGCGCTGGATGAAGCGGTTCACTTTTTTCTCTACGATGTCATCAAAATCTGGTTTTTGCTTCTTACCATCATCTTCGCCGTCTCGTTTTTGCGCACCTGGATGAACGTCGAGCGCGTACGCGCCTATCTTGCCGGAAAAAGCGAGCTCGCCGCCAACACGATGGCCGCGCTTTTTGGCATTATCACCCCTTTTTGCACCTGTTCGGCCATTCCGCTTTTTCTGGGGTTTTTGCAGGCGCGCATTCCGGTGGGGGTGACGTTTAGTTTTCTCATCAGTGCGCCGCTGAACAACGAGATTGCCATTGCCATGCTCTTTGGACTTTTCGGCATCAAAATCACCGCGCTCTACATCGGATTTGGTCTTTTCGTTGCCATTGCGGGAGGCTACATTATCGGGCGGCTGGGGGTCGAAAAGTATGTACTGATTCAGGTTCCTCTCATTGAAGGCGACTTACATGTAAAGCATGAAACGCTCTCATGGCGTCAAAGAGCGCACGAAGCGTGGGCCAACACCCGCGACATTTTCAAAAAGATCTACCTGTGGGTTATGGCGGGTGTGGGCGTGGGCGCCCTCTTTCACGGTTACGTGCCCACCGAGTGGATCGCCGCGTATGCCGGCGGCGACGCGTGGTACGCCGTGCCGCTTGCCGTACTCATGGGCATTCCCATGTACGCTTCGGCTGCCGGAGTCATGCCGCTGGTGGAGGTTTTAACCCAGAAAGGAATGCTGCTGGGAAGCGCGCTGAGCTTCATGATGGCCGTCACCGCCCTCTCGCTGCCCGAAGCCATCATTCTCAAGCAGATCTTACATGTAAGGCTTATTGCCCTTTTCTTTGCCATTATCGGCACGGGAATTATGGCGATCGGCTTCATTTTTAACACTATTTTATAAAGGAAACACTCCATGAAAATCGAAATTCTCGGCACCGGATGTGCCAAATGCAACGAACTCGAAGCCAAGGTCAAGCAGGCGGTGGCGCAAAGCGGAAAATTTGTCCAAATTGAAAAAGTCTCCGACCTTCAGAAAATAATGGGCTATGGCGTCATGAGCACACCGGGGCTGGTGATTGACGGCGTGGTCAAATCGACCGGGAAAGTACTTGGCGTCACCGAAATTCTGGAGCTGATGGACTAGGACTCCACCGCTACAAAATAGCTCTCATATCCAAATACCGCCTCGAAATCGTTGCGTTGCAAAGCGCCGAGAATGGCTTCATCCAGATTGACGCTGCACACGTGAGTAATGCCGCTGCCGCGCAGCCACTGCGGATCAATCCCGGCAGAGAAACCCGCCACAATCCGCAGTGATGCTTTGGGGCTCATGGCGATGAGCGCATCGACTGTCGAGCCGATCAGCGCGGCTCCGGTAATCAGCAGTACGTCGGCTTGCATCACGGCTTCGTATTCGAAAATATCGTTATAGACCCCATCGGAGGGGTTGTTGGCACTGCGGCAAAACACCTCGACCTGCCGGCCGTTTGCGCGCAGTTTTGTCACAACCGGACGCAGATTTCCGATAATGACGATGCGACTGTGTTCATCGGTTGCTTCGAGAATCTTCTGCGCCAGCAGCACGCGCATGTCCGGAGCGTACGTTATCCCCATAGCCTCGCGCCGCAGGGAGAAGAGCGCATTCATGACGCTCAGCGCCGCCGCACGGCCGTAAGGTTCATACGCTTTTGAACGCTCCAGCACCTCTCTGGCATCACCGCCGAGCGGTGTCAGCGCCCCTTCGCCCTGCGGCGTCAGTGCGAGTCCCACACCCGTGTAAGCACCCTCGCGCAGCAGGCAGTAGCCGCACGAAGGGGTCATCCCCAGTGATTGGGTCATATCCGCTTGCCAGAGTGGTGTTTCGAGCGCACGTTGGCGCAGTGACATAAAAAGGTTCAAAATGTCATCTCCACTCCGGCCATCACACTCCGTGGCGCACCGACATAATAGGCGGGGGTATCTTCGAGCATGTCGGCACTGCCAACCTCGGAGACATATTTTTCATCAAGCAGATTCGTTCCCGAAAGCCAGAGCTCTCCGGAAATGGCATCAAATTTAAAGCGGTAGCCGTAGCGTGCGTCAAGCGTAAAATAGGCATCGATTTTTTCGCTGTTTTTCACATCGCCGTAGCGCGTACCGATATAGCGGCCGTTGAGGTTGAACGTATGCATGTCAAAACGGTACAGTACCCCCGTTTTCAGCGTAAAATCAGGGGTTTCGCTCATTTGATTCCCCTTGAGTTTCACCGTGTTTGCACCGTAATCGAGATCTTCTTCGATCTCGCTGTGCATCCATGCCGGATTGCAGTAGATCCAGAAGTTTCGCAACACTTCGGCGTCGAGTGTCAGTTCAAGGCCGTAAACGTGCGCATTTCCGACATTTTGCAGATAATCGATCCCAAGAGTCGGATCATAGGCACTTGAAAGCAAGTTCTCGTGGCGGTGGTAAAAGAGCGTCGCTCCCGCTGTAGCATGTTCTGCGTAATAGAGCCCGCCCAGATCAAAGAGGTCCGATTCTTCCATTTTCCACTCTTTGACAATATCCTGCAACCCTTTCCCCTGAGCCTGCAGCTTATCCCGCAGGCCGTTTTTGTTCGCGCCGTAGGCTGCGGCGAAGCTGTAGCGGTAGGGACGCTGATAGCCCCGTCCCCATTTGGCGAAGAGTTCGGCCTTTTCATCTACCCGATAATGCACTCCAAGTGTTGGAAGGGCCACATGATAGGTCATAGCATCGACACTGCCGCCCGGAGCGATGGTGCCTCCGGCGATTGCGTCGTCATAATCGGCGATTTTATTGTTGGGCAAGTAGGTATCATTAGCCGCCTCTTTATAGTAAAGATAGCGAAACCCCGCTTCCAGACGCAGGGCATCGAGTTGCGCATTTCCAACCAGATACGGAGAGACCAGCTCCGTGGCTCCGCGGTTTTTATTGAGCCATTTCCACCCCTGATGCGTCCGCTCGGGCGTAGCACTCACCTTGCTGACATATTTGTCGAGCTCGGCGCGCTCCATCCAGACGCCGCCCTCGATTCCCCATGCATCCGCATCGTAACTTCCCGATGCAATCATGCCCAGACGCGTGCCGTCAACGGTGCCTTTGCCGTCGCCCTCATCGCTTTTTTCCAGATAATGCGATCCGTAAAGTTTGAGTTTACATGTAAGCCCCAGACACGCCCGTTCCAGATGCAGCGATACGTCATCGTAGCGGCTTTCGCGCTTGTGGTAGTCATAATAATCACTGCGGTTATCCTCGCTGCTCTGATAATCCAGATTGTAGTTCGCATCCAGATCCTGTGTCTGCGCATAACTCAGCGGCATAAAGTCGTGGCGTTTGTGCTCGGTGTGGTTGAAAAAGAGCGTGGCATGCACCGCTTCAGAAGGCACCTCGACTCCAAATGCAACGTTGGTGCGCGGCCCCAGATCGCCTTCGCCTTTCCACTTTTCAGCGCTGCTGCGGCTTAGAGAACCAAAGAGTTTCAGCGGCATGGCATCAATACGCCCGCTGTCGATGCGCAGGTAATTTTTGTAAAACATGTCACTGCCTGCCCGGCTTTGCAGCGATGTCGTGAACCTATCGGCAGGATGCATCCACCGCAGATCAATCAATCCGCCGCGCGACCCGACACCGGTATGGTTTTTCGGGCTCTGAGCCCCCCGGAAAAAGTCAAGAAAGGCCACATTTTCAAGGTCCATAATATCCACACGCGGACCGATAGGACGGATCGAGTAGAGAGGAATCCCCTCGATGGTCATGCCAAGAAAGTTACTGTCCACCCCGCGCTCCCGCATGGATGTGCCGCCCAGTCCGTAGGCGTCAACACTCTCAACGGTAACTCCGGGTGCCATATCGAGCGCCATTACGGCACTGCTCTGCGCTTTGGGGCCAAAAAGGTTGAGCGTTTCGGAATCGAGTGTCGTTTTCTGATCCAGCACTTCCGCCGTTGCGGGCAGCGGTGCATACAGTGTCTCCGCGTTCACATCGATGGGGGCGAGTTCCGCACCTCCGAGTCCCGCTGCCAGCGCAAAGCTGCATGTCACGATTTTTTTCATCATGGCTATCCTTTATGTTGGTGTGATGTCTGATTATTGTTGTGCCGATGGGCGAAGGCCACGTAAGGATGTCCATCGTCCCAGAAGAGCCGGGTCTGCACACCGTAGAGCGTCCCCAGATGTGCGGCGTCAAGTTCGGAGGCCGGAGTATGTCCCAGAAGCCGTCCCTCCCGCAGCAGCAAAAGCGTATCGCAGTAGTGCAGCGCATGCTGAAGATCGTGCAGCACGATAAGGGTTGTAATCTCCTGCTCTTTCGTCGCGCTGCGCAGCCGCTGTAACACTTCCAGACGGTTTTTCGGGTCAAGATGCGCGATAGGTTCGTCAAGCAGCAGCAGTTTCGGCGTCTGCAAGAGCGCGGCGGCAAGCATCACCATCTGCCGCTGTCCGCCGCTAAGCCGTTCAAGCGGTTTTGAGAGCAGCGGTTCGAGTTCGAACGTGGCGATCTGTCGCTCAATCAGCGCGCGCTCTTTTGCGGGAGTACCAAAAGGGCGGCGCGAAAGTTCGAGCACCTCTAAAACGCTCAGCGCCACCCCCGGCAGAAACTGCGGTACATAGGCCATCCACCGGGCACGATTTTCCGGCGCGACGCGGCCTAGCTCCTGTTCATGAAAGCGTGCGCTGCCATCATAGGGCACCATGGCGCCAAGCGCGCGCAGCAACGTCGTTTTTCCCGCGCCGTTGGGACCGACGAGCGCATGCATCATGCCACTTTGCGCCTCAAAGCTCACCCCTTCAAGCACACCGGCAGCGCCCAGACGCACTCCAAGGTTTGTTACACTCAGCGCCATGAACGCCCCTGTCGAAACAGCAGGTACAAAAAGAGCGGCGCTCCCAGAAAGGCGCTCAAAATACCCACCGGAAGCACCGAATGCTCCAGCAGATGCTGTGCCGCCGTATCCGAAGCCAGAAGCAGCAGTGCGCCTCCGAGCGCGCTCAGCGGCAGCAGTGCGGCGTGTGCGGCACCAAAAAGCAGGCGTGCCATATGCGGCGCGACCAGCCCGATAAAACCGATCACACCAAAATAGGCCACCGCGAGAGAACCGAGCAGCGTTGCAATCACCAGCAACCACAACCGCAGCCGTTTGGCCGCCACGCCAAGGCTGTGGGCGTGTTCATCCCCCAGCAGCAGTGCGTCAAGCTGCCAGTGCCACCGCCACAATATTCCCGAGGCGATGGCGAGTGCGGCGGCAAGCATACCCAAAGAAGCATACATTGCCTTTCCCAGATCGCCGAAGGTCCAAAAAAGCGTGGCGGCCGCGTCGAGATCACTGGCAAAGTACTGCAGCAGCATCGTCGCCGCTCCGAACAGTGCGCCGATTGCCACGCCGCCAAGCACCAGCACTTCGGGACGAAATGCCATGGCACGTCCAAGCATCATGATGGCACCCATCCCCGCAAGGGCCGAAATGAAGGCGCAGAGTGTGACGCTGTAGAGCCCGGTGTCACTTTCATACGCATGCAGCACGACAATGGCAAAACTCGCTCCAAACGCCGCCGCCTGCGAAACACCCAGTGTAAAGGGAGACGCCAGCGGATTGCGCAGCGCTCCCTGCATCAGCGCACCCGAGAGTCCCAGCGCCGCGCCGCCAAGCAGCGCGGCGAGCAGACGCGGCAGACGAATCTGCAACACGATCAGCTGCGTGCTTTCGCTGCCCGGCCACGAGATGCCATAAAAGAGTGTGCCGTATCCCAATACCATCATCAGCCCGACAAGTGTGACTGCCGCAGCCAGACGCACCCTGCGCCGGCGCTTTACATGTAAGGCATAATTCAAGGCGCTGACACCGCTGCGTGCCCTTCTCCCAAAAAGAGACGGTAGATGTTTCGGGACTGCTCTGCCGCATCGACGTTTTCTCCCATGGCTGCGGCAATCATCCACGCATTCACAAAGAGGTTTTCGATATTGGCGTTGTAATAGTTGGAAGCAAGCAGGGTATGAAACGTCCCTTTCTTCTCCAGAAGCTCAAAAAGCCACGCTCTTTTTTGGCGTTCCTGTGCGATAATGCCTGAACCCATGGGATCGATAAAGAGATACTCCGGAAGTGCTTTGGCCAGCGTCTCTTCCTTGATGAAACGGTGTCCTCTCCCTTCGGATACGACGGCATTTCGAATTCCGAGCATCTCGAAAGGGGGATAATCAGGCTCGGTGCTCGTGATGCCCTGTGCCCCTTTGTAGCCAAGCCCCGCAATGTAAGCCTGCCGCCCTTTAAGCCCCAGTGCACCCAGAAGCTCCGCCTGGGTGTCCATAAAATCGGTCAGGATTGTGGCACGCTGCTGTGTCTTTGTAATGGTTCCAAGAAGTTTCAGCGACGCTTTGACACCCTCAAGCTTGCCAACCCCGCCGCGTCCGCCGTAAGAATCTCCGTAGCTCAGCGCCACTACTGCAATGCCCGTTTTTGCCTCAATCATCGCAATCTGTTCGCGTGAATAAAACGATGTCAGAATCAGATCGGGTTTGGCTTTGAGCAGCGCTTCGAAATCGGGCAGTTTTCCGGCACCGCCCTCGCCAACAACCGGCAGTGCGGCAATGTTGAGTTTCTGACGGTAGGGCGCATGCGGTGCAGGCTGTCGTTCAATGCGTTCCACACCTGTCAGACGCGGCTCAAGACCCATATAAACAACCAGACGCAATGCGCCCGGTCCTAAAGCAACCAGCCGCTCAGAAGCATGAAATGTGACCTCGCGGCCAAGCATGTCGCGCACCGTATCGGCACCAAGAAATGTAACCAGAATGTAAAGCAGCGTAATAATTTTCATAAGAAGGATTATGCAACCAAAGAGGTAAGGCGGTTCTAAAAAAAGTGCTTTCTTCACTGATTTTGGAACCTGAATTTTTCAGGATTCACCCGATGGATGAAAAATTAAAGGCAAAGCTTTGATGCGCTGCAACGCGTCGTTGCGATGCAGTCGCCTACTCGTAGTTGATGTGTACTACCGTGTTGCCTGTCGACTGTGATGCTTCGATCTCCCGATGCACACTTTCAACCGGCTTGACATGAGCGTCGCGTCCGAGCGCGAAGCTCTGTTCGTCAACAATGACTTTGTAGGCCTTGTTGAGTGTCAGCGCGCGCTGCGTGCTCGGCAAAAGCAGCTCGGCGATATTTCCGTGCAGTTTCTCCAGTTCAGACGTCTTGAGTACTCCTGAATCATCAAAAAACTTCGCCATCACTTCGTCATTGTGGCGAAACTCGTCTCCGGCATGGTTGGTCTCCAGATAGAGGCTGTACTCGTAGCGCTGATCAGGCGTTAAAGGTTCCGGTTCGCCCTCGATGCCCTTTTGACTCCAGTGATACCAACCGCGGTTATGATGCGTTTCGTCAAACTTGCGCCCGAATGAGAAGATGGAGTCTTCCGTCGCCCCGATGCCGCCGTGACACCCCATGCAATAGACCGTCTCCTCATTGTTCTGCGGACGCAGACCGCCGGTTTCGTCTTCAATAAAGCCCTGAAAACGCCACCCCTGAGCATTGAAATAGCCCATTTCGTAGTTGCCGGTAATGCGGCGGTACTTCTCGGGTTCAACCTGTTTGTCAAAAGCTTCACGCTCGGCAAGCTGGCGCAGTTCGCTGTAGGTGTACCAGGAACCTTTTTTGGCATAGCGCAGCTCTTTCATGCGCGCGGCCATCGTCACCTGATTGTTTTGCACGTCAAGGTAGCGTACTGAGTGCAAAAACTCCGTCTCTTCGGGATAGAGCCCTGCAGCCAGATGTACCGTTCCCGCTTCCAGCGCCGCTTTCGCCGCGCCGACATAATACATGTAACGATCTTCCAGCGGTGCCCAGTCGTAAGTAATTTGCGTTGCCGTTCCCAGAACACCGTCTTTGTCAAGATCCACACCGAATCTGTTTTCATCGACCGCGTCAATGACGACATTGCGCCGTGCAATCAGCGCCTCGACGATTGCAAGATTGATTTTATAGACTTCCCTGTCATAGACACCCGCGTCATTGGAGCGGAACACCGCAGAGAGACGGATGATGACATCATCGGCAGAACCGTTAGTCGGCCAGAAGGTTCCCAAAAACGGATAATACGCAAAAGCCCGCCATCCGGTATCGATACCGTCTTCATTCTGGTCAAACCCGTCACTGTCAAAATTGAAATAACAGTCCGGAATATAGCCTTCCCAGTAACCGTTGCCGTTGGAGTCCCACGCCTCGGGAAGAAGATGCAGGTTCCGGGCCAGCAGTAACGAACCGTTGGCATCTTTATAGTTATTCGTTCGAACATAATCAAGGATGTTCTCATCGCTGATCGCTTCTACCAGCATAGTGCGGTCTTTAAAAAGATTGCTCCATGGGTTCTTTAACGCGACCGATACCCCCGGATACTCTTTTTGAAGATCCGAGTCGTCAACATAATTGGGAACCTGCGAGTTGATATGACACGCAAAACAGGGGTTATGGTGTTCTCCGCTCTCATCATCCGTTTTGGTATAGCACTGGGAGGTGATGTAAGCACTCAGATTGCTCACCGGAGCGGCATAAAATGTCGGCTGGAGCGCCGATTCTGATTCACTGCTACTGCAGCCGTTAATGAGCAGCACCAGAAAAACAGTCAGAGTCATTGTAATTTGAGCCATGGTTTTCATAAGTTCCCTTCAGGATACTTCGGGATGAATCCCGAAGCGTTAGTTTTACAGTTTTGGAAGTGGTCCGACGTAACCGATGTAAGACTCTTTGTCTGCATCGGAAGCGTTCGCGCCAATGGCATAGTCAGGATCACCTGAACCGATCTCTCCAAACGGATGCTGGATCGTTGTGATGATGTAACCGTGTCCACCGAAGTTTTTGTACCAGAACGGTGACGTTGTCTCGGCACCGTAAGGAGCCGTCAAAATGCGAGTCAGTTCGCCTGAAGCGATGTCATAGGCCCAGATAAAGTCGTTCGGGTGCATGTCGGTATCTTCACCGATGAGCAGCATGCCGTAACCGTCAAGGAATGAGAGGTTGTCAGGATTGGCGATACCGGTGATATCACAGCTGTTACCTTCATAAATCGTTCCTGTGTAATCTTTGCCGACACCGGCTACAAGACCTGCCATGTTGACGGCAACGTAGTTACTGTTGATGTTTGCGCCACTCGTGTCTTTGATACCACCCTTAACATCCAGCTGATACACGGCACCGCAGCTGTTTTTCGCCAGACGGATGTCGTTGTTGCTGCCGAGGTCGTATTTAGCGTTGGCATTTTCCATACCGCTTGTAACCTGACTCATAGCCACGTAAAGTTTTTTATCCTGTTCGTTGAATGTCACACCCTCTTCTTTACGGAACTCGGTAGTGGCACCAAGGTAGGCGGCATAAACACGTGCTTCAAGGCGTGATGCCAGCGTTGCAATGGAAGTACCGGCGAAATCACCCGATTTGAGTTTCACACACTGGCTTCCCGCCTGCTCGTTGATAGAGGTGAATCCCGTAGGACAGCCGTTGTTATACGTCGCTTTTTCAAACATGGTGTCAAAGTTGACACCGGCATCCAGAGCCGCATCGATCTGCGCGTCGGTAGCATGGCCAAGGTCAATCCATGTCAGATCAGCCGCTCCCGCACCCGTGTCTGAAGTCTGATTCCATTTGGCGGCATAAAGATGACCCGCACCCAGATCTTTCGCTTTGTCGGCAACGAACATCCAGAATGCACCGTTGGTGCCGTCATCGCCCATATATACGGTACGATTGTCAGGCAGTACGAATCCCTGTTCCCATGCGGCGCGGCCCATGGCGTAATGTTTGGTTACGGAAGACTCCATATTTTCACCGGTGATTTCAAGTTCCCAGAACCAGCCGTAGTAGTAGCCCATTGTCATCAGTTCGGCATTGGAGAGTGCGGCACGGTTTTTACCGTAATACGCGACAACCGCATCGATTTTGTTATCGTATTTGGCAACTTTATATTTGCCGTCAGCCGGATCAATATAACCCGTAATCATGTAGGCTTCATACTCTTCGGTTCCCAGATGGGTTCCCCATGGCGTTTTCATACCGGCACAGTTAACATAGGTACCGCGTGCACCTGAGAAGTCTGCCGCTTTGGTGTCAACCGCAGTGAGGATACCGTCAGCATCCTGGGAGAGTTTTGTAACATAGGCACCACCGACGCCGCACTCAAGCTGTGTTACCGCATAGATCGATTTTCCAAAACTCTGAAGTGTCGTATGATCCGGGCCTGAACCGTTCGTACAGATCCAGTCGGAACCGTCAGCTTCTTTAAGCTTGTTGCCGTTAATGTCAAAAAGCTGCCCGAACGTACCGGATGTAAACTGTTCTCCCGTACGTACAATCGTATGGTAACCGATCGCATGGCTTTTGCCGTTTACAGTCACTTCAGTCGAAGCGCGAACCTGTGCTTTTGAAGCACTGTCTGTAGGTACAGAAATCTCGCTGAACGCGATAGATTTTGAACCGTTGCTATCATCGCTACATCCAGCGAAACCTGCTACCAGTACAGCCGAAGCTGCGAGTGAGAGCCATTTTTTAGCCATCATGTCATTCCTTGCTTGATTAAGATCGTTGCAATCATAAACGTAACGCATTGCATGGATGTTACTGCTTCTTCACATCTTTGATACAACAGTGACACAAATGCATTACAGGGTCATTTTTGATTTTTTCTGTTATATACGAATGGCTGTATATATTAAGTATCTAAAAAATGGTATCGGATCTCTTACATGTAACCGGTATGTAACCGTATGGTACAAACTGTGTAACATAGCCGTTTTACACTTCTGGGAATTTTTTACAGGAGAGACACATTATGGCGTTTGAAAAAAATGTATCAGGAATTTTGGTAAGTGCAGCTACGGCTGCGTTGTTGACCTTCTCAGGTTGTGGCGGTGGCGGCGGAGGCGGCGGTTCCAGCTCATCAGACGGTGCCGGTGCCCCCACGCCTTCTTCCAGTAGTTCTTCTGCAGTATCCAGCAGCTCTTCAAGTGTATCAAGCTCTTCTAGCTCAAGCAGCTCTGTAGCGGCAAAAGTACGCTATGACGGTGCGGGTGCAGCGGACGTAGAAGCGCGCTACAACGCCAACGATGCAGCCTACAGCGGAATTCCTGCACCTGCTTACAATGCAGCAGCGGTTTCAGTTCTTGAAGGCGACATCACTGCCAACAAAACTCTGACTGCCAACAAGCAGTGGGAACTC